>JANPCL010000111.1:0-19468 GCA_031430915.1 Hyphomicrobiales bacterium
GCCGGAGAGGCTTGCGCGTTGGCTGCGCGCGCAAGGGTTTTCCGCAGTTCACGTTCATGAACTCGGCGTAATCGGTACCGAAGATGAAAGCATTCTGGCCTATGCCGCGCGAATTGGCGCAATAATCATTTCGAGAGACAAGGACTTTCGCAATCTGGTGAATGAAAATGGACTGGCACGATTGCTTTGGGTAAAATGGGGAAATACAAGCCGCAAGGTTCTCTTCGAAAGATTTTCGGATGAAATGTCAGCGATTGTAGCAGCCTTCGAAAGCGGCGAGTGGTTGGTCGAACTCCCTGACAGGTGATTGCGCTGAGGGGATTGTTTGCTCTATTCTTGCAAACTGTCCCCGATCTTTCTCGCATCGAAGATCGGGGGTATCGCATATGGAGCAAAAGGGACCTCATCAGTCCTTCGGACAGCTTCTCCAGAGGAGAAGCGACTTACTGCAATACCTCCCGAAACTAGCTACATTGAGGGCGCTTTAACACCGAGTCGCTTCTCCCCGGGAGAAGCTGCCCGAAGGGCTGATGAGGTCCCTTCTCGACCATATGCGGTAGCCCTGCGCCGAAGATCGGGGACAGCTTGCAAGGAAGACCAAGCAGTCCCCTAGACCCTGCCCTTCACCGCATTGGCAAAAGCTTCGTAGGTGATACTGCCGTCTGTTGCTATGGGCAGGGACGCCTTCAACTTCTGTTTCAATGTCGCGCGCGCCTCTTCATCCAAAGTCCGAATGCGTTCGGCTTGTGGTCCTACAGGCAGGGTGTTGGTTTCCCAGAATTCGTCAAAATTCGCGAAGGTTACGGGGATGCGGATAATGGTTGTCTCCACTCCGATGAGGCCCGCTTCGCGCCACAGGTTTTCGAGGGCGGGCAAGGTCGACATGTTGGCTTGTGGTGGCATGGGGGCTGGTTCACCCAAGCTTTTCAACACACGGTAGAAGGGGGCCAATGGCACGCCGCCACCGGGCAGGTCCCACATATAAGTGGCGACGGTGCCGCCGGATTTTGTCACCCGTTTCATTTCGCGAACCGCTTGCAAGGGATCAGGCACGAAAGAGATAACGAGAGCCATTGTCGCCACATCGAAGTTTTCGTTGGCGAAAGGCAAGGCTTGCGCATCACCAATCATGAATGCCGCACCCTCACACCCGGGCCTCGCCTTTGCATAGGTGATTTGGCCAGGGGACGGGTCGATGCCCGTTACATCACGCGGGCTGGCGCAGCGTAGAATGACTTCGGTGAAAGCACCATTGCCGCAGCCTACATCCAGCCATGCCAGCCGTTTTGGAACGGCGCACCAATCCAGAAACTGCATGCCGACCAGACTGCTCCAGCGGCCCATGAGCTGTTCATAGGCGGCACCGTCATTGAACTGAATTTCGGGAGCGTTGGTCATGATTGCTTGGGTGCTTCCAGTTTGCGGGCGTCACGCAGTTTGGGAAACAGCATGGCCCAAACAGCAGCAATAGCAATGGTGCCGAAACCGCCAATCACAGCAGCTGGAACTGCGCCCAAGAAAGCCGCCGCAAAACCCGCCCGCGCTTCGCCGAGCTGGTTTGATGCGCCGATAAACACATTGTTCACGGCATTGACGCGGCCGCGCACGCGGTCTGGAATCCATAGCTGCATCAACACTTCCCGAATGTAGACGCTGATCATGTCGAAGGCACCATAAAGCGCGAGCATGACAATCGACAGCCAAGCGATTTTGGAATAGCCAAACACGACAACTGTCATGCCCGTGAGCGCTACAGATATAAACAGGATCCACCCTGCCCTGTCCTTGATACCCCAGACCGAAAGCCACAGCGCCACGATTACCGCGCCTACACCGGGTGCCGCACGCAGCAGTCCGAGACCGACGGAATCGAGATGCAGAATATCGCTGGCATAAATCGGCAACAGTGCCACGGCACCGCCCAGAAACACTGCAAACATGTCGAGTGATATTGCACCGAGCACAATGGGTTCGCTCCAGATGAACTTGAAGCCTGCGAGAATGGTAGAAAGACCAACTTCACTTTCCGTTACAGCAGCTTGATGCACCTTGCCAATCAACAGAACCAGAAATGTGGCAAGAAGTTGCCCTGCCAAGGCTGCACCGTAGGCCACGGGAGCACCAATGCCATAAAGCAATCCACCAATCACAGGGCCCGTGATGGAGGCTGTTTGCCACGTGATCGAATTGAGCGAGATGCCATGCGGCAATGCTTCTGCCGACAACATGTTGGGCACCAGCGCTGACGCAGCCGGATTGCCAAAGGCCGAGGCCACACCAATCATGACCAGACACACAAACACGGGCCACACCACTGACTGGTCCCCCAACGAAAACACCAGCAAACCCAAGGCGGCCAAGGCTTCCAGCGCCGTACAAACAGCGAGGATCGTTTTTCGGTCATAACGGTCTGCCGCATGGCCTGCGGGAATGACGAGCAATAATACCGGCAAAAAAACTGCAAGGCCAATATAGCCCAGATAAATCGCATCACGGGTAATCGACCAGACTTGCCACGTCAGTGCCGTTACCATGATCTGCATGCCAAAATGATGTCCGATACGACTGATGAAAAAGCGGAGATAGGCTGGTGAACGGAAAGCATTGGCAGGATTCATGTTGGCAGACCTGCCATGGCGGGCCATGCAAGTCAAAGCATGGGAGGGGTGCTCGAACATGCTTCCGCGTGGCCCCTCATCCGATGCAATTGCAGCCTCGCAAGTCCCCTGCTATAGGCGCGCCAACACGTCATTCCCACACAGAGGTTTTCATGGACAAGATCAAAGTCGCCAATCCCGTAGTTGAACTCGATGGCGACGAAATGACTCGCATCATCTGGGACCTCATCAAGACGGAACTGATCCTGCCCTATCTCGATATTGATCTGCATTACTATGATCTCTCGGTCGAAAACCGCGACAAGACCGAAGACAAGGTGACCATCGATTCCGCCCATGCGATCAAGACGCATGGCGTCGGCGTGAAGTGCGCCACGATCACGCCTGATGAGGCGCGGGTCAAGGAATTTAACCTGAAGCACATGTGGAAATCACCTAACGGTACCATCCGGAATATTCTGGGTGGCGTGATTTTCCGCGAACCCATCATCTGCAGCAACGTTCCACGGCTGGTTCCGGGCTGGACCAAGCCCATCATCATCGGTCGCCATGCCTATGGTGACCAATACCGCGCCACGGACTTCGTATTCCCTGGCAAGGGTACACTCACCATGAAGTTTGTGGGGGAAGACGGCAGCGTGATCGAGAAAGAAGTGTTCAAGGCACCGGGTGCTGGTGTGGCCATGGCGATGTATAATCTCGAAGACTCGATCATGGAGTTTGCGCGTGCATCCCTCACCTATGGTTTACAGCGCAAGTTGCCGGTTTATTTCTCGTCGAAGAACACCATTCTCAAAGCCTATGACGGGCGCTTCAAGGATATTTTCCAGGCGATTTATGAATCCGAATTCAAAGCCGACTACGAAAAGCATGGCATCACCTATGAACACCGCCTGATCGATGACATGGTTGCATCCGCCATGAAGTGGACGGGTGGTTATATCTGGGCTTGCAAGAACTATGATGGCGACGTGCAGTCAGACCTTGTGGCGCAAGGTTATGGGTCTCTTGGTCTCATGACATCTGTGCTGATCACGCCGGATGGCAAAACGGTTGAGGCCGAAGCGGCCCATGGCACGGTGACGCGGCATTACCGCTTGCACCAGCAAGGCAAGGCGACATCCACCAATTCAACGGCGTCGATTTATGCCTGGACCGGTGGTTTGAAGCACCGCGCCAAGCTGGATGACAATGCGAAATTGCTGGCCTTTGCGGAAACGCTGGAAAAGGTCACGGTTGCGACCATTGAAGAAGGCAAGATGACGAAGGATCTCGCAGTGCTTGTCGGGCCAGAACAACAGTGGCTGACGACGGAAGGCTTTATTGAGGCGGTGGACAAGAACCTTGAGAAAGCGATCGGGTAAGAGGAAGGGACCTCATCCCATTGGCGCAAACTAAAGCGTCATCCATCAACATTGTCATTACCGCACTTGTTGCGGTAATCCATGGTTCAGCAAGCGGAACGGTTGCGCATTGAGGTGTTGTCATACTTCCGGCCACTACACTTGCGGTGGGATGGATTACCGCAACAAGTGCGGTAATGACAAACCTTGCGGTTTCCGCCTTAAGTCAGCGCATATGGGATGAGGGGCCTTCACGCCGCTGACTTTTCTCTGCTCTGCACTTCCGGAAACCATACCGTAAACGAACTGCCGGAGCCGACTTCCGATGTAATATCCAGTCGACCGCCATGCAGCTGGGCGATCTGCTCTATGGCAGGAACGCCCAAGCCTGTGCCGAAGCTTTTGGTGGTGTATAGGGGTTCTCGGATGCGGGCCAATACGTCGGCAGGAATTCCGGGGCCATTGTCGGTGACGCGCAGGCTGACGTAGCCGAGTTTTCTGAAGGTTGAAATCACAAGCCGGCTGGGTTTTGCGCTTTCGCCCTCCATGGCTTCCACGGAATTGCTGATCATGTTGATGACGGCGCGCTGCATGCGGGCGGGATCAAATGGCACTTGTTGGCCATCAAGGCCCAGCAGAAGTTCGACTTCGACATGGGATGGCAGTTTTTGCACTTCTTCTTCAACAATGCCCGTCAGCCACTGATCAAGATCACTCAGGGCACATTCGAGATGCCGCGTGCGGGAAAAATCCAGCAACTGGGTAATAATATTGTCACAACGCACAATGGCCTTGTTGATGCGGTCAAGCTGCGTATCAACACCGAGGTTTTTGTCACGCAGTTTACGTTCAAGCAGGAAGGCCGAGGTTCGCACGGTTCCCAGGGGATTTCGCAATTCATGGGCCACGGTTGCAGTCAATTGCCCCAGCTGTTCCATACGGCCCTTGCGGACGAGATCATCCTGCGCATCTGACAGCTTGCGCATATTGGCCGCGAGTTCTTGGTTAAGACGCGAGATTTCGGAATTGATGCGCTGCAACTCCGTATTTTGTGACACGTCTACAAGGCTGATGGTGGCCGAGCGCAGACCGTCTGCAATTTCCAGCCAGCCGGAACTGACCACGATAACGTTGCGCGGCTGATTGCCCAAACCCTGCACTTCGGCTTCAAATTTGCTGGCCTCCCCCGGAAAAGTCGCATTGGCTTCCCGCAGTTTCAAAAGCAACCGGGCCTTGTCATTTTCACTGCCATCGCCACCGCAATAGGCATTGAAAAGCGGATTGGCAAAGGTGATATCGAGGTTCTCGTCAATTTGCGCCACGCCAACCGGCACAGTGTCGGTCAAGGCCTTGTATTGGTTTTCGCGCTTCCTGTAGTCCGACATGTCGGAATTGGTGCCGATCAGATAAACTTGTCCGTCGGGCCTTTCAAGGCGGACCTTCCGGGTAAGCACCGGAGTTGTCATGCCGTCTTCACGGCTGGCCATTTCCTCGATAATGCTCTCGTCACCGGTGTCGAGTACCATGTGGTCGCGCAAGGCGAAGCCATGGGCGTGTTCATGCTGATAGAAGTCAGCGTCGCTTTTTCCCAACAGGTCCGCTTCTGGCTTGCCAATCATCTGGCAATGCTGGATGTTGGAATAGACAAAGCGCAGGTCTTCGTCCTTGACGAAAATTGACGTCGGCAAATTGTCTAAAATGGCGAGAAGGATATTCGGGTCTGTGAGCCGTTGCGTCATGGTTGCGCAACCTCAAACGGAGGCCGCATGCTTGTTTGACAATGCAAGACGTGCAAAATATTTCACTCCATTTGCCAGCATGACGCATGCCAGGCTCCGGTGCCCCACCGACTGGCAAACTGGCATCGCCGCTGTAAATTTGGAGTTAATACAATGCTGAAAATCCACCCGGTACAACCCAGACGCACAGGCGGGTGCCAATGTGGCGCGGTGCGCTATGCCTATACCGGGCAAATGGGTGCGCCATCCCTCTGCCACTGCCGCATGTGCCAGAAGGCCTTCGGCAGTTTTGGTGCTGCTCTGGTGGACATGACCTATTCCGAATTTACCTGGACGCGGGGCGAAGCAGCCGTATTCCGGTCGTCATCTATCGTATCGCGGGGATTCTGCCGCGATTGCGGAACGCCCCTCTTCATGCGCGATGATGGAGACCCGGCCATCGAAATTGCTGTTGGTACACTGGACACGCCAGATGACGTTCCGCCATTCTGTAAACAGAGTGCAGTTGAAAGCAAGCTGTCGTGGTTTGATACGTTGCACCTTTTGCCCGGGGAGCGAATGGAGGACTATCGCAGTCCGGAGGACATGGCTTTGCTGCGTACAATGCAGCATCCCGACCATGATACCTGATGCGCGGCTTTTGCTTGCCAAAATCGTGGTCCCATGGAATCTTCTCAATCTGATTCACGGAGGCAAAAATGGCAGTCAAGGTTATCTATACAGCGGTTGGAACAGCAGTGGGCGGACGTGGGGGTGGCACCGCCTCAACCAACGACAAGCAAATAAATGTGGTTCTGGCGCACCCGAAGGAAATGGGTGGCACCGGCAAGGGCACCAACCCTGAACAGCTTTTTGCCGTGGGCTATTCGTCGTGCTTTCTGGGGGCCATGAAGTTTGTCAACAGCAAGCAGAAAACGCCGCTGGCCTTGGCCCCGGAATCCTCCGTGACGGCCCATGTCGGCTTTGGTGAGCGGTCAGACAAGAAGGGTTTTGGTATCAAGGTGCAGCTCGATGTGTCGCTGCCCGGCCTGACTGCGGCGCAAGCCACGTCGCTTGCCAAGAAGGCCCACGTCGTGTGCCCCTATTCTAATGCCATCAACAAGAATGTGAAAGTGACGACCAAAATCGTCTGAGCCTATTGCGAGCCTACATGCAAATGTAGGCTTGCCCCACTGCCTGCACCACGTTGTGGCATAGCACTTGAACCACGTCTGCCCGTTGTGACCAGGCAACACCGGCCAACACGAGCGGAGCCGCACCACAACTGATGACCTGGGTTGCAAAGCGGCGGTTATTGGCGGCCTGCCACTTGGCATAGGACTCCCAGCTTTCAGTATCGTCGTTGTCACTTGTGGTGGTCAATGGATCGTCGGACACAGATCTCGCCTTCGACCAAATCTGGTGCAAGGCAAGCCCAAACCCCAAGCCTGCCAGGCAAGCCATGAAGGTAAAGAGGAAATAAGCAAGATCAGTCATGACGAAATAATCGCATGACGGAGTTAATGGGGTTTTAAAGGGGTCCCTCTCCGTCTCGCAGCTGCGCTGCGATCCACCTCTCCCGCAAGCGAGACCTCTGCGAAAGTGACGTTTTGTTTGATTTGTGATTCATTGGGTTTCCACTGATGGAGTTGAGTCGCGATGAGCCAGTCCAGTTTTGTTGATGCTTTTTTGCCGAAGGGCTTTGGCCGCAACGAGAGGCTTGAGAAGATATCGGCACTTTTGGATTGGCGTCCGTTGGAGGTGCTGGTTTTGAAGGTGCGCAGCGGTGAACATGGACGGCCACCCTATGGGGCTTTGTCGATGTTCAAGGCGCTGTTGTTGCAGCAATGGTATGGCCTGTCCGATCCAGGCCTCGAAGAGGCCTTGCTGGACCGGGTGTCATTCCGCAGGTTCTGCGACTTTGCGCTGGATGCTGATACCCCCGATGAGACCACCCTGTGCCGTTTCCGCAATGCCCTGAAGGATGCAGATTTGGGCGGGCTGTTGTTTGCCGAGATCAACAGGCAGCTTGATGCCCGGGGCCTCATTGTCCGCAAAGGCACCTTGGTTGACGCAACCCTGATTGCCAGTGCGGTGTGTCCGCCGCCGTCTGGTTCCACCCCCAAGTCAACGCCTGAGGCCAAGGGTGTTGAAAGCCACAACCCACATGATCGCGATGCCAACTGGACCCGCAGCGGCAGTTCCCGCAAGCTGTTCTTTGGCTACAAGGCCCATATCGGCATTGACCAAGGATCAGGCATCATCCGCAGTCGTCAATTGACAGGGGCGAAGACCAATGAAAGCGTTTGCGCCGATGCCCTGATCATGGGGGATGAAAGGGCTGTCTATGCCGACAAGGCCTATGACAAGAAAGAACGTCGGCAGACGATCAAGGCCCGTGGTGCCAAGGACCGCATCCAGCACCGCCGCAACAAACACCAAGTTGAGCTCCCGCATTGGCAAACCATTCGCAACATCCTGATCGGGCGGGTGCGCAGTGCCGTCGAACGCGTGTTCTCCCAGTTCAAGGGGCCCTATGATCTCAGGCGCATGCGTTACCGAGGCTTGAAAGCCAACGCCTTCCACCTCGATCTTGTTTCCGTAGCCTACAACATCAACCGGCTCTACAGACTTGCATGAGCCTCACCACCAAAGCCAAAACAACGATCAATTCGTTGCAACAAGCAACAGGAAACACGGACTGAAAACCACAAAAATGCCAAACCAGCAAAAACCAACCCGATCAAGCCGCTTTCGCAGAGGTCTCGCAAGCGGGCGAGGAGAGATATTCATTCCTCGCCCGCTTGCGGGAGAGGTGGATCGCGCAACGCGCGAGACGGAGAGGGGTTGGTTCATTGCGTCATCGCCAATGGCGATGACACTTCTTCACTTTCACCCAATGGCCATAGCGGTACACTGTTTTCCAGTGGCAATGGTAAGGTGGGCGCTTGTGGTAGACGCGGTATTGGGGTTGATAATAGCCGTAGTGAGGAACGCCGATGTGGATGTACACCTTGGCTTCGGCGGGGGCTGTGGCTGCTCCCAATCCAAGTGCCATGGTGGCAGCAGCGGCGACGGCAATCAGTGTTTTGCGGATCATGATGGTCTTCCTTTCAAAACGGGGCCAGGCAGACATGGGGTCTGCACAGTCTTCAATTTCGCAAGGTCCACCTGAATGGCTGATGAACGGCAGCGCCTTGTTTCAGCCCAACAATGACTTCACCACGCCAACCGCCTTGCCCATGTCAATCTGGCCGGAAAATCTGGTTTTCAACTCCGCCATGACCTTGCCCATGTCCTTGATTGACGTGGCACCCACAGCGGTGATGATGCCCTGAATCGCAGCCTTGGTTTCGTCGTCGGACAATTGCTTGGGCATATAGGTCTGGATGATGTCCATTTCCTCACGCTCCTGCTGGGCCAATTCAGCCCGGCCTCCGGCATCATAGGCGGCAATAGAGTCCTGCCGCTGTTTCACCATCTTGGCGAAAAGGTCCAGGAGAGCGGCGTCAGGCAGTTTTTCACTGTCGTGACCATCGGTGCGGGCGAAGATGTCCTTGTCCTTGATGGCAGCCAACATCAGCCGCACGGTGGCCAGCTTGCGCTTGTTGCCCGCTTTCATGGCCTCTTTCATGTCAGCCGTCAGTTGTTCGCGAATGGACATTTTCAAACCTCAAATCACTTGGAAAACCGTGGGATAGTCCTTTTGCCGCAAACAGGCAAACTTGACGTGTCAGCCCCGGTCCCCTAACCAAGCGCAAATTCCCGGAGACTCATAAAGCCATGGCAACCGCCAAAAAGCCCGCAACGGCCAAAGCAAAACCACGCCCCCATTTCAGCGATTGGGACCAGCCCAAAATAACAGGCGTACTGGTTCTGGCTGATGGCACGGTGATTGAAGGCTTTGGTTTTGGGGCTGAGGGCGAGGCAGTGGCCGAAGTCTGTTTCAACACCGCAATGACCGGCTATCAGGAAGTGCTGACGGACCCTTCCTACGCCGGCCAGATCGTCACCTTCACGTTTCCACACATCGGCAATGTCGGCACCAACGACGACGACTCTGAAACCACAAACCTCGCCGCGTCCGCAGCCGTGCGCGGGCTTGTTGTGAAAGCACCCATCACGGAACCTGGCAACTATCGCAACACCAAGCATTTCGACAAATGGCTGAAAGCCCGTGGCATCATCGGGTTGTCGGGCATTGATACGCGCGAACTCACCAATCTGATCCGCGACAAGGGCATGCCCAACGGCGTCATCGCCTATAACGCCAAAGGCAAATTCGATTTCAAGAAGCTTGCCAAAATGGCTGCAGATTGGCCCGGCCTTGAAGGCATGGATCTCGCCAAGGATGTGTCCATGACACAACGCATGGAGTGGGATGAAAAACTCTGGGACTGGGGCAACGGTTACACCACCGCGCCAGGTGGCAAACGCGTCGTCGCCATCGACTACGGCCTGAAACGCAACATTCTCCGTTGTCTCACATCAGCGGGTTGCGACGTCACAGTGGTCCCCGCCACCACATCCGCCGAAGCCATACTCGCCATGAAGCCTGAAGGCATCTTCCTGTCCAACGGTCCGGGTGACCCTGCCGCCACAGGCGAATATGCAGTCCCCGAAATCAGGAAACTGGTTGCGTCGGGCACCCCGGTTTTCGGCATCTGCCTGGGCCATCAAATGCTGGCCATTGCGCTGGGTGGCAAGACGCTCAAAATGCACCAAGGCCACCACGGCGCAAACCATCCGGTCAAAGACCACACCACAGGCAAAGTCGAAATCGTCTCAATGAACCACGGCTTTGCCGTGGATCGCAATTCGCTCCCCGCCCACATCGAGGAAACCCACGTCTCGCTGTTCGACGGCTCTAACGCCGGACTCGCAGTAAAGGGCAGACCTATATTTTCGGTGCAACATCATCCGGAAGCAAGCCCCGGCCCGCAGGATTCGCATTATCTGTTCAGGCGCTTTGTCGAGATGATGAACGGCAAAACGCTCTAGCTGCATTCGTCACGCAACTGTCATGCAATTGCAATAGCGGGCTCTTTCTGAAATGGGCCGGGAGTGGTCCGGGCTCCTGACTGCATGATCGATACGCGAGAAATTCCGGGCTTTCTCTGTGCCTACCGTTTTGTGGGTCGGGAAGTCGAGACGCTTGGCGAGACGGCCCAGCTTACCGCTGATTGTGGCGATGGCACCTGGTTTTGGTTACATCTCAACCTGACGGACCAGCGTTGTCAACGTTGGCTGCAGAACAGCCTCGATATTCCCGCCGGTGTGGCGTTGGAATTTTGCTCACCGCGACAACGACAGGCCATCAACGAGACTGGTGCCTTCGTTTCTGGGCGTTTGAACGATTTTCTGCGGGCTTTCGACTATGAATCAATGGAGCACAGCTGGGTGCATATCCTCATGGGGAAACGATACATAGTTACAGGCCGCACTACGGCTGCCTTGTCAGCGGATAACTTGCGCGAACGCATCGCGCGCGGGCATGCTTTCAAAGCGCCCGGGGACTTGTTTGTTGCCTTGCTGAAATCATATCCGGATGTGTTGGACCTAGTATTGCACAAGCTGTCAAGTGAGCTGGAAACCATTGAAGATCAGATTCTGGAGGACCGCCATCGGGGCGAACGCAAACGCCTGATGATTGTAAGGCGCCAAGCCGCACAGTTGCACCGTCACATGCGAGCGAGACGCCGTGCGCTTGCATTGGCTGAGCGTGAGGTCAGCGCTATGCCCGGTGAGACGCCTGACATCATCACACGGCTTATCAATCTCGATCAGGATTTTGATGCCTTGGAAAGTCGGGCACGATTCTTTCACGATGAGATTGACGCCAAGCTGGCAGCAGAAACTAACCGTCAACTTTACATTCTGTCTATGCTCACAGCGTTGTTTTTACCGCCTACGCTTGTGGCGGGACTTTTCGGCATGAATTTGCAAGGCATACCTTTGGCTTCAATCAGCGGCGGCTTTTGGCCTGCCATTGCCGTTTGCATCTTGTCGTCTGCAGCGGTCTGGTTGTTCCTGTGGAATGCCAATCGAGGCTGACTGCCTTGTCAAATCAGCCGGCCCTGTTGCCCCGCTGCAGCACCCACTGCGCAACCATCAACAATACAAGCGACGTCATCAGCACCACCGTTCCCACCGCATTGATCTCCGGCGTTACCCCGCGCCGGATCGCCGAGAACACATATATCGGCAGTGTCACATCTGGCCCTGCCACAAAAAACGCAATGATGAAATCTTCGAAGGAGAAGGTGAAAGCGAGTAGTGCACCTGCCAAAATCGCCGGTGCAAGCACTGGCAAGACGATTTGCCGGAATGTTCCCAAAGGTGTTGCATATAAATCTTCAGACGCTTCGACCAGACTGCGGTCCATGCCTTGCAGCCGTGCCCGCACCAGCAGCGCCACCACAGCGATGTTGAACAGCACATGGGTTGCAACAATGCTCCAGGTGCCCATTTGCAGGCGGAAAAGTCCCAGCTGCTCCAACACGGGATTGAGGAGGTCGAAAATCGTTACGAACGTAATCAGCGATGATATGCCAATGACAATGCCGGGCACCAGAATGCCGATATAGATCAGTGCTTCAAACAGCGCCTTCACCCAGCCAGTGGTTCGCTCCAGCCCAAGGGCCGCCATGGTGCCGAAAATGGCACTCAGCAGTGCTGTCAGACATCCGATGGTTACACTGGTGCCCAAGGCCTCGGTGATGAGCGGATTGCTGAATGCCTTGCCGTACCACGCCACGGAAAAACCCTTCCACACCATGGATTGGTTGCCCGCGTTGAAGGACAGGCCAACGATCAGCGCAATCGGTGCATAAAGAAACAGATAAATCAGTGTTGCATAGATGCGCATGGACTACACCAGTGCCGCACGGCGCTGGTCGGTTTTGCCGAGCACGAAGCGCATGTAGAAAAACACCGTGACAAACATGATAGCAACCAATGTAATCGACACTGCAGCACCGTAAGGCCAATTGCGCGATTGCAGGAACAGGTCGACCAGCGCGTTACCGATAAAGAACACTTTGCCGCCGCCCAGATATTGCGGCAGAATATAATCCCCCATCAGCAGAATGAAAACCAGCATGGACCCCGTAGCCACACCGGGCAGCGCAAGCGGAAATGTGATCTGCCAGAAGGTGCGCCAGGGCGTGGCACCCAGATCGGCTGACGCCTCAAGCAGGCGTTTGTCGAGCTTTTCCAGCGACACATAAATTGGCGGCACCATCAGCGGCAGAAAGCCGTAAACCGCACCGATCAAGACTGCCGTCTGCGTATTCAGCAGACGCACATCGGCAATGCCAATCCACGCCAGCCAAGAGGGGATTCCCTTCGATCCCAGGATCATGATCCACGCGTAATAGCGCATCAATTGACTGGTCCAGAATGGCGCCATAACCAGCACAAGCATGACCACGCGCCATTTCGCTGGCACCTTGATCGCCAGAAAATATGCCATGGGAAACGCGAATATGGCTGTGAGTAGAGTGCCCAAAGGGGCCAGCGTCAGCGTGTTGAAAAAAGCTTTGCTGCGGGCCGGCAAGTTCAAATAATTGTCAGCCGTGAAGGCAGGCACGTAGCCCCCTGCGGCACCGCGTTCCCCGAATGAGAACACCAACATCACCACCAGCGGCAGTATCAACAAAAAGAAAAAGAAAATCCCCGCCGGTGCCAAAAGCAATCCGGTGACCAGCGGGGAACGCGTGTTAGACTTCACTCAGGCGGCCTTGAAACGGGCCATGATTTCTGCCCGCAACGGATTGGTCAAAGTTGCAGCCGCACCAAACTCGAGCGGCGACAAGGCTTCTGCTGCAGGATAAAGAATCGGGTTTTCCAACATATCCTTCGACACCAGGGCATTGGTGCGTGAATCGGTTGACGGATAGCCATGGGCTTTTACTTCCAGCGCATTTACGGCTGGTGTGAGCAGGAAGTCCATCAGCGCATAGGCCGCATCGATGTTCTGACCACCCTTCGGAATGGCGTAGAAATCACTCCAGATTTCTCCACCCTCTTTCGCCAACACATATTTCATTTCCGGCATGTCACGCTGCAGTTGGGTTGCATCCCCTGTCCAGCATACCGACGCCCAGGCATCACCACTGATCAGCGATGGTTTGTAGTCCGAGTTGATACCAAACAGGTGCGGCTTGCAGGCGATCAGCAATTTCTCGGCTTCTGCCAGCTGCTTTTCATCATTTGAATTGAACGAATAGCCAAACGACTTCAGCGCATTTCCAATCGTGGTGAGCTGATAGTCATGCACCATCACGCGGCCCGTCAGCGGACCTTGCGTCAAATCCCAGAACTCTTTCCATGTCGTCGGGTTTTGCGTCACGTTTTTGGTGTTCACAACAAAGCCCGTGGTGCCCCAATCCTTGGGCACGGCATAGGTCTTGCCTTCAATGATGCCTTCCGCAGTGAAGCGCTGTTCCTGCGTTGCAGCGTCATAATTTGGCAGGCGTTTCAGATCGAGTTCTTCAATCAAGCCCAAATCCCTGTATGTCGAAATCGCATAGTTCGTCGGCACAAACACATCCCAACCGGTGGAGCCCGCTTGCAGCTTCGCCAGCATTTCCTCGTTCGAACCGAAAATAGACACGTTGATTTTTACGCCTGTGTCAGCGGTAAACTTGTCGAGATTTTCCTGTGCAAAATAGCTGGGCCATGTGGTGAAATTCACAGTGCCGGACAAAGCTGCATGGGCTTTGCGGGGCGCGAGTCCCGGCACCGCACCTGCTATCACAGCCGTGGCCATGCCAAGCCCGGTGACGCCGAGGAAATGCCGGCGCGACACACTGCCATTCTGATAGCGGCGCAATTCATCCAAGAATTTTGTCGCTGAAATCGTGTCTGGTGTTTTTTTCATTTCAAGTCTCCCTGTTTGTTATTCATCTGCCAAAATCTGTGCCGCATCGCCCCGCCAGCCTGCTGCAACACTATCACCGATATCAAATATGCCGATATCACGTTCAGTGCGGCGCGGACTGACCACAAGGAATTCACCAAGCTGCTCACTGCCCAAACGATACTGCGTAAAGTCGCCCACGAAAATCCGGTTTAAAACTTTTGCTGCTACTGACACACTCAAGTCCGCTGGCAATTTTTTCAAGGTCATCGCCAGTTCAATCATCTCGGGCCGCACACTCGTTACCGTTCCTGCTTTTTCGCCCTTGAAGAAATTCGACTTGCCGACAAAATCCGCCACGTAACGGCTGTTCGGCCTGTCATATAAATCGCGTGGCGTTCCAATCTGCACAATCCGTCCCTCGCGCATCACACACACCCGGCCAGACATTGACAGCGCCTCTTCCTGATCATGGGTCACCAGCAGAAAGGTAATTCCGACATCGCGCTGCAAATTCTGCAATTCAAACTGCATCTCCGCCCGAAGCTTCCGGTCCAGCGCGGCAAGCGGCTCGTCCAGTAACAACACCGCAGGCCGATTGATCAAGGCACGTGCCAAGGCCACACGCTGTTGCTGCCCGCCCGACAATTCATAGGTGCGGCGCTTGCCCAGCCCCGAAAGCCGCACCATCTCCAGCGCCTCATCAGCTGCTTTCGCCAAGTCCGGTGCAGTCGGCTTTGGCGCCCGTTGCCGCAATCCATAAGTTATATTATCCGCCACACTCAAATGTGGAAACAAAGCATAGTGCTGAAACACCATATTCACCGGGCGGCGATAGGCCGGAATGCCGGTTACGTTTTCACCACGAATAAAAACTTCACCCGACGTCGGCTGCTCAAAGCCCGCGATCATCCGCAAGGATGTCGTCTTGCCGCAACCGGATGGTCCGAGGATCGACAAAAACTCGCTGGACTTTACCACAAGATCATTGTCAACCACGGCGAGAGTTTCGCCAAAGCGTTTGGATACTTTTCGGAGTTCAACTACAGTTTCAGTCACGTCACGCCTTCACTCAGGTATGACGAAACTTGGAACAGCGGGCATGCACTGTCAACTGACAGACGCTCCCCATTGCAAGTGCCACATCTTCCCCTAGTCTGCCCCCCTCAACAGGAGTCGCACTGTGGCCAACAATCGTTTCTCCAACAGTTATCGCATGCACCGGGTCCTCCGCGCCGACCGTGCCGCTCTCGTGGTACCCATTGACCACGGATTGGTCTGGGGTCGCGTGCAGCACCTGGAAGCACCTGTGAAAGTGATGCAGCGCTTTCTGAAGGAAGACGTGACGGGCTTCATGGTCTCCACCGGAATTGTAAAAGCTTCCGAAGTCGAACTCGCACAAAACAGCCAAATGGCCCGCATTCTCGCCATCGATGCCTTCTGGCCGACTGCCAAACCAGACAAAGGCACGGGCGTATTGGTCGCTTCGGTTGAAGATGCTGTGCGGCTGGGCGTCGATTGTGTAAAACTGCTGCTGCCATGGAATGTAAACGACGAAGAGAAACTGCGTTACTGCCAGCGCATTGGCACGGTGGTTTCGGAAGCTGCAAAGTGGCACATGCCCGTGATGGTCGAACCGGTTTTCCTCAACACACCACGCTCACCCGACATCATTCTTGCGGAAATGGAAGTGGCCCGCGTCGCCTACGATCTCGGTGCCGACATCATCAAGATCACCTTCCCCGGCCCTGACGCTACGGCGAAATTGTGTGACGAACTCGACATCCCAATCGTCGTTGCAGGAGGCCCGTTGAGCGGCGACGCCGCATCTACGTTGAAAGACGTCAGTGATGCGATTGCCGCTGGGGCACAAGGCGTGGTCGACGGCCGCAAAGACTGGCAGCGCCCTGCAGAGGAAACATCCTGGCTCATCGCCGAAATGGCAAAGGCCACACGCACACAGTTTACGCGGCGCTGGTAACGGTCAAATTCTCAACTTGAACCTTTCGGATTAATTTTCCCAAAGTAAAAACCAAGAATAAGCATGAGTGGGTTAACAAGCCACCCGGGCAATTCAAATTTTTGGATGGCAGCAACATTCACAACAGCTATGAAGCAAATCGTCAAGACCAGAACTATTGCCAGAATGCCAGCGACTCCAACAGTTTGGTTGAAAAGTGTCGCAATACCATTGTCAATTTTCGAGGCTATGTTTTGCATTGCAGACGTCATGTCCTGGCTTTCGCTCCACTTGTCATTTTTGGGCATCAGAACGACAGACTCATAGTCCTTGTTTTTGCCGTTAGTGAGTTCGGTCCATTGGACTTCCGCGACATGTCCAAAGGGTGGAGCATCGACAATGTTCATGGCTTGAAAGCCATTCGCGTTGGGATACTTGGACTTGATATAATTCTGCAGCCGTTCATTCAATGGAAGTTCCATGTTACGAATTCTCCATGCCGCCCCAGCGAAGAAATGATAGTGATGTAAGCACGTAGTGTCTATATCCTCAGAAATTATTGGCTTCTGAACATCTGCAAACAAATAAGTCGGAATTATTCGAGCATGACACTGTTCTGCGGCATCGATGTTGGCACTACAAATCTGAAGGTGTTGCTGCTGGGTGAGAGTGGAAAAACCCTTTGGGTGAAGTCCGTGCCCGCTCCCCATCTACACGATGGTCTTGGTGTTGTCACCGACGCTACAGCGCTGGTGGCAACAACTGAAACTCTTATCATTGAGGGTTGGAAAGCGTTGGGCCAAGGCCGTGCCATCACTGCCATCTCGGCCGCAGGCATTGGTGAGGACGGTGTTGCCACCGACGCAGATTTGAAACCCCTCGGCCATGCCATTCAATGGAATGACAGGCGCGGCGAAAGTTACGCAAATGCCCTTGGCCAAACTGAAACCGCCAAACGCCATCCTGCCATCGTCATGGATTTCACCACCAGTGCCGGAAAATGGGCGTGGCTGAATCAGCACAAACCACGGGAGTTATCACGAGCAAAACACTGGCTCACCATGACAGACTTCGCCTTGGCCACATGGTCGGGCACGCCGTTCATGTCCGCCACATTGGCCCCGCGCACTGGCTGCTTTGACGTCTTCTCACGATCATGGCTGCCGGAACTTCTGCAGCAAAGTCAGTCCCCACCATTGCCAAAACTCATTGAAGCTGGCGGCATCATCGGCTCCATGCGCAACGGCTGCCTCACAGCGGCGGGTGCTGCCGACGCAAACACGCTTCTCGTCGCAGGTGGCCATGATCATCTCATCGCCGCCTCTGCCGTGCGCCGCATCCTGAAAGACGCCCGCATCGATTCCATGGGAACTGCCAACGCCACCTATGGCGAAACCGCAACGCTTACACCCGACCACGACAAGCAAGGACTCTACGTCACCTTGCCGATCAGCGGAGCCAAGGGTGCAGCTGTCATCGGCATGACCGAATTTTCGGTGACACTCGGCCATTGCGTCAAAGATGTAAGCGCGCTCTTCAAAATTTTGCTGACGCACGATAAAGTCAGCGATATTCCAACCGACATTCGCACCGCTTTGGCAGCCATGGCCCGACAAACAACATATCACTGGTCCGCCATGACCAAAGCCGGCGTACCCCCCGCTCCCATCTTCGCCATGGGCGGATGGTCCCGCTGTCCGGCCCTCATGCAAATGCGCGCCAATATTTTTACAGAGCCAATTACGGTTGTCGACGAACCGGAAATGGTGGCCATGGGTGCGGCACTGTTTGCGGCGCAAGGTTCAGGCAAATTGCTCACATTTTCACCCGCCGAACACAGCCATGTGATAGAGCCTGACTCACATTAACCAAGCCGAGACCAACATGTCCTTCACCAAGCTCGACGACCTCTGCCGCAAGCTCGACTCCCTGTCCCACGCGCTTTCCATGCTGGGCGTTGATGAAGCCGTGATGATGCCGGAGGGTGGCGGTGAAAAACGCGCGGAGGCCATTGCCGCAGTGTCCGGCCTATATCACGAGATGGCGTCAGCGCCACATATTGCCGAGTGGATCGACCAGGCGGAAGGTGATTCACTGGATGACGCCCGGCAGATCGCGGTGAAAGAATTCAAACGCAGCTACATCAATCGCACCTGCCTCTCCTCCGCCTTTGTGCAAAAGCAGACGGAACAGCGCCTGCGCTGCGAACAGCTGTGGCGGCAATTGCGCCCCACGGGGGACTGGAAAACCTTCCTGCCCGCTTTTTCTGCCGTTGTCGAGACCATGCGCGAGGAAGCCGCGCTTCGTGCCGAAGCACTAAATCTCTCCCCTTATGACGCGCTGGCCGAACAATATGACCCCGGTGCCCGCGTCGCCGACATTGCACCGGTGTTCAAAGACCTGAAATCCTTCCTCAAGGACTTCATCCCCGTGGCGGTAGAAAAGCAGAAATCCAAAACCCTGAAACCACTTGCGGCGTCCTATGCCATCGACGCACAAAAAGCTCTCGGCCTCGAAGTCATGCAAGCCCTTGGCTTCGACTTCAACCATGGCCGTCTCGACATCTCGCATCACCCGTTTTGCGGCGGTGTTCCCACCGATGTGCGCATGACCACACGCTACCGCACTGATGAATTCCTCTCCGCCCTCATGGGCATCATGCACGAAACCGGACACGGCCTTTATGAGCAAGGCTTGCCGAAAGCCTGGGGCCACTGGCCATCGGGCAGCGCCCGCGGCATGGCCATGCACGAAAGCCAAAGCCTGTTCGTGGAAAAGCAGATCGGCCGCAACCCCGCCTTCTGGGATTGGGCTATTCCATTGCTGGAAAAACACTTCGAAGAAAGCTGGTCCAAACATGATCTGCTCGCCCACGTCCACCGCGTCAAACCTGGCCTCATCCGTGTCGATGCCGACGAAGTCACCTACCCCATGCACGTCATCCTGCGCTTCGAACTGGAACAGGA
>JANPCL010000112.1:0-7829 GCA_031430915.1 Hyphomicrobiales bacterium
GCTGGTGGAAGAGGCTATCTATGATCGCTTCACGGCGATGGTGGCGGAGAAAGCCAAGCGCATCACGGTTGGCCATCCATTAGACCCAGCCACTGTGGTGGGGCCTCTCATTCACCCCGTGCATGAGAAGAAGGTGCTCGAGTATATCGACATTGGCAAAGCCGAAGGTGCCACCGTTGCTGCGGGCGGGGCGAAATGCGATGGACCAGGTGGCGGCTGCTATGTCAGCCCCACACTTTTCACAGGTGCCAACAACCGCATGCGCATTGCGCAGGAAGAAATATTTGGCCCTGTTTTGACAGCCATTCCCTTCAAGGATGAAGCCGATGCCTTGGCCATCGCCAATGATGTTGAATATGGTCTCACTGGTTATCTGTGGACGTCGGACGTCACCCGCGCTTTCCGCTTCTCCGATGCGCTGGAGGCCGGCATGATCTGGGTCAATTCGGAAAATGTGCGCCATTTGCCAACACCCTTTGGTGGCGTAAAAAATTCCGGCATTGGCCGCGATGGTGGAGACCACTCTTTCGATTTCTACATGGAAACCAAAAATATTTCCTTCGCCACAGAAGCCCATGCAATACAGAAACTGGGAGGCTGACCATGCCCGTTCCAAAAAGCAATCTCTATCCTGACTTCAACGTGGTTCGCCTGAGCCATGTCGAATATGTGGTGCGCGACATTGCGGCATCGAAGGCCTTCTGGGCCGAGACCATTGGTTTGCAGGTCACGCATGAAACCAGTGACAAGCTCTATTTGCGGGCGATGGAAGAACGTGGCCATCACTGTATCATTCTCAGCAAGGGCGATGTACCGTGCGTGAAGGTGTTGGGTTTCAAGGTTTATGCCGAGCAGGATTTGGACAAGGCGAAGCTTTGGTTTGAAGCGCGAGGGCGTACCACCCACTGGATCGAGCGGCCGTACCAAGGCCGCACATTGCTGACGTCTGACCTGCATGGCATTCCGCTGGAATTCTATGCCAGCATGGACAAGCTCCCGAACATTCACCAGACATATAAGCTCTATCGTGGCGTGAAGCCATTACGCATCGACCACTTCAATTGCTTCAGTGAAAGTGTTGATGACTCTGTCGGATTCTACAACGACATGGGCTTTCGCGTAACTGAATATACCGAGGACGATGAGAGTCAAAAACTGTGGGCAGCTTGGATGCACCGGAAGGGCGGCGTGCACGACATGGCCTTTACCAATGGCCGTGGCCCACGCCTGCACCATGTGGCCTTCTGGGTGCCCACGCCGCTCAACATCATCGATCTGCTCGATCTCATGTCGACCACGGGCTATCTTGCCAACATTGAACGTGGTCCGGGCCGACATGGTATTTCGAATGCGTTTTTCCTCTATGTGCGTGACCCCGACGGCCACCGCATTGAGATCTACTGTTCGGATTATCTGACGGTGGACCCTGATCTCGAACCCATCAAGTGGAGCCTCAAGGACCCGCAGCGGCAAACCCTATGGGGTGCGCCAGCGCCCAAAAGCTGGTTCGAGGAGGGCTCTGTGTTTGAAGGTGTTGCGCCCCGCGAAGCTATTCTCAAAGCACAGCCGATTGTAGCCCCCTGATGGACAACGACAGCTTTCGAAACTGGAGTCATACCACTGCAGATTGGGCGGCGGATTATCGCGCCTCGTTGCGGGACCGTCCTGTGCGTGCACCGACAAAGCCGGGCGATGTTTTCAACGTTGTGCCCGCAGCTCCGCCGGAACTGGCCGAACCGATGGAGCGGATATTTGCAGACTTTGAGAACATCGTCGTTCCCGGCATGACGCATTGGCAGCACCCGCGCTTCTTTGCTTATTTCCCCGCCAATGCAGCGCCTGTTTCAGTCATTGCTGAACAACTCGTCGCCGCCATGGGTGCGCAATGCATGCTATGGCAAACCTCGCCTGCGGCCACCGAGCTTGAAACCCGCGTGATTGACTGGTTGCGCATTGCGCTTGGCCTGCCTGACGGTTTTAGCGGCGTCATTCAGGACTCCGCCTCGTCCGCCACCCTGTCCGCCGTATTGGTGATGCGGGAGCGGGCTTTGCAGTGGACCGGAAACACATCAGGACTCTCTGGCCAAAAGCAGCTTCGCATCTATTGTTCAGGGCAAGTGCACACGTCGATTGACCGGGCTATTTGGGTGTCGGGCATTGGTGAAAAAAATCTGGTCCGCATTCCAGTAGCTGGTTCGTTGCGCGGCATGGATGTGGGCGCTTTGGAGCAGTCCATCAAGGCTGACATTGCGGCGGGCTTTTTGCCTGCAGGTATTATTGCCTGTGTGGGCGGCACCAGCATCGGGGCAACGGATGATATTGCGGCGGTTTGTGCTGTGGCGAAAAAAAACAATCTGTATGTCCATGTAGATGCCGCCTGGGCTGGGTCGGCGATGATTTGTCCGGAATATCGTCATTATTGGAACGGCATTGATCAAGCGGATTCGCTGGTGTTCAATCCGCATAAATGGCTGGGTGCGCAATTCGACTGTTCAGTGCACCTGGTGCGCGACGCTGCAAGCCTTGTGAAAACCCTGGCGATACAGCCTGAGTATCTCAAGACATTCGGGCATGATGGCATCATCAATTATTCAGAATGGACAGTGCCACTGGGGCGGCGCTTCCGTGCCCTTAAAATCTGGTTCCTGCTACGGGCGCATGGTCTTGAAGGGCTGCGGGGCATGATCCGCAATCATGTGCAATGGTCGGAGGCGCTTGCGCAGCGGCTTGCGGACACGGCTGATTTTCGCATCGTCAGTGTGCCCATGTTGTCGCTGTTTTCGTTCCGGCATGAGCCTCGCGGCATTGCTGATCTTGATGCGCACAATCTCGCATTGGTCAATGCCATCAACAATGACGGTCGGATTTATCTGACCCAAACAAAAGTTGATGGTGCAACAGCCATCAGGTTTCAGGCAGGTTCTTTTGACACAACCCAAGCTGACTTCGACGTGGCGTTTTCGGTCATCACACAAATAGCAGGACATTTGTCATGACAGGGCAGGCACGCATCGTCAGCTTCACCCACAACACCGAAAAGCACTTTGGCCTGTGGACAGAACAGGGCGTGATCGCGGCTGACAGGCAGCGCTGGCCAACGCTGAAACAGGTGCTGGAGGCTGGTAAATTGTCCGACTTGGTGGCTGACCTTCAGCGCCTGCCTGTGACTCACGCGCACAACGCCATCAGCTTCGACATTCCCTTACCCGACCCCGAAAAAATCATATGTGTCGGGGTGAATTTTCCAGATCGCAATGAAGAGTACAAGGATGGTCAAGCCGCACCCTCCAACCCGTCCTTGTTCATCAGGTTTCCACGTTCCTTTGTCGGCCACGGCCAAGCCATCATACGACCGCCAGAATCGCCGCAACTCGACTATGAAGGTGAAATTGTCATTGTTATCGGCAAGGGTGGTAGGCGAATTGCGGAAGTCGATGCATTGAATCATATTGCAGCGCTAACACTCTGTAATGAAGGCACAATTCGTGATTGGGTTCGGCATGCAAAGTTCAATGTCACGCAAGGCAAAAATTTCGACAAATCAGGTGCCATTGGTCCGTGGCTGGTGCCCTTTGTCGACGAAAGCCAGATCGGCAATATTGCGCTGACGACGCGTGTCAACGGCGAGGTGCGCCAGCAGGACCGCACCTCTCGCATGATTTTCTCTTTCCGCAAGATCATCAATTATGTTTCAACCTTTACCACGCTGGTACCGGGTGATGTGATTGTGACTGGAACACCGACGGGAGCAGGTGCGCGCTTTGACCCGCCGCGCTGGTTGGTGCCCGGTGATGTGGTGGAAGTGGAAGCCGATGGTCTTGGCATTTTGCGCAACACCGTGGCTGATGAGGTTCTGCTTTGACTCCTGAACAGGTGAAATCGGCAGCGCAGGCACTCGATCATGCGGAGAAGACGCGTCAACAAATCCGTATGCTGACGATCCAGCATCCGGACATGGCCATGAATGATGCCTATGCTGTCCAGTCTGCCTGGGTGAAACACAAAATTGGGCAGGGACGCCGTATTGTCGGCTGGAAAATCGGATTGACGTCGAAGGCCATGCAGCAGGCGCTCAACATTGATATTCCCGATTCTGGTGTGTTGCTCGACGATATGGCGTTTGCTGATGGTGCCACGGTGGCGATGGGCCACTTCATTCAACCGCGCATCGAAGCGGAGATTGCCTTCGTCATGGCCAAAGCCCTGGCAGGGCCGGATGTGACGCCTGCCGATGTTCTTGCCGCCACGGATTATGTGGCACCGATGATTGAGATTCTTGATACGCGCATCTTACGTGTTGACTCGGAGACTAAAAAAACGCGCACGGTGTTTGATACCATTGCCGACAATGCCGCCAATGCCGGTTTTGTGCTCGGCAAGCAGCGCCACAAGCCGGAGAGCATTGATCTGCGTTGGGTCGGGGCGATCGTCAGTCGCAACGGTGAAGTGGAAGAAACCGGTCTGGGCGCAGGCGTGCTGAATGACCCGGCTCTCAGCATGGCTTGGCTTGCCAACCGATTGGCGCTCTACGGTCAATCCATCAATGCTGGCGACATTGTGCTTTCAGGCTCATTCGTGCGGCCAGTTGAAGCGCCGTCAGGTTCACTCATCAAAGCGGATTTTGGCAGCTTCGGCGACCTGTCAATTCGATTTGCCTGAACGCCGTCAGCTTGTTGGTTGATGTTTGTCGGGGTGGGCTGCTGCGAAAGCCGGGATTGTTTCAAGTGCTGATGCTATGGCATTGACGCGTGTCAGTCCGCTGATGTCGGCGGACCAGCGCTGGGCGTTATATATTTGCGGCAGCAGACAAAGATCTGCAAGAGAGGGGTGATCGCCAAAGCACAAAGGCCCCGGTGTTTTTTGCAACATCAGCTCTACAGCAGCTAAACCTTCACCAATAAACTTTTGCATCCATGCTTGCCGCACGGCGTCGCCGCCTTCCGTCAGCTTCATCACATGGACAACAATGCCCATGTTGCAAACTGGATGAATGTCCATGGCGACGGCATAGGCGAGAGTACGCACCTCGGCGCGGGCTACCGGCGCGGGTGGCAGAAGCTTGAGGCTGCGGGTTTCATTGAGATATTCAATGATGGCAAGCGACTGGGTGAAAAGGTGACCGTCGATTAAAAGGGCAGGTACCAGACCCTGTGGGTTGCGGGCGAGGTGATCGGCTGACTTGTGCTCGCGCTTCAACAAGTCAACCGCCACGGTTCCATAGGCAATGCCAGCAAGGTTTAGCGCGATGCGTACGCGATAACTCGCGGAAGATCGCCAGTAGTCGTAAAGCACGATGTCGCTCATGGCGTCTTGGCCCGCGCAATGATGGTGCGCAGCGTTGCTTCGTCGCCAACGGCGTTAATAAGCAGCAGTACAAGTCTTGCATTGAGCTTGGCGCTGTCGGCGAGCGACAATCCTGCATGAGCGGCCATCAACAGGTCGTAGATATCATCGCCATGCTGGCCGAGCTTGTCTTTTCCAATATCAAGCATTGCTGCCTCCTGTGGCTCGGTTCAAGGCCTTTGCAATTTCATCTGTGCTTGGGTTCTGCCATGCTGCCGCGATATGTTGGTCAGGCCGGATCAAATAAATCCAGCCCGTACCATAGCGTTTGGCCACAAGCCCGTTATTGTCGGTGAGGCATTGGCCGGTTTGGAGCAGCGGCAGTCCAAGTGCATTTTCAAGCGGTTCATCAACAGTAGACAGCAGGCAAAAACCAGCAGGCAACTGTTCGAGCAAGAAGCTAGCCTTGCCATTGACAGTGACGGGTGCATCAACACAGGCATTGCCGACAGGAAATGGTGCTGCTGCCTCGGGTGTTTGCAAGGGCAGGCCTGCCAGCGAGCAGGGCTGGGAGAGGCGGCCTGAATTGATCAGGCGGCGGGCGAAGGGCAGGTCTTTGGCAAGCGCCAAAACTTCGTCGCGGAACATTTGTTCAACCGGGCTATCTGGTGACATGAAGCGCGTGGTCCGTGCGGAGTTGCGGATGTTTTCATCGGCACCGTGAATGCGCTCGTCGTTGTAACTTTCAAGCAGTGCTGTTGTGGCCGTTCCTGAAACAACGGCGGCGAGTTTCCAGCCAAGATTGTCGATATCCTGAATGCCGCCATTGCCACCGCGTGCGCCGAAAGGCGATACTACGTGGGCGCTGTCGCCAGCGAAAATAATGCGATCATGCAAAAAGCGCTGCAGGCGACGGCACTGGAAGCGGTAGACTGATACCCAGTCGAGTTCGAAATTGGAATGGCCGACTGCCTTTTCAATGCGGGGAATGACACGCTCAGGCTGGGCCTCAAGCTCGGGGTCGGCATCGGCACTGAGTTGCAAATCTATACGGTAAATGTTGTCGGGCTGCTTGTGCAGCAAGGCCGACTGGCCAGCGTGAAATTCAGGCTTGAACCAGAACCAGCGTTCTGAAGGCTGTTCGATTTTCATTTCAACATCAGCAATCAGAAATCGCTCTTCGAAGAACCGCCCTTCGAAATCGAGGCCAAGCAAAGCGCGTGTCGCAGATTTGGCCCCATCGCAGGCCACGGCGTATGCGGCCTCGAGGTTATAGGTCCCATCGAGCGTTTGAAGTGAGAGTGAAACTGTATCAGCTGACTGCGAAATGCCAATGAGTTTGTTTTTCCAGCGTAGCTCAATCAGTTCTGGAAAATCAGCGCAGCGTTCCACCAGATATTGTTCCACGTAGTATTGCTGAAGATTGATGAAGGCCGGGTTTTTGTGTCCGCTTTCTGGGAGGAGATCAAACGACCACACTTCATCAGCGCCGTGAAACAGGCGGCCGACTTTCCATGTGACGCCCTTGGCCACCATGCGCTCGCCCACGCCCAGTCTGTCAAAAATATCCAGCGTGCGCTTGGCCCAGCATATGGCACGACTGCCGACCGACACGACGTTGTTGTCATCCAGCACCACGCAGGCAATGCCGCGCTGGGCGAGATCAATGGCAAGTGCGAGGCCGACTGGACCAGCACCAATGATCGCCACGGGAGCCGTCGATGCGGCACGTCTGGTCAGTTCAGGTGGTGTGACATAGGGGAAGGGTGGATAGGCATAGCGTGGCATGGTCTATCCCTGAAGTGCATTCCACATGGCGACGTCACGTTCGGCCGTCCAAATGCGCGGCTGATCCATGCCAAGCGCTTCATCATAGGCGCGGGCCACGTTGAAGGGCAGGCAGTGCTCGTAAATGGCGTAGGATTTGAATTTCGGATCGCAAGCCGTGCGGACTGCATCCCAAGCTTCCTTCAGGCTACCACCGCGTGCGGCGATCTGTGCTGCGGGGCGGTAGGTGCTTTCCACAAAGTCTCTGGTGTTCTCGATGGCGGCGTTCACCTTTTCATCGCTCACCAGTGCATCACCACGACCTGGTGCAATGGCGCGGGGTCGGAAGGACTTGATGGCATCCAGTGTGCGGCCCCACTCGCTGAAGTGGCCATCACCGCAATAGCAGGCCGAATGATATTCCACGATGTCTCCCGTAAACATCACCTGTTCATCCGGCACCCACGCTACAATGTCGCCTGCGGTGTGGGCGCGACCCAGGTGCATGAGATCGACGCGGCGCTTGCCGAGATGTAGCGTCATGCGGTTCTGGAATGTCAGCGTCGGCCAGGTGAGACCGGGAATGCTTTCATGGCCTTGGAACAACCGGGGAAAACGACCAAATTCTGAGTCCCAGTCTTCTTGGCCGCGCTCCGCCACCATGCCGCGGCATTTTTCTGACGCAATGATTTCGCTTGCACAATAGGCCGAAGCCCCGAGCACGCGCACGGCGTGATAATGTGAAAGCACAACATATTTAATCGGCTTGTCGGTGACAC
>JANPCL010000113.1:0-17343 GCA_031430915.1 Hyphomicrobiales bacterium
TTCCGAGCAGCCTGCGCTCAAATCAATCACTGTGCGGCGGGCCTTGCCCAAGCCGGGCATTGAGAAGGACGCAGAAGCCTTGCGGGACTATGTGCGCAGCGTGGCCAAGACCGTGTTTCATCCTGCTGGTACAGCCAGGATGGGACGCTCCGATGACAAGATGGCCGTGGTGACAGAAGACCTTAAAGTGCGTGGCATAACTGGTTTGCGCGTGGCCGATGCTTCGGTGATGCCGACATTGGTGTCAGGCAACACCAATGCCCCTACCATCATGATCGGAGAAAGGGCCGCGCGTTTCATTCTTGGTCGTGACGTCGCGCACTAAAATCAAACCACCAATTGACATGTTTCACGACATGTCGTTAACATGTTAAATAATAAGTGACGGGCAAAACCGCGTAGTCAATCAGATTTAAAAAAGGGAGTTGAAAGACATGACAAAAACATTCTTCGGTATCTCCGTGGCAGCCTTCATGGCCACACTCGGGATTTTCACCGCTGGTAACGCTTCGGCGGCAGGCCCTACCTGCACTGATGGAAAAATCGTTGTCGGTGCTGTGGCCACGGAAACGGGTCCAGCCGATTTCAGCGAAGTGACCAAGGCCGCCAAGGCGACCTTCGACAAGTTCAACGCCGACGGCGGCATAAATGGCTGCACCATCGAATTCGTAACTGCGGACGACAAGGCTGACCCTGCCGTAGCCGCTCAGGCCGCCCGTGACATTGTGGAGAACAAGGGTGCTGTCGTCATGACAGGCAGCGCCAGCTTGCTGGAATGCGCCGTCAACGCAGGCTACTACGACAAGCAGGGTATACTTTCCGTGCATGGATTGGGTGTCGATCCTGTGTGCTTCAATTCACCATCTATTTCGCCCGTAAACGTTGGACCCTACACCCTCACAACCGCTGTGTTGCAATATGCGTCCAGCAAGCTTGGCGCAAAAAAGCTTTGCGGTATTTTCTGGATCGTGGGTGGCACCGACGAGGCCTACAAGGGTGCTATCGCCCGCTGGGAAAAAATCAGCGGACAGACATTCGGTATGGTGGACCTGACTTTGCCTTTCCAGGGTGACTACACGCCTTATGTGCTGAAGGCCCGCGATGAAGGCTGCGATGCCGTTGTGATGAACACGGTGGAACCACAAATCGTCCAGATGGTGAAAACCGCTGACTCGCAAAACATTACGGGCATCAAGTGGATGTTCCTCGCTCCGGGCTATACGGTTCAGGTCGCCAAGACGCTGGCTGACACCAAGCAGGAAATTCATGTTGGCACTGAATGGGAACCCTACACTGATGCTGGTTCAAAGGCCAATGAAGGCTGGAATGCCGCGATGACAGCTGCAGGCTTGCCGCTCACAGCTTTCACCCAAGGCGGCTATGAATCCGCCGACATTCTCATCAATGTAATCAAATCGATTGACGGCCCTGTGACACGCGAAACCGTAACAAACGCGCTTCACAATCTGCAGCCCGTCAATCACCCGCTGGTCGGCACGCCCTACACATTCGGCAAGGCAGCTTCGCATGCGTCTTCGCAAGGCACCAAGATGGTGAAACTTGTGAATGGTGCCTGGCAAGTTGAAACGCCTGATTGGTTCATCCTGCCGACCGAATAAGAACTGGTTGTCATCAGCGGAAGCAAGGCGGCAAGCTTTGCTTCTCCGCTGCCGCATGAAGGAAAACGCGTGTGCTGACGTCCATCATCGCAGGTCTGGCCGCTGGTGGGGCTTATGCTCTTCTCGCAGTTTGTCTCGTCTTTACTTATCGATTGGTGGCAGTTGTCAATTTCACCGGAGCAGCCATTGGTGCCACAGGCACTTTTGCCATGGTGATGGCCAACGAGCGTGGCTTTGGTCTGCCGCTTGCGGTTCTGTGCGGCCTGTTGAGCGGCATGGCCACCGCCATCTTGTTCGGAGCGCTGATCATGCGCTGGTTCTCTGGTGCTGCCGCTCAAACCAAGGCCGCAGTAACAGTGGCTTTGCTGGTTGGCATGATTGCATTGGGCCTGCGCCTGACGGGTGGCCAGCACCCCCGGGCCTTTCCGGATCTGGTGCCGGGTGCCGCCTTTGAGGTGGCCGGCGTCATCATTACCAAGGCCGCTTTGGTCAGCATTGCCTTGGCACTGGCCTTCACCATTGGCGCAACTTTATTCCTGAACAAGACACGCATTGGCCTGCAATTGCGTGCGCTGTCGGAGCGCCCTATGACGGCGGAACTCACGGGCATTCCCGCGCGGCGGTTATCGATTGGCGTTTGGGCCATTGCTGGTCTTGCAACAACTTTGGCGATGATGATCATTGCACCGCAGCGCGCGCCCAATTTCCTGACTTTCAGCATGCTGGTGGTGCCGGCTTTTGCGGCGGCCCTCATTGGTTCGTTTCGCAGTTTCAGTCTGGCTTTTATTGGAGGCATTGCACTGGGGCTGCTTGAGGGGTTTGCCGCCGGGCTTTCGTCACTCGCCCAATATCGTAGCGCGGTCCCGTTTCTGATTATCCTTGCTGTGCTGCTATGGTCGCAGAGAAAGGCTCGCTGGGATGAAGCCCGCTGACGTGAAACGCTGGTCGGTCACCGCCGGAACTGCGCTCATAGCCACGTTGGCCATCAACTATGGGCTGACGTCTTATTGGGTGTTTCTGTTCACAGCCGCGATTATCACAGCCATTGCACTATTGGGCGTTGGACTCGTCGCCAATCGGGCTGGCATGATTGCACTTTGCCAAATGTCGTTTGCAGCGATTGGGGCCTGGGTTGTGGCATGGTTGAATGTCAGTAATGCGCCTGGCACTTTGTTAACCTGGACCGTGCTGGGTGGGCTGGCTGCCGTGCCGTTTGGCATTGCCATCGGGCTTCCTGCCTTGAGGTTGCGCGGCATCAACCTTGCCATTGTCACGCTGGGTTTTGCAGCAGCCTTTGACGTGGTTCTGATGTCCTACACATTCCCGGGACAGACCAAGTTCATCTTCGTCAAGCGACCGGACTATCTGTCGTCAGACCAAGCCTATTTCACATTCTGCGTGATCATTTTTGTCGTCTTGTCGATTGTCCTCGACAATCTTTCACGCTCGCCTTTCGGGGCGTCATGGCTTTCCATCCGCCACTCCGAGCGCGGCACAGCAGCCCATGGCGTAAGTATTCCCATGTCGAAGCTCAGTGCGTTTGCGCTCAGTGCCTTTATCTCCGGCCTGAGCGGTGGCTTGCTGGCTGGCCAGTTGGGAACGCTGGTGGCCGAATCCTTCAGCCTCATGGTGTCGCTTGTTTATTTTGTGGTGGCCACCATGGCAGGTGCGCATTTGGCAGAGGGTGCAGTTATGGGCGGAATTCTTATAGCATTCTTTCCCGAACTCTTGCGCCGCCTAGGCTTGCCGCAGGACATTGGCAATATTTTTTTTGCGGTCGGTGCCACCCACGCCCTCAGTATGGGTGGCACCATGGCTGAAGATGCACGCAAGTTATTTTCAAAACTGTTTGGCCGCCAAAGCGCCAGGCCAGCCGAGGTGCTTCATGACCAAGCCCATGGAATAAAGCCGCCGCCACAGACTTCTACAATGTCATTGCTTGAAGTGAAGCATTTGACAGTGAAGTATGGTGCTGTCGTTGCCTTGTCTGACGTCAGCTTCACAGTGTTGGAGAAGTCTGTTGTCGGCCTGATCGGTCCCAATGGCGCAGGCAAATCGACGTTCATCGATGCAGTAACAGGTTTCCTCAACAGCTATGAAGGGTCTGTGGTTCTGGCGGATAAGCCGTTGGATAATTTGCAGGCCCATCAAAGGGCGCGCGCCGGGGTGCGTCGCACGTGGCAGACCACCCGCATTTCACCGCAGCTTGAAGTGGGGACCTATCTCGACCTCGCAGCTGGTCGCAAGCTCAATCAAGCGGAGAGTCTGTCATTGATTTCCTGGTTGTCGTGTCCGGCTGCCGATGTTCTGATTGCCAATGTGGACGCGGGAACTCGGCGGCTCCTCGACATTGCAGGCACATTGGCGGCAAGACCTAAAATCATTCTGCTGGATGAACCGGCTGCTGGTCTGTCGCACGAAGAGTCGCAGCAACTTGCCGCGCGTATTGCCGAAATTCCTCAGAAGTTTGGTATCAGTGTACTCTTGGTGGAACACGATATGGATCTGGTGCGCATGGTCTGTAACAGCGTGGTGGTGCTGGATTTTGGCCGCATCATTGCAGTTGGCCCAACCCGCGAAACCCTGGCCAGTGCTGCTGTCATCAAAGCCTATGTCGGTGATCCTGAGGAGTTGACCACGGCATGATCGCGCTTGATGTCAAAAATCTTGAGGTGCATCGGGGTGGCCTGCCCATCGTCCGGAACGTCTCCTTGGTTGTGGACAAGGGCAGTATTTCCGTGCTCCTGGGTGCCAATGGTGCTGGCAAGACCACGTTGATGGAAGGCATCGCCGGAGCCATTCCGCAGGCTGGCGGCAGTGTGGCTATCGCTGGCCAGTCGGTTGAAAAGGCGGGGCCTTACCAGCGTGCAAGGCAGGGTCTCTCCCTTGTGGAGCAAGGCCGAGCTGTATTTCGAGAACTGACGGTTGAAGAGAACCTGGACGTTGCCCGCGGCCCAGCGGCTTCCATCGAAGACACGTTCAAGCTTTTCCCCGAGTTGTTGCCACGCCGTCACATCCGGTCGGGTCTGCTGTCGGGTGGCGAACAGCAGATGCTGCTGATCGGACGTGCGTTGCTCACGCAGCCCAAGGTGTTGTTGATTGATGAGATGTCACTCGGCCTTGCTCCACTGATTGTACAACGGCTCATGAAGCTGGTGAAGCTACTTGCTGAAGATGGCCTTGCCATTCTGCTGGTTGAACAATTTGCAAGCCTTGCCTTGGCGGTTGGGCACAGGGCCTATGTATTGCGTGGCGGCAAGATTGTTTATGACGGTGAATGTGCGGAGATGCGCCGCGACCCGGCCAAATTGCACCAGTTGTATTTCGGGAGTTGACGATGGCCAAAACCGGTTTCTATTTTGATGAAAAATGTATGTGGCACGTTGGCCAGTTGCATGCAGGCATTTTGCCGGTAGGCGGTTGGGTGCAGCCCCCCAATGCATCTGGTCTAGCAGAGTCGCCTGACACCAAACGGCGCTTGCGTTCGCTGCTTGATGCGTCGGGTTTGCTTTCGCAAATGGATCAGCGAACGTCTCCAATGGCCACGGAAGAGGAATTGCTGCGCGTGCATCCGAAAGGTTATTTAGCACGCTTTCAAGAGATGAGTGCGAAGTCCGGTGGTGACATGGGCATTCAGGCCACGTTTGGTCCGGGGGGCTACGACATAGCCAGACAATCTGCTGGCCTTGCGGTTGCGGGGATTGATGCGGTGCTGCGGGGCGATGTGGGGAATGCTTATATCCTCTCGCGTCCACCCGGCCACCATTGCCTGCCGGATATGGGTATGGGCTTTTGCCTGTTTGCAAACATTGCTGTCGCCGTGGAAGCGGCCATTGCCACTCACAAGCTGTCACGCGTGGCTGTTCTCGATTGGGATGTGCATCATGGCAACGGCACCGAGGCGGTGTTTCTCAACCGACCTGATGTGCTGACCATTTCCGTTCATCAGGACAACTGTTTTCCACCAGGGTCAGGTGCATTGAAACAGCGTGGCGAGGGCAGGGGCGAAGGTTACAACCTGAATGTTCCCTTGTTGCCGGGCGGTGGCGACCAGGCATACCGCGATGCATTTGACCTGCTCGTGCTGCCCGCGCTGGAGGCCTTCAAGCCTGAACTGATCATTGTTGCGTCAGGTCTTGATGCCAATGCCATTGATCCACTGGCGCGCATGCAGTTGCACAGCGAAAGTTATCGTTGGATGATGCGCGACATCATGGAACTGGCAGATCGCCTATGCGGGGGCAAGGTCGCAGTTGTGCATGAGGGTGGCTATTCGGAAACCTATGTGCCGTTCTGCGGCCATAGCCTGATCGAGCAACTGTCTGGCATCAAAACTGCTGTCGAAGATCCCATGCTGGATTTCGTTCGGATGCAACAGCCAAGCGCAGCATTTCAGGCGTTCCAGCGCAATGAGTTGCAACAGGCAGCAGCGGCCTTGGGGTTTGGCAATACGTAAACAGACTGACTTTGGCAGGAGGACGAAATGCGTTTTGTGGGTAAGTCCGTGATCATCACGGGAGGTGGCACTGGCATTGGCGCAGCGATAGCCTGGCGCATGCTTGCAGAAGGTGCCAACGTCACGCTGGTTGGTCGACGGCTGGAGCCGCTGCAGGAAATTGCGCAGGGCGACAACGTCCTCGCTATTGCGGCTGACGCTGCTGACACAAAAGCATTTCGCGGGGTGGTCGAACAGGCGACAGCGCGTTTCGGTGGTATAGATATATTGGTTGCCAATGCCGGTGGTCACGGCGTTGGTCCCACCTTGACCATGACCGATGAAACCTGGGCGGCGGCAGCCCGCGGCAACCTCGACACTGCCTTTGTGTCATCACGCGAATGTCTTCCACAACTGATCAGCCGCAAAGGCAACATTGTGGTAATCTCATCTATTGCGGGGTTGTTCGCAGGGCCTGACGCAGCAGGTTACGTCACCATGAAACATGCCCTGATCGGATTCGGAAAATCCCTGGCGCGCGACTATGGCCGCAAGGGTGTGCGCACGAACATAATCTGCCCGGGTTGGGTGTCCACCGCCATGGCCGATGAACAGATGCACCACCTCATGGCCAAGCACAATCTCGCCAGCATTGAAGACGCCTATCAACTGGTCACCAAGGATGTGCCGCTGGGGCGGCCCGCGACGCCTGAGGAGGTTTCCAACGTCGTGTGCTTTGCCGCATCGAAAGAGGCCGCAATGATGAATGGTGCCATCATCACCGTGGACGGCGGCGCTTCCGTCGTTGACCTTCCCACCCTCGCATTTGTTGATTGAGAGCAGGACCGAGACCATGACCATAAATCGCCCCGCCGACTGGAAAGAATTCGATGATTTCGCGTCCGGCATTGCCACTAACCGACTGCCGAAAACCGATGCCCTAGCCGGTCGTAAGATCGCAATTGAACTGGATGATGGACGCAAGATCACGCTGGCATTTGAAACGTCCGGTCATATCACGTGGCATGAACAGGGCCATTCTGCGACTGAAACCGGCGAGGTGATTGAGGTTGCACCCAACACCTATTTTGTAGACTACACCCTTGCCGCGCGACCTGCCGAAGATCAGATATTCATTTTCAACATGGCAACGCGCCGTGCATTATCCATCGCAGAGCGCGTACGTGATGCAGCAGAAGCCCCAGGCGAGCCCCGTGTGGCCCAGAGCTACGTGGCGGGTATTGTTGCCGATGGAGGAGCAGTGACCGGCCACGTCCCGGCCCCGACGCGTGATCTCGTAGGCCTTACCGCACATTACGACTACAGCCTCAATCATCTCTACGAACACATCTATCTTTCGTCGCAACGCTATGCCTGGCAAAACCTAGTGGGGGTGCAGCGCGGCCATGGCGATGTGGATATGGCGACCACGTTCAAGTTTGCCGAGGATCAGTATGTGTTTGGCTTTCGCGAGTTCATCATTCCCGTAGCATCGCTGTTTTTCTACAATTGGCAGGACATGCGCTCCACGGGCAAGTTTTTGGGTGTCACCAAGTCAGGTATGATCGAAAACAAGCCAGCAGGTGCACACATCATCAAGAAATCCCAGGTGCAGTATGAACCCGGAAAGGAGCCCGTGTGATGGCAGCAAACTTTGATGCGGTGAAGGCCCACTATGCAGCGTCTGACCGCCGTGACATGGCGGGAATGATGGTACCAATCACCGCCCACACCCGCTGGACGGAAATGGCAGGCTTTCCCTATGCCGGCACCTATGTCGGACCTGAGGCCATTATAGCTGGCGTGTTTGCACGCATCGGCGCCGACTGGGATGGCTTCAGTTTTACCTTGGAGCGCCTGCTGGACGCGGGCCATGAGGTTGTGGGCATTGGTCACTACAACGGCACCTGCAAGGCCACAGGCAAGTCCATGACGGCACGGGTGGTGCATGTTTGGTCGATGGAAGATGGCAAAGTTCTGGCCTTCGAACAGTTTGCTGATACAGCACGGGTTGCCGAGGCCATGTCAAAGGGCGGGAATGCACAAGCAAGCGCGGGTATGCTTGCTGAAATGAGAACATTGTAGCCACTAGGACGTTGCCCCGAACTTTTTTCCAGTTTTGAGCGCGCTCAGGTGGCTGAATATGCCTACTCAGTCCAGTTGCGCAATATGAACGCCTTCCAGACGTCCGCGATCTTTGACACTTTCAAGTCTGTCACTCCCACCCAGGCAAGCTACACCACGAATGGGGACACGACCAGAAATCTCTCCAACTTGCAGTCATCGAGCAGCAAAGTCATAAAATTTCATTTTTTAAATGCGAATCGTAATGCGCTGAAAACATCCGAATCCTTTTGTGACATCACACTGCCAGGTCGGCGGAGAGAGGCTCGATTTTAGTTTCTTGCTTTACAGATTTCGCCACACTATGCCGCGCGACTTCGCGTCAACGGGGGTGGTTAGCTCAGCAGTAGATTACTAACTTGACATGGCAAGGGTCACAGGGTCGGTCCCTGTACCGCGCACCATTTCCCCCCTAGATTGGCGCGCCCACCTGCAACAGATCGGATAAGCCATGACATCCCGCCCGACAAATACTGCAAATTTTGTATCCTATACGTTGGAAGACATCGAAAGCCTTTGCATCAGCATTCTCACGCGGCACGGCCTGTCGCTGCAACAGGCGGCTGCGATAGCAAAGGTTCTCGCGGCAGGTGAGCGGGATGAATGCCGGTCCCATGGCGTCTATCGCATTCCCGGCTGTGTAAAAACGGTCAAAAGCCCGATGTTCCGTCCCAACGCCATACCGGAAATATCGCCGCACACTGGTCCGGTGCTGCGCGTTGATGCGAAGTTCGGTTTTTCCTGTTTGGCCTTGGAGATGGCAACACCCGGGTTGGTGGCGCGGGCCAATGAATTTGGCATGGCTGCTTTGGTTATCAACAATTGCTATCACTTCTCAGCACTTTGGTACGAAGTGGAAGAACTGGCAAAATATGGTCTGGTGTCCATGGCGATGAACCCCAGTCTGCGGGCAGTGGCACCCGCTGGCGGAACGAAGGCCCTGTTCGGCACAAATCCCTTTGCCTTTGGCTGGCCACGTCCACACAGTACCCCTTATGTGTTTGACTTTGCCACCAGCGAAGTGGCGCGCGGCGAAATCGAACTGCACCGGCAGAACGGCAAGCAAATTCCGCTGGGGTGGGCCATTGACAGGAATGGCGCTGCAACGACCGATCCGGCAGCAGGGCTGGCAGGCGCCATGTTGACCTTTGGCGGCCATAAGGGCTCTGCACTTTCAACCATGATCGAGTTACTGGCGGGGCCTCTCATCAATGACATGATGAGTTTTGAATCATCCGATTTTGATGCAGGCGCAGGCGCTGCCCCCTGTCATGGCGAATTGATCCTGGCCTTTTCACCAGAACGATTGCTGGGCCTCGACAAGGAAACCGCTTTCGAACGCGCGGAGGGCCTGTTTCGGCAAATCACGGAACAAGGTGCCCGGCTGCCGTCACAACGCCGTTTTGAAGCCCGGCTGCGTTCGCAAAGCGACGGCGTGCAGATCACGCGCATACAACACGATCTTCTCCAAGGGCTTTTGAACAGTTCCGCTTAGACTTCCGGCGATGCGGGCCTGACATTCTTCACACTGCGGCGTGCGAGTTCAGCTTCTGCGTGGGCAACTTCCGCTTCGATCCGCGCCTTGGTCCAACCCAACACATCAGCCGCAATTTTAGCAGTTTCGTGAATGGCGTCTGCAGTGAGCAAGCCTTCCATGGCAATGGTGGTGCGGCGCAACAGCAGGTCGGCGAGGTGGCGGACGTTTTCGTGGGCGCAGATGTAGGCGATCTCGCCACTGCTGTAGCCGGGGAGTGATGATGTAGGGTGGTCCTGTGTTGTTGCCGCGAACTCCTGCACTGCCAAGGCTTTCGTGCCATAACGATCAAGCAGCACCTCGCCACGGGTTCCAATTTTGCCGATGAACGCACTGCGACTGATATCATCGCGCGGATAATCGCGTCCACCGCCAATTGCCAAATCCATTGTCGACACAACGCGTGACTTTCCGAGCAGCGTCAACACGGCATCGCAGGATTGTTCCGAGAAGGCGCGAAAGGTTGTCCATTTTCCACCGATGAGAGACAAGACCGGCGTATTGCTGTGCGGCAGCACGTCACGGCCGATACTGTGGTCGCGTGACACATCGCCAATGTCCTTGCCATTGGCGCGCGGCAGTGGCCGCACCCCGCTGTAAGTCAGTATCACGTCGTCACGTGTGAGTCCGATGTCTGGAAAAATTTCACTGACCACAGACAACAGGTAATCGGTTTCCTCGCTAGAGCAATGGGCGAGGTCCGGGTCTTGTTGCGCCAGATCGGTGGAGCCTACCAGCACATTTCCAAAAAATGGATAGAGCAGATTGAAGCGACCATCCTTGCAGCCGAAATACATCATCCGGCCCTGTGTTGCCTTCAAGAGGCCTTCATGCTTCACAATGAGATGAGCGCCTCTGGAACCTCCCATGTAACTGGACGCGATGCCAAAGCTGCCATTCACTTTATCGATCCAGGCACCACTGGCATTGATGACAACATCCGCCATCACCTCGGTGGTCGCTCCGGTAACAAGATCTTTGATTCGAAACGCACCTGGCTGCGGTTGCCCCTCAATTTCGTTGTAGGTGCGAAGTGAACTTTGAGGTTGCGCCGCAAGACCATCCAGTACCAGTTCCAGGCCGAGGCGCTCAGCATGGGTGACGCGGCCCTCATAATAGAGACCAGCAGCCACTGCATCTTTCGTCACCCCAGGAAATTGTTCACGCAGTTTGCTTCTTACAATGAATCGGTGATCGGGCAGAGCCTTCACTTTGCGATTATAGAAATCATAGATTTGCAGACCAATCTCGATGAGCAGCGCGCCGCGTTCCTTGATGCGCGCATTGAAGCCGAGATAGCCAAGTACCGCGTCCTGCAAACCTGCAAACCACGATTTGGCGGGGAACACCACTTCCAAAGCTTTCACATAATGGGGAGCATTGTTCAAAAGACGGTTCCGCTCCATCGCCGATTCACGCACCAACCTGAATTCATTGGTTTCGAGATACTTGATACCACCATGAATGAGGCGCGACGGTGCGGCACTCGCACCACTGCAAACATCAGCACGGTCTATGAGAAGGCAATCCACGCCTTGCAAACAAAGATCACGAAACGTGCCGCAGCCATTGATGCCGGCACCAATAATCAATACGGAATAATGTGATCTTGCTTTTTCAGCCAGTTTTTCGGGCATTACCGTTCCTGTATCTTGGTTCTTTGTAGGCCAGCGACAATGAGTGACCGCCGTAATAATCAAACCTGGTTTGATTGTGTCAATCAAAACTGCGTCAAACACTGTACACATGAAGGTTGCCTTGCCAAAAGACAGGCGCGCTGCCTCAGGAATATTGGCTGCAGTGCTCGGAATTCTGCTGTAAGATGATCACACGTCAGCGCCACGTACCAATCAAGTATTATCTCTGCCAAATATTGGACTTCAGGGTAACACACTATCAAAACCAGACGGGAGTTAGGCAATGAAGGCCGGAGTTTTGTTGGGTGTCAATGATGTCAGCTACAGAACGATTGCTGATCCTGAACTTGCCACTGGTGACATGTTGCTCAAGGTAAAAGCAGCTACTGTTTGCGGCACAGATATCCGCATTTTGCGGGGCAAGAAGACCAACGGCATTCGCTATCCTTCTGTGCTGGGACATGAGTTCTCAGGCGTAGTCGAGGACACCGGAGGTCACTCACAGTTCAAATTAGGGCAGGCAGTATGCGTCTGCCCCCAGTTTTCATGTGGCCATTGCGAATATTGCATTCGCGGCGCCGAGAACCTTTGTCGCAACATGACGGCCATGGGATATGAAATTGATGGCGCTTTTGCAGAATATGTCCGCATCCCTTCATCCGGCGTGAAGTCAGGCAATGTTTTTGCAATGCCAGAAGGCTTGAGCTTCGCAGAAGCTGCACTTGCCGAACCTCTGGCCTGTGTCATGAACGGTCAAGACCGTGTTGGCGTCAAGATGGGTGACACAGTTGCCATTCTCGGCGCGGGACCAATTGGCATTCTCCATATCAAACTGGCCCGTCTCGCGGGTGCCCGCCTGATCATTGTCAGCGAGCCAAATCCTCTCCGTCGCCAAGCTGCTTTCAAAGCTGGTGCTGATTTGGCAATTGATCCGGGCGCAGAAGATCTGTTCGCCCATGTAAAAGCTGCCACGGGCGATCTTGGCGTCGATGTGGCGATTGTCGCCATTGGCGTTCCGTCCCTGGCGAATGACGCTATTCGGCTTGTCTGCCACAGGGGGCGAGTCAGCTTGTTTGCAGGCTTCACAACTGGCGTAAAGGCCGAATTGGACGTCAATGCCATTCACTATAATGAACTGGTTGTCACGGGAGCATTCGGATTGACGCGCCTGGCGTTCGAACGGTCCCTGAAGATGATTGCGAGTGGTCAAGTCGAAATGAAGTCACTCCTCACCCACCACTTTGAGTTGTCCGATATAAAACGCGCTTTGGATACTGCAGAGGAGGGCGGCGCAATCAAAGTCGCTGTTTTGAACGATTGACAAGAGTACGTGGGATTTAGGCGGAGATAATACACCCATTTGTCGTCCAACGGCAGTGCGGTTTACCTGACCTTAAGAGGTCGGCTGTATTTCTTTGCCCAACTCGGTGGAAGGAAAGACGCAATGAATAGACGTGACATAGCTTGGGGTGGAACACTCGCTGCATTTGCAGTGGCTGCAGGAACAGTTGCAAGCCAATCAGCTTTTGCAGACAGCACCGGCGATGTTCTTGCCGCGATTGAGGAATACCGCAAATCCATGGTCGATGGAAATGGTGCGCGGCTTTTGGAAATGTCCGCTGACGACATGTCCTTTGGACATGCCAACGGCGTAGTACAGACGAAAGTCGAATTCGTCAAAACCGTTGTGGACAAAGTCGAAGTCTTCCACTCCATCAAGCTTTACGACCACAGCATTCGTGTTTCTGGCGATTTGGCCATCGCCCGCCACACATTTGATGCCTTCGTGCTTTTCCAGGGCAAAGACCAGAATTTCCTGTTGAGCATTGTCCAGGTATGGAAAAAAGAAGATGGACGTTGGCGCTTGTTTACGCGCCAATCCTTCAAGCCGCTCACCTGATCGACGGGTTGTCAAACACAAATCCGGCAGTCCGTTGGGCTGTCGGATTTTTAGTGCGCGTCAGCCAGAACTATGCTGCCGACGTGCACAACAATCTTTTCAAGTGTCACCAGCACAGCGCCGCCATCGCGTTCACGGGTAACAAAGGCAATGGCTGACACCGGAAAATAAGGCGGCAATTTGCCGTCCGGAAGTGTGGCTTTAAACGTGCGATTGAATCGGCCCGACTGAACATCATCCGCTGGCCACTCTATTGTGTGGCTCCTGCCACCAATCCGCACATCAATGCGCGCTGTGGTGTGGGCAGTTTTCACAACATGGCCATTGAGTTCAATCGTCATATAAGTAGCAGATGAGAATCCCGGTTCAGTCACTACCAAGTTCGCTTTGGCACTTGCTGAACCTTCTCGTTTGCCGCCATCGGCATGCGCCACCAAGGGGTCGAGAACCCAGGACATTTCGATTTCATTTGCGGTCGGCGCGATAACCGCTTGCTGCGTTTCAACTGCGGCTTTGATTTTTGCCTTGCGGGAATTGGCAGGACTGTTTGTTTTCGCTGTCTTCTTTTTGGAATTTGCGGCAGGTTTTACGGGCTGTTGCGTGTCACCGAGTTTGCTGAATGGCACGTCGGCTGCGCTGGCCGCAGGGGCATGGCACAAGCAACTCACAATCAACAAAATGAAAAGACGCCGAATCATTTACAAACCCCAATTGGTTAACAATTGGTAAATGACCCGGCCTTTCCATTCAAGAAATGCAGCTAAGTGGAAACTGCCCTGTGTATAAGTGCCACAAAGTGGCCCTCAGGAAATTCAATGTGTTGCAGGTTCCAGGTGAAATAGCATGAATTTTCGTTTTTATATTCAACGACATAGCGGTGGTCGATTTGACTTACGACAAAACTGTTGAGACCCGAATCGATGCCCTTGCCAACGGCCTTCAGTCCAGCCTCCTTGGCGGTCCAATAGCACAGAAAAGCTGCACTCCGAGCATTTTCTGGCATTCGCGCCAGTGTTGCTGCCTCGGCGGGCGTAAAAAACCGTTTTGAAAGACCTACCGGATCAGCAACCGGCCTGATCTTTTCGATATCGATTCCCACAACCTGCTTGCGGGAGGCACAGGCCACAACCGAAGCCCCACTTGATGAAAACGAGAATTTCAGGGAAGGATCACAAGGCAATCGCGGCGGCCTATCCAGTTTGTGCTCAATATGCAGGTCACGAATGTGTCCCGGCCAATCAATCTCTTTGGCCAAAAACAGGCGCTGGAAACATCGCCGGTAGAGAAGGTGGCGTCGTTCGGCCGGGTCAGTCAACGACAGGACTTGGGTCTGCTCATTGTCAGAAAGTTGCGACAGCAGCTTTGTTTCAGGTAAAGTTTTGTCATCCGTACAGCCAGCGATATGGATGTCCACAGCAGTATGTGGCGCATGGATTATCATATCGTGCAACGCAGATTTGGTGGTGCCGTGGTCACTTTGATGATTACGATTCATAAACCAACTGCACCAATAATCCCCGCATCCGACAGTATCGCCATTTTGCAGCGGGATTCGCCAACCGCATTTTAACTGATCGCCCGCTATAGCAGATCCAGACGTTTAGGTAATCCACCCTGTTCACTGGCCAATCCAGGAACGCGGCACACTGAAGATGTAGATAGGCTGACATTCATGCGACACCTCAAAACAGTTATTGCCTCTGCCCTCGCGCTGGCCTTGCCGGCTTTTTCTGTATCGGCTGCAGAAACATGGGACATGCCCACCGCTTATCCCGCCCTGAATTTTCAAACAGTCAACGCCCAGGAATTCAGCAAGTGCGTTGCTGAGGGAACCAAGGGCGAAATCAACATCATTATTCACCCCAATGGGGCCTTGTTCAAAGGCAACGATATCAAACGTGCCGTGCAGACGGGGCAAACCCAGATTGGCGAACGATTGCTGTCTTCGCACGAAAACGAAAATCCGATGTTTGGAACGGATTCAATTCCATTTCTGGCCACATCCTATGCTGACTCGGTCAAGCTTTTTGCTGCGGCCAAACCTGAACTGGACAAGGTGCTGGACGCGCAGGGTCTGAAACTTCTGTATTCTGTTCCTTGGCCTCCCCAGGGACTCTATTTCAAGAAAGATGTGAACTCCGTGGCGGATATGGCGGGCGTCAAGGTCCGTTCTTACAACAAGGCAACCGCGCGACTGGCTGAATTGACGGGCATGGCCCCGATTTCCATCGAAGCGGCTGAAATCAGCCAGGCCATGGCGGCCGGTGTGATCAACTCCCTCATTACCTCGGCGGTAACCGGTCAAGACAGCAAGGTGTGGGAACAACTCGATCATTTCTATCAAGTGCAAGCTTGGATGCCTCGCAATGCAGTGATCCTGAACAAGGGTGTATGGGATGGCTTGTCTGCCGACAAGCAAGCAGCCGTGACGGATTGTGCAGCAAAAGCACAATTGGCGGGGCTCGAAAAGTCACAACTGGCAAATGACAAAGCGTTGGTCGCGCTGAAAAACAACGGCATGAAAGTTCTGCCACCATCCTCCATTTTGGCAGGAGAGCTGGCAGTTATTGGCCAGACCATGGCAGATGAATGGGTTGCCAAAGCTGGTGTTGACGGCACCAACATGATGGCCACCTTCAAGAAATGAACTGGTGCCCCACACATGGGGTTCCAGGAAAGCAGTGATGTCCACAACAGCTGAAGCCAGGCAATCCAAGCCTCATACATTTCATGGTATCTGGAAAATGCTTGATCGCCTCTATCTTTACAGCGGCTATCTCGCCGCATTTTTTCTCGTTGGCATTTTTCTGGTTACGATGTTGCAGGTTGCGACCCGGCTTGTTGGTGTGAATATCAGGGGGCTGACGGACTATGCCGGGTATCTCATGGCAGCGTCGGCATTCCTCGCTTTCCCCCATACCTTCAATCATGGTGCCCACATTCGCATCGAGTTGTTCCTTTCGATGATGGGACGGTTTCGCCGCTTGACCGAGTGGTCTTCTTTCATCATCTCCTCCGCCATCGCCGTGTGGCTGGCGTATTTTGCATGGTCGATGGTCTATTGGTCTCGCGCCCTCAATGATATCAGTCAAGGGCTTGATGCTACTCCAATCTGGATTCCACAATTGTCCATGGCGATTGGTTTGTCGGTCTTGGCGCTTGCAGTTGTTGATCACAGCTTGCGATTGATTTTGACGGGTGACCACGGCCTTCCCACCTCGCCTGACGCATTGTGAATGAAGTAGACAGATGGAACAGTTCGAACTCCTGATCACGCTTCTTGCCCTGCTCAGCGTGCTGATGGCATCAGGCACCTGGGTTGGTTTTACTCTGGTGGCAATCGCTGCTGTGTCGATTGAAGTCTTTGCATCGCGCTCTGCGGGTGCACCCATAGCTACCACCATCTGGTCATCATCTTCGTCCTGGATGTTGTCGTCGCTGCCCATGTTCGTCTGGATGGGCGACATCTTGTTTCGAACGCGACTCTCGGAAGATTTGTTTCGCGGTCTCGCACCGCTGATGGGGCGTTGGCCTGGCGGATTGTTGCACACCAACGTGATGGGCTGCACGATTTTTGGCTCGGTTTCCGGATCTTCTGCAGCTACGTTGACAACAGTGGCACAAATGACCGTGCCGGAGTTGAAGAAGCGGGGTTATCCCGAACATCTTATCATCGGAACACTGGCCGGGCCTGCAACGCTGGGTCTGATGATTCCGCCATCAATCATCATGATCGTTTATGGCGTGATGACAAACGAATCGATTGCCGCCATCAACATCGCAGGCATTTTGCCGGGATTTGTGCTGGCTGCAATGTTCACAGCCTATGTCGTGGTCGTCTCGAAAATGGATCCGACTTATAAACCCACACCGGAAGCACCAACAAACTGGCGCGAAAAACTGTCAGCACTCTGGCTGTTGGTGCCAGTCCATGTGCTGCTGTTTATCGTTTTAGGATCAATGTTTGCGGGCATTGCGACAGCCACTGAATCCGCCGCCATGGGTGTGGCTGGTGCACTCGGCTTGGCGTGGTGGCAGAAATCCTTGACCTGGAATAACTTCGTCGAAAGCCTGATGGGGGCAACCCGCACATC
>JANPCL010000114.1:0-15953 GCA_031430915.1 Hyphomicrobiales bacterium
TTATTTGGCATGGTTTCCTCCCTGGCTGCCAAGCAGTTCATTTATTGTTTTCAAGTGTTCACGAAGCGTGGCGCGCAATGCGTTCTTCTTCTCCTCCGTCCACGGCTTGAAACCCTGATTGGATTTGAAGCCGAGATTTCCTTCACGCACAAGCGCTTCGAGATAGGGGCTTGGGGACTTCGATGTTTCGAGATCGAACAGGAACTGCCTGTGAATATCAAGCGTCAGGTCCAGGCCAATAAGATCAGCATTTTCCAGCGGCCCCAGAACCGCAAGCCTGCGGCCAAAACTGTTTTTCACCACAAGATCGACAGTTTCGGCATCACACACGCCATTTTCAACCAGCGAAATGGCTTCGCGCCACAGCGCCCCCTGCATGCGGTTACCGACAAAGCCCGGCACATCCTTCTTCACATGCACTGGCACTTTGCCGAGTTGCTGCAACAGGGACATGGTCTGCGTGATGGCGTCCATTGACGTATCTTCCGTCTGGATGACTTCAACCAGTGGCACCAGAAAAGGCGGGTTCCACCAATGGGTGCCAAGGGCACGATGCTTGTGTTTCAGCCCCGCCATGATTTTGGTGATGGGGATGACGGAGGTGTTGGAGGCGAGTATCGCGTCGATGGGAGCAGCGGCTTCAATTTTCTCAAACAATTGTTGCTTGAGTTCAAGTTTTTCAGGTGCTGCTTCCAACACGAATGTCGCGTGGGAGACAGCCACTTCGAGCGAGGCATTGGGGGTCACGCGATCAACAGCCGCTTCATCCCAGCCGAGGAACTTCAACGTTTCGGCGATACGGGTTTTGACTGTGCTGAGAGTCTCCGGAAACGCATCGGTGACAGCAACGTCATGTCCACCCGCAGCAAAGACAAGGGCGAGCCCGTGGCCCATCAGGCCTGCCCCGATGATGGCGACTTTCACCATTGCACCTCTTTGCCTGATGTGAGTTGATTCAAAGCTGACTGGAGAACCGCGATTTCTGTATCACTCACTTCGTGTTGGCGACCGGGAAACAGATCGGTGCGCAAACGTGCCCGGGCAGCACCAAGCTCCAACGTTGCCGATGCAAAGGCGGGAAGTGGAATCCACGGGTCTTGGTCTGCACCACTCAAGTAAACGGGCAAACCTGCAAGGTCGGTGCGTGGACGCTGATCTTGTGATGTGCCGACGCGACAACCTGTGAAGCTGACCATGGCCCCACGCCACGGTCCATAGGTCAATGCATACTCTAGCGTCAGGCAGGCCCCTTGGCTGAAACCAACCATCACGACTGGCACTTTTGCCGGAGCCTTTGCGGCGGCTTGTTTTAATTGGCCAAGCGACGCGTCACGCTGTTTGCGTGTTGTCTCTGTCAACGGGTCGACGGCGCGGGCGTCGTACCAACTGCCGGATGCAGCACGGGGCAAAATGAAAGCCACGCCCTTGGAGTTCAAACGGGATACGATATGGTCTTGCATCATCTCCGGCGATTGGCCGCGGCCATGGGTCACCACACACACTGCTGCCGCGTTTTGCAACGCATCGCCCAGCAGAAGTGGTGTGGTGTTTAGGGTCATAGATCGAAATTCGCAGGCTCAAGCCCCGCCACCATTTCGGCGCGGCGATCTTCGAACCAAGGCGGGAATACAAGAGTCTTGCCAATGCTGCCGGGGGCTTCGTCCTTGGCCCAGCCTTCAGGTACGGTCCATGCGATTTCGAACAGGGCACCGCCCGGAGAACGCACGTAGCAGGACTTGAAATAATTCCTGTCTTTCTGTTCGGAAATATCGGTGAAACCCAGGCCCTCGATGTGGGCGCGGAGTTTCAACTGGTTCTCTTCATTGCCCGTGTTAAGGGCGAGGTGATGAATGGTGCCGCCGGATAATGTCCAGGTGCCTTGTGGGCGGTCTGGTTCATGCAGCACTTCGACGACGGATGTGAGGCCGTTGTTTTCAGGCACGGCGAAGGCGAGGCCTTCATGATTGTCGGCGAGTTTTTTCATCGGGATGGCAATGGTGAAGAAATCATCCATGGCCGTGCGATCAGCCACAGAAATGGCCGCGCCATAGATGCCCTTGATGCCGTGATCCTTGCCGATACCTTGCTTGTCGTTGGTGATGGGTTCGCGGGTGTCGCCGGGGTTTTCCACCAGTTCAAAGGGAATGCCGCAGGGATGTTCCAGCGCCACGCGGGTCATGCCGAAGCGGCTGGTTTTGGTGGCTTTGACGCCACGGGCGTTGAGGCGGTTCACCCAGAATTCCGATGCGCCAACGGGAATCGCGGCGAGAATGATTTTGGATTGATTGGTGCCGCGGCGTCCGAACACACCGGGTTTGCGGAAGGGGAATGTGGTAAAGATTGTGGAGGCGTCACCGTTCTTCGAGCCGTAGTACAAATGATAGACTGGCAACACGCCGTCAAACAGCACAGTGCGCTTGACAGAATGCAGACCCAGGTCCTTGGCGAAGAAATCGAAGTCTTCCTGGGCTCCGTCGGTGCTCATCGTCAGGTGATGAAAGCCGCTGATCATACTCATTGCTCATTCTCCCGTTTGTCTCGTTTGCTGCCATTCGGCATCGTGTTGGGTATGAGACTAGGACGAAAACTTGCGACTGTTGATAAAGAGTTGCACATTGAATATAACAATTCGTTATGAAATTTGATGAGCGACATCTGGTGCAATTGGCAGCGGTGGTGGAGGCAGGCGGAGTGACCGAAGGTGCGGCACTGCTCGGCACGTCGCAACCCGCAATTTCCCGCACGCTTTCGATGATTGAGAAACGTGTGGGCGAACCCTTGTTCGTGGCGGGGCGCAGGCCGTTGCAGCCCACGGCTTTGGGGCGGCAGCTGGCCATACACGGCAAGGCCATCCTTTCGGCGTCGCGCAAGGCGTCCGAGACTGTCGCGAGTTTTCGCGGCGGTACGTCTGGCCGCGTGCGCATTGGTGGCGTGCCGTTTTTCATGGATGCAGTGGTGTCCGGCATCATTGCGACATTCCAGATGCAGCAGCCCGATATTCTGTTCGACCAATCCTATGGCCACTACAATGATCTTGTGACGAGTTTGCTGGCCAATGAAATTGATGTGGCTGTCACGCCCGCTGGCACGCAGGACATCAGCGCTGAACTGGTATTCGAGCCGCTGATCGCCGCCCGCAACGTGGTGGCCTGCAACGTGGCGCATCCACTTTTGATCAAGAAGACCTTGAGCAAGACCGATTTTGTTTCCTGCTCCTGGGTGGCACCCCTGCCCGGTTCCCCGCTGATGCTGGACCTGACCAATATCTTGATGACGCTTGGCATTGGTGAGTTGGCGATTCGCTATGCGGGGGGATCGTTGCACAGTGTCATCAACTACCTTGCCGCCACGCAGGCCTTGGCGATCATGCCGTTGTCGGTCATTCATTCTTTGCAGCAGGACCAGCGCATTGCGGTTTTGCCGCTCAACATTCCGCAACCCGAACGCATGATCGGGCTTGTGTATCGCCGCCAGTCCGACATGGACCCGGTGAACCGCAAGTTCTTCACGCATCTCCGCGCCAATCTCACCAACCTCGCTCGCGTGGTGGCGCGGCATGAGGCATCGATCAAATGGGAGCGCGGACCTTTCCTGCATGTGCATCAGCCTGAGGTGTAGCCGCCATCGGCATAGAGCACGTGGCCGGTGTAGAAGTCTGATGCGCGGGATGTGAGAAACAGCAGTGGCCCCGCGAGGTCGGCCGGCTCGCCCAAGCGGCCTTTGGGGACACGGGCGAGGAAGCCAGCCCGGGTGGTTTTGGCCTTCTCATCATCACCAAACATCCACGCGGTGAGGGGCGAACGAAACACCGTGGGGGCAATGGCGTTGACAGTGATGCCCGTTGGCCCCAGTTCACAGCCCAAGGCCTTGGTCATGCCATCGACTGCCGCCTTCGAGGCGCAATAGGCGGTGTAGCCAGCGGGGTGGCCGAGAAGACCACGGGCCGATGACATCAAAACAATCTTTCCACCATCGCCCTGTTTCAGCATTTGTGTGGTGGCGGCCTTGGCCATCAACCAGCTTTGCGTGACATTGGCGTCCATCACATCAAGAAAACGTTCGGGGGCCATATCAGTGATTTTGGAAACGTCGTTCTTGCCTGAGGCGACGATGAGAATGTCAACTCGGCCAAAGCGTTCAACAGCTTTGGCAATGATGTCGTTGCAGTTTTTCTCCGTGGACGGACGAATATTGACGGTTTCGATTTCTGTTGGACATTCGGCAGCGATGGCATCGAGTTCGGCTTTCTTGCCGGCAGTGAGCACGAGCTTGCAACCAGCCCCCGCCATGACTTTTGCGGCGAGTGCACCAAAGGCACCGGACGCGCCCGTGATCACGGCGACTTTGCCTTTTACATCAAAAAGCGAAAGAGGATTTCTCATGAAATCGTTCATTTAGTTGATCCACAGATGACGCAGAATTGCGCAGATGAAAGGCAAGAAAAGTGTACCCAAAAACCCATGTGCGTTGACCTGCGCCACCTGCGGACAAAACCAGTCACGACGAGCTATCCAAAGTTGCTTTAGAGTTGTGATGATCTCGGTTTGATAGGACAAGACGCTTAAACTCCAACCTTGGTGCGCCAAAGTTGACAAGCAGGCATCGCCCGAGGCCAGTTGCCTTCAAATAATTGATGCATTGGGCATCATCGGAGGGAGAAACGTTTTTCAGCGCTTTGAGTTCAACGATCACTGATTCAAAGCAAACAAAATCGAGCCTGAAAGTCGCATGCAATACATCCCCCCGATAGACAATTCTGGCTTCAAACTGCTGCTCAAAGGGAATTCCGCGCAAGCCAAACTCCAGTGCAAGCGCCTCCTGATACACGCTCTCCAGAAATCCATGCCCTAATCGACTGTGTACTTCCATAGCTGCGCCTATGATCGCATGCGTTTCCTGGTCCCTCTCTTCTGCGTTCATCTGTGCCATCTGCGGACCACTATCCTTTGGCCCCTGGCGGATAAGGGATCACCACCAGCATGTTGCAGGTGTGGTTGCTACGGTTGATGATTTCGCGCACTTCGCCCGGCGCAATGGTGCAGGAGTCCATGGGGTGCAGCACAGTTTCAGCACCGTTGATGATCAACGTCATTTCGCCTTCAAGCACCACATAAACTTTTTCGAATGGCGTTGAATCAGGCCCTGCCCCGCCACCCGGCAGAATTTGCGAATAGCCGACCCACTGGTTTTTCGGTCCGCCCTCTTCGAAACCCTGCAGGCGCAAGCCAACAACGCCGCGATGATTGGGGGCTTCATATTTCTGCGCATCGGCAAAACGTTTGACCAGCATCAGAAATTATCTCCGCGTTCGATGCGATAGTTTTGCGAAGGATCGGTGATGGCAACAAGGCGGATGATGCAGCCATCGCCACGGTCCCAGTTCCACGGGAAGAAGGCGAAGGTGCAACGTTTGCCGGTGACCGAGTCAAGATCGCCGCCAACATTTTCAATGCCGAGAATACCGTTCTTGAACAGGATTTGATGTACGGGTTCCCAGTCTGGAAAATCCTTGGCCCAGTCCTTGCCGCCAGACCACTCGAAATATTCTTTTTCAAGATGTGGCAACAGGGGACCATTGCGTTGAGGTCCGATTGCTGTTGCGAGAGGGTGGTCGTTGGCTTGCGTGTCGTGGCCGACGACCTTGACTTGATGATCCACCATCCATTGTCCCGCCGATGGCACGAAGCCCGGGCAATAGGCGAAGTAGTCACCATCCTCATAGACCTTGTGCCAGCCCGTGTTGAGAATCAGCACGTCATGGGGGCGAATGGATTTACCGCAGGCTTTTTCCAGATCATCCGCCGTGATCGACTCCCATTTCTTCTTGGGCATGGGAACCACAATGCCAGAGCCGAAGAAATGCGGCAGTGGCACTTCGTCGATGAAAGGCGTGCCTTGCACCACGTGGGCTGGCGCATCAATATGCGTGGTAGAATGCATAGACGTGGTGATGCGTTGTGACAACACGCCAGACTTGGCCATGTAGTGGATGCGCTCAATCTTCACGTCCTGAAAATATGGCCAGTTCGGGCACTGAAACCCCCAGCGGTGCGACAGGTTGGTAAACTGCAATCCCATGGCATTGTCCATGTTGCCCTGAAACTCGATGCCCCGCACCTTGACCATGACGTCCTCCCACTTGTTTTGCATTACGGTACGATTGAGGAAAAATTCTGTCAATACGTTATCTATTGCATCGCATTACGGTACGACATAGGATGCCCCATGGAGAAAGACAGCATTCAGGTTTTGCAGCGGGCTGCAGCGATTCTGCGGCTGTGCGGCGCGCAGACCGGTGGCTTGAGCCTCGGTCAAATCGCGGCAGCGGTTGCCTTGCCGCGCTCCACGGTCCAACGTATCGTCAGTACACTGATGATTGAAGGCCTGTTGCGCGGTGATGGCTCACGCGGCAGTATCCGGCTTGGCCCTACACTGTTTGAATTGGCGAATGCACAACGTGTTGATGTCATCGAAATTGCCCATCCCTATCTCAAGTCCTTGTCAGAACAGACCGGGGAGACCGTCGACCTCGCCCTGTTCAAGGGCGATCATCTGGTGTTCGTCGATCAGGTGGCGGGATCACATCGCCTACGTGCGGTGTCATCGGTGGGCGAAGTATTTCCTCTAGAGACCACGGCCAATGGTCGCGCCGCGTTGGCGCTGCTTTCGGGCGAAGAAGCGGTGGCCGAAGACAATGAAGATCACACACCCGGAATCTGCGCCCTGGGCACAGCCTTCAAGGTGGACAGCGGCGAAATCTACGCCATCTCCGTGCCGATGCCGAGTGTGCGGTTTGCGAAAAGCCGAGTGCGGCTGATGCAGCAGTTGCTGGAGTGTCGGGTGGCGATTGAGGAGGCATGTCGATTGGCGTGAGTTGAGGACTCGCAGCTCCTCTCCTTCACGCCCTCCGAACCCCCATCACGCGCCGTATCACAATCGGTGCTGCAATCGACATGATCAACAGCAAACCCATCAGTACACTGATGACTATGCCCGGCACATTGATCAGCGACAGTGCAAGCGTCGCAAAGCCCAGTATGAACACCGCCAGCACCACCCCGCCCACGGTGCCCACGCCACCTGCAATCGACACGCCGCCGAGGATCACCATGGTGATGATGTCCAGTTCCCAACCCAAAGCGATGTTGGAGCGCGTCGAACCAATGCGCGAGGTCAGTAGAAAGGCTGCGAGACCTGCCATCAGTCCCGTCAAGGCAAATAGCCCAAGCTTGATGCGGTCCACAGGAATACCGGAAAACCGCGCGGCTGTGGGGTTGTTGCCAATCGCGAACAGTCGCCGCCCTGTGGCTGTACGGTGAAGCAGCACCGCAAACACGAGAGCAAGCAGCAGGAACAGGGCAAAGGAATAGGCAACCGGAGGATCTTTGATGAGGTAGCCCTGCCCCACAGTCGAAAAGCCGGGTGGATAGGTGGTGATGGCCTGATCCCCCATCACCACCTGGGCCAAGCCCCGGAACAGCGACATGGTGCCAATGGTCACAACGATGGACGGAAGGCCGATCCGGGTGACCAACAAGCCGTTGAACAGACCACAGACCGCGCCTACAGCCATGCCGATCACTGCCAGGCTCCACGGGCCATAACCCAATCCGGCACAGAGCCCCATGGCCAAAGAGGCCAGAGCGATGATGGCGGCGACCGACAAATCAATCTCCCGTGTGAGTATCAGCAACATCATCGGCAAGGCAATGATAGCCTTCTCGGAAAAATTGAAGGTCGCGTCAGACAGGGTGAACTTGTCCAGAAAGTAAGGCGATATCACACTGCCCATGACCATCACGCCCAACAACAGGAGGCCGAGGATAAACTCCCAGCGTAAAAACACGTCAGACCAGCGAAAGGCAGCCTTGTCCAAAATCTCGTTGCGGGGCAATGAAGCGGTCACGATTTTCCTCCCCCAGCGGCACGCCGCGCTTCAGGCAAAATCAACTTGCCAGCCTGACGCTCGTTGCGGGCATTGATTATGACGGCCGCCAAAATAACCGCACCCGAAATCGCCATCTGCCAAAACGGTGTAATCTGCATAACGGGAAGCGCATTGACGATGATGCCAAAGAACATGGCCCCCAGAATGGTGCCGGGAACAGAGCCAACGCCACCTGCAATCGACACGCCGCCGATGACGCAAGCAGCAATCACCGTGAGTTCAAAGCCCGATGCGATTTCGGAGTAAGCTACGCCATAGCGCGCGACCCACAGATAGCCGCACAGGCCTGAAATGGCACCGGACAACACATAGACCAACAGCTGCAACCGACTAAGATCAACACCACAATAGCGCGCCGCAACCGGGTTGCCGCCGACGGCGTAAAGCCCACGGCCCATGCGGGTCTGACTCAGAAAAATCCAGATGACGATGGCCAGCGTCACCATGATCCAGAATGTTGCGGTAACCCCCAATACGGGGGTCTTTGGGAAGTTCTGGAAGACGTCGCCCATCTCACTGGCGTTCACCTGATTGCCGCCGCCGTACACAACGATCAAACCACGGTAAGCGGCAAGTGTTCCCAGCGTCATGGCGATGGGTGGAATACCAAGGGTGGAAATCAGCCCGCCGTTGAACAGTCCGAGCACAGTGCCACAGAGAATGCCCAGACCGATGTAGGCGATGACCGGAAGCTCCGGATAGTTCTGCGCCAGCGACGCTGATATCATGCCACTCAAGGCAAGGTTGGAAGCGACAGACAAATCAATCCCGCGTGTCAGGATCACCATCATCTGTGCGAGCGCCATCATGATGAGGATTGATGTATCATCCAGCACATAGGCAAGATTGTCGGGGGACACGAAGGCAGGAGCATAAAGTCCAATACCGATGATCATGACACCAATGATAAGGGCCAGCGCGAATTCACGATTCTTGAGAAGAAAATTCATGCTGCGTCCCGCGCACCCGTAGCTGCAGAAACAATCGCCTCAGCCGACCATGAGCCGCGATTGAATGTGCTGACTATGCGGCCTTCCTTCATGACGAGAACGCGGTCTGCGAGGCCCATGATCTCCGGTAGTTCAGAACTGACGAGAATGACGGCAAGCCCCTGTTCCGCCAGTTCACCAATGAATTCATGCACCGCCGCCTTCGACCCCACATCGATGCCTTTGGTGGGCTCATCCAGAATGATGACCTTGGGATGTGCCGCCAGCCACTTTGCGATGACAACTTTCTGCTGATTGCCACCAGATAGATCTGCCAGTCGCTGCTCGAAATGGGCGGCGCGCACATCCAGCCGCTGCCCAAGTTTGCGCGTGGCCGCAAGCTCAGACGTGCGATTGAGAAAGAGATTGCGGACATGCTGGGCTATGGACACGAGGGTTACATTTTCTCGAATGCTCAGGTCAAGAATGGCACCCTGATGTTGACGATCCTCAGGCACATAGGAAATGCCCGCAGCGATACATTGATCAGGCGAGGAGAGTTTGAGGGGCTGCCCGTTCAGGGATACTGATCCCCGCGTTGCAGGCGTGAGGCCAAACAGGCATTGCATTGTTTCAGAGCGGCCGGCACCCACAAGCCCATAGAAACCCAAAATTTCGCCCTTGCGGAGTTCGAACGAGATATCTGCAAACTCCGTCGCATTCGAAAGACCTTCGACCTTCAAGACGGTCTCGCCGATTGAAATAGTACGCTTGGGGAATACCTGATCAATGGGGCGTCCCACCATGAGGCTGACGAGCTTTGCTTCCGTCACACTGCCAATCGGGCCCTCGCCCACCTTCTCGCCGTCGCGCAGGCACACGTAGTTGTCTGCCACACGGAAGATTTCGTCAAACTTGTGCGAGATGAAAAGGATTGCGCGACCTTCAGCCTTTAGCTGCGCGATGATGCGAAACAGATCATCAATTTCATTGCGGGACAGGGCCGCAGTTGGTTCATCCATGATGATGAGGGATGCGTCGTGGCTGAGCGCTCTGGTGATTTCGACGAGGTGTTTCTGCGCAACCGAGAGTTCCTTCAACTTGGTATCAGGCCGAAAGCTGGCATCCACGCGTTTGAGCAAGGCGGCGGCCTGCGTGTTCATCGCGGCCCAATCCACCAACTTGGAAGTCTTCAATGGCATGTGGCCCATGAAGATATTCTCCGCCACCGTGAGTTCATCAAACATCACGGTTTCCTGATGTATTGCGGCAATCCCTGCAGACCATGCATCGCGAGGTGAGGCAAAAGTCTTGGCAGCATCGCGCACCCTGACTTCACCAGAGTCCGTCAGATATATGCCGGTCAGAATTTTGACGATGGTGGACTTGCCTGCACCGTTCTCGCCAACCAGAGCTGTCACTTCTCCGGCTTTCAAAGCCAGTGAAACGTCATTGAGGGCGCGCACGCCCGGAAATGATTTCGAGACGTTTGCCAAGGTGAGAATGTGTGCTGACATGGTTCACAGATGTTGGGACGGGATGCAGGGCACCCCGTCCTGTGTTGATCAGAAGATTTTCGCGAATTCTTCAACGTTCGACTTGTCGAACACGAAGGGGTCGCCCATGGCGGCTTCGCCATTTTCAGCAATTGTGGTTTCGCCCATGCGGCCCATCTTCACGGTCTTGCCCGGGCCAGCGTCAGCGCCGCCCAGAATGTTGATCATGATCTGGGTTGCGGAGTAGCCGTAGTCTACCGGATTCCAGATGGCGAAGGTATCGCAGGCACCTTTCAGCACAGCATCCTTCATTTCTGATGGCAGACCAAGTCCGGTGATGAACACCTTGCCGATCATGCCGCCATCAATGATGGCTTTTGCGCCGGAGCGAATGCCGATGGTGGTTGGCGAGATCACGCCACGCAGGTTTGGATAGGCTTTTGCCAGACCCTGCATTTCGCGGTAGCTCTTGTCGTCCTGGTCGTCACCGTAAACCGTGGCAACCAGTGGCATGTCCTTGTATTCTGGTTTCTTCCATTCTTCCTTCATGGCCTCGATCCATGAATTCTGGTTGGTCATGGTGGAAGCTGCCGAGAGAATGGCAACTTCACCCTTGCCACCCAGAGTCTTGGCAATCATCTGCACTTGCTTGGCACCAATCAACGGTGTTGACGAAGCATTGAGGTGCATGATGCGGCCTTCGGGGGCAATAGCCGAGTCAAAGCTGATGACTTTGATGCCACGCTCCATGGCCTTCTTGCCGACGGGCACCAAGGCACTGGCGTCGTTCGACGATACGATGATGCCATCGACCTTCTGCGCGATCAGCGCATCGATCACGGCAATCTGTTCTTCTGCGGTGGCCTTGGTGGAGGCTGTGTAGATGATTTCGAAGCCACCCACTTCCTTTGCAGCTTCCATGGCACCCTTTGAGCAGGCGTCAAAGTAGCTGTTGCCAAGGTTCTTCACCACCATGGCAATGCGTTTACCCTCGGCATGGGCAATGCCAGCGAACAGGCCTGTGCCCGTTGCGGCCAGCGCACCTGCTGACATCAGTTTAAGCGCCTGACGGCGATTGGTCTTATACATGTAGTCCTCCCATAGTTGACGATATGAAGCACCTTTTGGTGCTCCGGCTCACACGGTTTCGGCTTCTGCACATCATGCAGCCACCGATACCGAATTCAGTTCAAAGTCTGCGACAATGACCTCCACCCCGGCAGCGCGTATCGCATCGAGTGTTGCAACTGAGGCCCCAGAGTCTGTGATCAAGGTCGACACACGTGACAACTGGCAAACGGCCATGCTGCCCCGCTGTTCAAATTTCGACGAGTCTGCAATGACGATGAGCTTTTCGGCGCGCGTCAGCAACTTGGCTTCGGCGCGCGCGATCAACGGATCGCCTTCAATAATGCCCATCTGGGATATGGCGTAGCAGCTCATGAACATCTTGGCCGCAGTGAAGTGTTGTATTGCATCTTCGTCAAAGGGCGAGAGGATGATGCCCTGTTCGCGATAGACTTCGCCGCCGGGCAGCACGATGCGGTTTTCGCTTGTGAGGATAAGCTCGTGGGAAATCGGAACGGAATTTGTGAGTATCTGCATGCGGCGGTGGCGCAGGAATTCGACCATGAACCAGGTTGTGGAGCCGGCATTGATGATGATCGATTCCCCATCGACGCACATCGAAGCCGCAATTCTCGCGACGGCGCGCTTGCGTTCGGCATTCAAGGTTTGACTGACGCCGAAGGCGCGCGTGGAAAGATGGGATTGCCGGGCGGCCTCAGTCGCTTCCGCCCCACCGTGTATTCTTTTTAGCTGGCCCATTTCTTCCAACTTGAAGAGATCACGACGCAATGTGGCCGAAGACGCAGACAAGGCCCGCATCAATTCGGACACGCGCACGACGCGGCGCTCGCGCACCAGTGTCAAAATCTTCTGCCAGCGTTCTCTTTCATGCATTGCTCAAAACTACTCACAATCGCTCACGTTGGTCAAGGATGATTCCTAATTGTGCAGTGCGAAACTACATTGCGGCGCAATATGAGCAATTTCCATCGATTTCTGTTTGACGGTGATCGAATGTGAGCATATGAATTCACGTATCATGACAGACACGCTCCTGCTGAATTCACTATGGGATGACGCCCATGCCAAAACCCTCGATGAACCTGGACTGCTGCTCTACCGGTCGAACTTGTTGGGAGCGGATCTTCGCATCACCAACTTTGGTGGCGGCAACACCTCGGCCAAGGTCACGCACAAAGACCCGTTGACAGGTGAGAACGTGCAGGTGTTGTGGGTGAAGGGTTCCGGCGGCGACATTGGCTCGATGAAGCTGGATGGCTTCGCCACGCTCTACATGGACAAACTTGAAAGCCTGAAAGGCCTGTACAAAAGCATCGACCAGGAAGATGCGATGGTGCATGCCCTCAATCATTGCATCTTCAATCTCAATTCCCGAGCGCCTTCGATTGATACATGTCTGCATGGCTATGTGCCCTGGGCCCATGTTGACCATGTGCATTCAGACGCTGTGATAGCGATTGCCGCAGCTGAGGATTCAGAGGCCCTGACGCAAAAGGTCTTTGGCGACGAAATTGGCTACCTGCCGTGGCAGCGGCCGGGCATCGACCTAGGTATCAAGCTTGGGAATCTCGCGGCGTCGAACCCCAAACTCGTTGGCGTTGTGCTTGGCTCGCATGGACTGTTCACATGGGGCAAGACGGCAAGGCAGAGTTATGACACAACCTTGCGCATCATCAACAAAGCTGCACTCTGGCTTGACCAAAATCGCAAGAAGCCGAACTTTGGTGGCGAAAAATTTGCTGCATTGAGTGCGGATGAGCGCAAGGCTGCGGTGCTGCGACTATTGCCCGCCATCCGCGGACGCATTTCAAAAGAGCAGCACAAGGTCGGGCACTTTACCGATGCGCCAGAAGTGTTGGAATTTGTGAATTCAAAGCAGTTGGGTGATCTGGCCCCACTTGGCACGTCCTGCCCGGATCATTTCCTCCGCACGAAAATCCGCCCCCTGATCATTCCAGTGAATGCGAATGGAGCGGCTCTCGATGCGCTGCTCGATGGTTATCGCCTAGACTATGCGGCCTATTATGAGCGTTGCAAGCACGCAAACTCGCCCGCGATGCGGGACGCCAATGCGGTGATCTATCTGGTGCCGCAGGTGGGATTGTTCTCATTCGCACGGGACAGGGCGACAGCACGTATTGCAGCTGAATTCTATATCAACGCCATCAACGTGATACGTGGTGCTGCCGGTGTATCAAAATATCAGGGCCTGCCAGAGCAAGAGGCTTTCAATATTGAGTACTGGTTGCTGGAGGAGGCGAAACTGTCGCGCATGCCAAAGCCCAGGAGCCTGCAAGGGCGTGTGGCCTTGGTAACGGGCGGCGCTTCGGGCATTGGCCTTGCCATTGCAGAAAAGCTGGCGGCGGAGGGCGCTTGCGTAACTATCGCCGATATTAACGAAGACAGTATGAAAGAGGTTGTGGCTGATTTCGGCAAGCGCTTCGGCAAAGATGTCGTGCACAGTGTCAACATGGATGTGACGAAAGAGGAGGCTGTCATCGCAGGCTTTCAAAGCACCATCGGGCGATTTGGCGGACTCGATATTGTCGTCAACAACGCGGGCATAGCGATTCCGGCCCCCGCTGAAGCGACTTCACTCGAGGTTTGGAACAAACAGTTGGCCATTCTGGGCACGGGCTATTTCCTTGTAGGCCGAGAAGGCTTCAAAATACTAAAAGAGCAGGGCTGTGCAGGGTCGATGATTTATATCGCTTCGAAGAACGGCATGGTGGCATCCCCCGGAACCTCAGCCTATGGCGCGATGAAAGCCATGGAAATTCATTTGGCGCGCGTGCTGGCGGCTGAGGGCGCGGCCCATGGCATTCGCGTCAACACCGTCAATCCCGATGCAGTGCTGCGAGGCTCCAAGATCATGTCGGAAGGGTTCCGCTTGTCACGTGCACAAAGCCTTGGCATCAAGCCTGACGAGTTGGACGATCATTACCGCAAGCGTTCGCTGTTGCAGCGGAGTGTCTATCCGGAAGACATTGCAGAGGCCGTCTATTGGTTTGCCAGTGATGCGTCCAACAAGTCGACAGGCAACATTCTCAACGTCGATGCCGGGCATCTCGCATCATTTACACGGTAACAGCATGACCTTCGCAATCTCGCCAGACTTCATCGCCACGCATAATGCCAAGCATCAAGCGGCCCATGACGATGACTATGGGCATCTGGCCCGCCAATTGGAGCGCCGGGACCAATCCATCGAGACGCTGGTGCAACAGGCCATGGACTATGCCGTGGCTGTGCCCACCTGGGGTGTCGGCACCGGTGGCACACGCTTTGCCCGTTTTCCCGGACCGGGGGAACCGCGCAATATTCACGACAAGCTTGAGGACTGCAGCGTCATCAACCAGTTGACGCGGCATACGCCCACTGTGTCGCCGCATTTTCCATGGGACAAAGTGTCGGATTATCGCGCGTTGAAGCAGGAGGCATCACAATATGAGCTGGGCTTTGATGCTGTGAACTCCAATACGTTCCAGGATCAAGCCAAGCAAAAACTGTCATACAAATTTGGTTCGCTAACCCACGCGGACAAGGCCACACGACAGCAGGCGGTGGAGCACAATATTGAGTGCATCGAGATTGGGCAGCAGTTGGGATCCAGCGCCTTGACGGTGTGGATTGCCGATGGCTCCAACTTCCCAGGCCAGTCCAACCTGACAAATGTGTTTGATCACTACATTGACAGTTTGCGCACAATCTATGATGCACTTCCAAAAAACTGGCTCGTGTTCCTGGAGCACAAAATGTATGAGCCAGCGTTCTATTCGACTGTGATTTCTGATTGGGGTTCCAGTTTCATGGCGGCCATGGAATTGGGCGACAAGGCGAAATGCCTTGTGGATTTGGGCCATCATGCGCCCAATACCAACATTGAACAGATTGTGGCGCGACTGGTGCATGCCAAAAAACTGGCTGGCTTTCATTTCAATGATTCCAAATATGGCGATGACGATCTCGACTCTGGCTCGGTTGATCCTTTTCGGTTGTTCCTGGTGTTTAACGAGTTGGTGGATGCGGCGGAACGTGGGGTATCCGGGTTCAATCCCGCCTACATGATCGACCAGAGTCACAATGTTACCGATCCGATTGAAAGCCTCATGGGCTCGGTCATGGAAATCACCAGGGCCTATGCAAAGGCATTGCTTGTGGATCGCAAGCAACTCGCGGAAATGCAAGCCGCAAGCGACGTCATGGCGGCGCACCGCTTGTTGAAGACGGCCTACAACACCGACGTCACGGCGCTGCTGTGCGAAGTCCGCAAACGCAAGGGAGGCGCGTTGCACCCCTGGTCCTGTTACCGGGCCTCAGGTTATCGTGCTGCCAAGACCGCAGAACGACCCGCCATGGTGGGCTCGTCTTCAGGCATCGTCTAATGCTTTGACGTGTGGCGGATACATAGAGACCCCCAACAGGGCGGGCCCGTGCGAGCCTCGCAGGATGCGCCACCCGGACAAACCCAAAAAATAAGCCACCAGCAAA
>JANPCL010000115.1:0-14949 GCA_031430915.1 Hyphomicrobiales bacterium
CCCCAGGCCAATCTCACCGCAGTCATGGGTGAAGCAGGAAGCCCACTCACCAGCGATGGAAAGGGCAATTGGCGTGTCGCCCTGGCAGCACCTCTGCCTGTTGGAACCTACAATGTGATCGCCGAATCCGTCGACAAGCGGGGCAGGGTACAAACCGACTCGACTGACGGTGAAGTGGTGATCGTTGCCAAGGGCGTAGAGCCACCACCACCACCGCCACCTTATGACTGCGTGGCTGTCATGAACCGCATCGCGAATGTGTTTCCGATCCGCTTTGAATATGACCTGACGGACATCACCAAACCATTTGATGTGTCGGTCAGCCAATATGCAGCGCTGTTGAAAGATTCGCGCTGCACGTCACTGAATGTTGAAATCAAGGGCCATGCGGATTTCCGTGGCTCGGAAATCTACAACATGGGACTGAGCGAACGTCGCGCCGCTGTCATCATGGGCATGTTTGAAAAAGCAGGGGTGGATGCAAGCCGCATGTCCATCAAGGGCTACGGCAAGACGCAGCCGCTTGATGCTGCCTTGACGGACGAAGCCCGTGCCAAGAATCGCCGCGTTGAAATTTCGGTAAAGCCATAAGGGGGATATGAAATGAATGAATTTTTCAACTGGCACGACACGTTGCTTGTCGCGAGCCATAATGTTTGGTGGCTCCTGGTGGCGGCTGCCATTGGCTTCTGGATTGGCTGGCGGACGTGCGACACGTCAGCCAATGATGTAAATTGAACGGACGGGGATCACCATGTTGCATTACCTGATTGAGCTCGCCGTCTGGCTGCTCGCTGCCTATTTCACCGGGGCCTGTCTGGGCTGTCTGTTCCGCAAACTGTTCGGCAATGACCAAAGCGTTGCAGCACCCGTCGCTGTTGCTGCTGCACCTGCGGTCGCTGCCGCGGTGATGGCTCCACGGGTGGAAATACCACGGCCCGTTGCAGCGCCAATTCCAGTTGCCGCACCCATCGTCCCAGTGACTGCAGCACCCGCTGAGCCCCTGCGCATGGCGCGTATGGAACGGCCGCGTGGCATTGCTACCGCCCGCAATGGCAAGCCCGATGATTTGCTCCGTATCAGCGGTGTGGGTCCGAAGAATGAAAAGATTCTTCACTCATTGGGCTATTTCCACTTCGACCAGATTGCTGCCTGGACACCTGAAAATGTGTCATGGGTTGACGATCATCTGAAATTCAATGACCGTATTGACCGCGAAGAATGGATCAACCAGTGCCGCCTGCTCGCAGCTGGTAAAGAAGCGGAATTTACCAAACTTTACGGCACGGGTGGCGAGGCCAGCAAAGATGCAGGTCTTCGCACTGTCAGGGGTCCCCAGGAAAAGGCCGCACCTGCGGCACCTGCAGCAATCCTCATGTCAACCAAGGTTACAGCGGCAGACGAAGACAAGGCCGCAGCATCTGGCAAGATGAACAAGCCAAAGGGGATTACCAAGGCCCGTGGCGGCAAGGCCGATGATTTGAAACGCATCAGCGGCATTGGCCCGAAGAATGAAAGCATCCTTCACTCCCTCGGTTTCTTCCACTTCGACCAGATCGCGTCGTGGACTGCTACGGAGGTCAACTGGGTGGATGATCATTTGCGCTTCAACGGCCGCATCAAGCGTGAAGAATGGATCAGGCAGGCCAGACTTCTCGGCGAAGGCAAGGAAGCTGAATTCACGAAGCTCTACGGCACTGGTGGGTTGAAGAATAAAAAGGGTGAGACGTTGTCGGGAACGAAAACCCGGAAGTCTTAAGCCGTCGCTGTTTCCCCTCATCCGCCCTTCGGGCACCTTCTCCCGCTGGAAGAAGCGGGAGAAGGCCATCGTATCTGCCTTCTCCCGATCCTTTTATCGGGAGAAGGTGGCCGAAGGCCGGATGAGGGGCAGCCTGAACGATGCCTCACTCCCGCTCCACGTTTTTAAACGGCGAGTGACTGGCCAGCGCCTGCTGGTCCTGCTCAATGCTCGCACGCTCATGCTCCAGATAATCCCCAACTGCCCGCGCCAGTCCCTTGTGGGCAAAATAATGCAGACTGTGCGTTTTCACTGGTAGATATCCACGCGCCAGTTTGTGTTCACCTTGGGCACCCGCCTCCACAACTTTCAACCCCCGTGCAATGGCAAAGTCTATCGCTTGATAATAGCAGGTTTCGAAATGCAGGAAGGGATGATCCTCCGTGGCGCCCCAGTTGCGGCCATACAGTGTGTCCGACCCAATAAAGTTTAAAGCCCCCGCAATGATCTTGCCATCGCGCTTCGCCAGCACCAGAAGCGTGTGCTCCGCCATACGTTCATTGATCAACGAGAAAAATTTCCGCGTCAGATAGGGGCGTCCCCATTTGCGCGCACCCGTGTCCATATAGAAGGCATAGAAATGGTCCCAATGCGTTTCCGTCAAGTCCGTACCCGTTACCAGATCAAACGTGATGCCCCGTGCTGCAACGGCTTCGCGTTCCTTGCGAATGTTCTTGCGTTTGGATGACGAAAGCGATGCGAGAAAATCCTTGAAGTCAGCAAAGCCCGCATTGTGCCAATGGAACTGTATGTCCTGTCGCTTCAACCACTGAGAAGGTGCCGCAGCCCAATCCGTCTCCGGCAAGAAAGTGATATGCGCCGACGATGCCTCGAGCTCGCCTGTCAAAGCTGAAAGCCCCTGCAACAGCAATGGTCGCACTGCTTCGGCCCCCAACAAGCGTGGCCCGGTTGCCGGCGTGAATGGCGCCGAGACTTGCAGCTTGGGATAATAATGTCCGCCAGCCCGCGTGAACGCGTCTGCCCAGCCGTGGTCAAATACATATTCACCCATGGAATGGGATTTGAGATAGCAGGGCACCAGGCCCTTGATGATGTCGTCCTGCTCATAGACCAGATGCGACGCGGCCCAGCCGGACTGTGCAGACGCAGACCCCGATTCCTCCAGACTGGACAGGAAGGCGTGGGAGACGAATGGATTGAACATCCCGCCCGGCGGATTGGCCAATCCATCCCACACTGCGGCATCAATCTGCTTCAGACTGGTGAGTGTGCGAATACGCTCCGTCATACCGCCGCATATCCTTCAAACGTGATCTGGTCGCAATAGCGCCGGGCCAGCTGTTCTTCGTCTTTGTTGCGGATCGTCCATGTGATGACGGGATGCCCCGCTGCGCGAATGGCCTGCACTGGCACAAATGGCAGATCGCGAAAATAATAGGAGATGAAATGCGGTCGTGTTTTGTCGAGATGGTCCATGTGCCGCAAGTTCAGCCGCTGTGAAAAGGGCAGGGCGCGGTAATAGGAATCAGTGGTACGGTCAGCCGTGATGCCGCGCACGGTGTAAGGTGAAATCTCCGCCACGGCCTGCACGAGCAGGGGATCAAACGACATCAGGCAATGCGGGCCACCATACCCCGCAAGCACATCAAGCGCCCGCAAGGCCAGTCGCACGTCTCCGTCAAAGTGCGATTTGAGTTCGAGCACCAAAGTGACCTTTCCCGCGATCTGATCCAGCAAGTCGCCCAGCGTCTGTATACGGTCAGTGCCCACTCTGAATGCCAATGTCTTGAGGTCCCGCAAGGAATGATTCCGCACCCAGCCGGTCGCATCCATGACGCGGTCCAGCGTTTCGTCATGCATGACAACCGCCTCACCATCGCCCGTCAATTGCAGATCACACTCAATTGCATAGTCGGCGGCAAAGGCACGGGCGAAAGCACTCGCAGTGTTCTCCAGAATACCATCACTCTTGTTGTGCAAACCCCGGTGCGCAATGGGCCGTGCTACGAGCCAGTCCAACGCCCGCAACTGTGGAGAAAAACGCCTCATGCGATTTCAAATACCCCTTCGACCTCGACACAGGAATTGAGGGGCAGTGAAGTAACGCCAACAGCAGAGCGGGCATGACGGCCTGCTTCACCAAACACCTCTACCATCAAATCAGACGCACCATTCACAACGAAGGGATGATCCGTGAAACTGCCGACGCAAGCAACAAAACCCGTCAACTTCACAACGCGCTTTACACGCGACAGGTCACCTCCACAGGCTGCCTTCACCTGCGCCAGAACATTGATCGCCGCGTGCCGTGCCGCAACTTTTCCATCGTCTTTGGAAACACCGTCGCCGTGCAATCCAACGTGCAACACTTTGCCATCGACATAGGGCAATTGGCCGGCGGTAAATACCAGCGACCCCGCCTGCATATACCCGAGATAATTCGCCACAGGCTTTGCAGGCGTCGGCAAAGCAATACCCAAAGCTTCAAGTCGCTGATCCGGAGTCGTCATGACAATTTGTCCTTCGGTGTTTCGCCCGCAAAAAAAGCTTTCATGTTGCTGAGTGCCCGCAAACCCATGTTGGTTCTGGTACGCACCGTGGCACTGCCCAGATGCGGCAGCAGGAACACGTTCTGTAAATCCCGGTAGCGCGGGTCGAGGTTGGGTTCATTGTTGTAAACATCAAGTCCTGCTGCCGCCGTATGGCCGGATGAAAGTGACGCAATCAAATCTTCATCCACAACAATGCCACCCCGCGCCGTATTCACCACGATTGATCCTGCTGGCATCAGGGCCAGCGTCCGCGCGTTAATGATGCCTTTGGTCTCCGCCGTCATCGGGCAATTGATTGACAGAAAGTCACAATGCGGCAGCATGTCAGCAAACGTCGCATGATACTCAGCCCCCAGAGCATCCGCTTCCGGCGATGGCCGCCTGTTGTGATAATGCAATGCCATGCCAAAGGCCTTGGCCCGTGTTGCCACCGCCACACCAATGCGCCCCATGCCCAGAATGCCAAGTCGCATGTCCGACATGTCCTGCCCCAAGGGATAGACGATTGAGAAACCAGCCCAGCGATTTTCACGCACCATGCGTTCGCCCCAGAAGGCACCGCGTGCGGCACCCAGCATCAGCAGCAGCGCAATATCGGCAGTCGCATCTGTCAACACATCGGGCGTATTGGTCACCACCATGCCGCGCGCCAAGGCTGCGGGAATATCGAGGTGTTCATGGCCTACGGAAACTGTGGATAGAATCTTCACCGTGTCAGGCAAACGGTTGATCAAGGTCGCGGGGAACTTGTCCATCGATGTCAGCGCAATGCCATCCATGCCGTGCGCCTGCGCCACAATCTGGTCTGCGGACTTTGCCACATCCTCGACGTTGAAGTGACAATCGAAAACTGCAGCAAAGCCCGCTTCGGCTTTTGGCGGCAGTTTTCGTGTTACGAGAATTTTAGCCCTTGTTTCGCCATTCTTCATGCTAGGATCGTCCCACTGTTTTGAGAGGCCTTTTGACCATGAATCCTATGACGTTGACCAGACGCTTTTGCTGCATGACCCTGTTGAGCGTCGCCATATCTGGCCATGCCTTATCTACCCAAGCCATGGCAGGCATGACACTGGCCCCGCACCGCGCCTTCTATATACTGGAAGCCGACAAGCTGGACGACAAGGGTGGCATCAGCGCCATTGCGGGAAAGCTCGCCTATGAAATCACCGGCAGCGAATGTGAGGGCTATGCCGTCAACTACCGCATCGCCAATCGCTACATCCAGGGCGAAGGCAGCCCCCAGACCATGGACATCCAGTTGAATTCCTTTGAAAGCGGTGATGGTCTTCAACTCGACATGAAGCAGAAACAATACATCAACGCCAATTTGCAGAGCGAAACCCGCGTCAAGGCCAAGAAGCCGAAAGACGGTGGACTGGTGACAGGCGAGTTGGAAGGCAAGGAAACCAAATCCTTCACCGTAGACGCCACTGCCATTTTTCCAACGGCCTTCCAGAAGAAGTTGATGCAAGACGCAGAAAAGGGCGAAACCCGTTCCGTTTCTCTCGTCTATGAAGGTTCAGATGACGAGAAGCCCAGCCGTGCCATCAGCTTCATTGGGGTGAAGAAGACAGGCAGTTTGGTTAAAGCGGGTGCCGACGCGCCCACTTTGGATGCCCTGAACAAGTTGCCCTATTGGCCAGTGACAGTCAGCTATTATGACGCGAAGGCAACGGGTGACGATCAACCAACCTATGCCGCAAGCTTCAACATGCTTGAAAATGGCGTGTCGATTGATCTTGTTCTGGACTACGGCAGCTACAGCCTGAAAGGCAAACTTGAGAAAATCGAGATGCTGAAGGCTGAACCCTGCCAATAAGGTCTTTACATCCGGCAGATCATACCCATCTATCGGCGCGCTGGCCGTTTCGTGCCCGCATCGCCGGGGGAGCGGCTTTGACACCATGAATACTGTTCGCAAAGTTGAAAACGGCGCAGCGCCTCGCACGCTAGACGTGGATGCCTTCCTTGCAACCGTCAAGAAAATGCCCCGCGCTTCAGGCGAAGGCCGCCTTGTGTTTGCCATGGACGCCACCATGAGTCGCCAGCCCACCTGGGACACAGCCCTGTCAATTCAGGGCCAGATGTTCATGGAAGCCAAGAAAGCCGGAGGGCTTTCTGTGCAGCTGGTTTACTTCCGTGGCTTCAACGAGTGCAAAGCCTCTCGCTGGGTGGCCGATCCGGAAGCGCTCGGCGGACTGATGACAAAGGTTGATTGCCGGGGCGGCAATACACAGATTTCGCGCATCCTCTCCCACGTCAAAACCGAAGGCGCCAAGGCCAAGGTCAACGCTGTCATTTACGTTGGCGATGCCTGCGAGGAAAATGTCGATGTGCTGTGTCAGGCCGCTGGCGAAATTGGCCTGCTGGGTGTTCCCATGTTCATGTTCCAGGAAGGCACCGACCCGGTGGCCGAACGCGCCTTCCGGGAAATCGCCAAGCTTTCACGCGGCGCCTATTTCCGCCTCGACAGTGCTTCGCCAAAAGTGTTGGCTGAATTGCTGGGGGCGGTTGCAGCTTATGCGACGGGTGGTAAGCAGGCACTCGAGTCCAAATCCGGTCAGGCCGCTCGTGCCTTGCTGCAACAGTTGAAATAGCCATGCCCCAACTTCTCATCGCATTGGTCATTGTTTTCGGCGGCATATGGCTGATCCGCAAAGCCGCTCGCACATCACCCGCAGCCATGCCGGGCTTCATGTCGAAAATGGCAGGCTTCGGTATCATGGGTTTTGCAGGCTGGCTTGCCCTCTTGGGCCGCATGCAAATTGCCGTGCCACTGTTCGTGTTCGGCCTTGGTCTGGTTGGAAAAGGCCAGGTTTTCCCCAATGGCTTCAACTGGGGCAAATCCAAAACCGCCGGTCAGAAAAGCCGCGTATCGACGTCACTGCTGGCCATGGAACTGGACCACGACTCCGGCGTAATGGACGGCGAAATTCTGAGCGGCGCCACGAAGGGCAGACGGCTCACATCGCTCACCCAAGACGAACAATTGGCCTTCCATGGCCTTTGTCGCAAAGCCCCAGATCAAAGCCAGGCACTCTACGAAGCCTGGCTGGATCGCGCACAACCCGAATGGCGCAGCAGCTGGGGCGGCGGGGCAAAGCCAGCTAATCAAGGCAACGGCAGCATGACCCGCGATGAAGCCTATGCCGTGCTGGGATTGAAAAATGGCGCGAGCCCGGAAGACGTGAAATCCGCCCACAAACGCCTGATGAAAGACTTCCATCCCGACAAGGGCGGCTCGGATTATCTGGCGGCAAAAATCAACGCGGCAAAGGAAGTGTTGTTGGGGTAGGGCTGGCCCTCACCGCCTCGCTACGCGAGCCTCCTCTCCCGCAAGCGGGAGAAGTGAAAGAAACTTCACCTCTCCCGCTTGCGGGAGGGGAGGCGCAAAGCGCCGGGGAGGGCCGTACTCTCAACCCTCAGACGCGACCACAGCACACGTCTTGCCCATGCGCGATGCCATGGCACAGGACTTCTTTGCAAGCTTCTCCGAGAATCCGGCAATCAAAACCCTGTAAGTGACTTTGCCCTTGCCTTGCACGGCAACGGTCTGGGCAGACGTATTTTTCATGTCCTTGCCAACAGCCGCGCGGATGTTGCTGAGCGTGGCCTGTGCATCTTTCCTGGATTTCAGACCATTGATCTGCACGGCATAACTTTCGGGGAGGGAGGCCACCGTCAGATTTTCACCCGTCACTGCAGAGGGCTTCACGGCAAACGGCAATTTCTTCGGGTCTGTTTCTTTCCGGCGTGCGTTGGTGACAAGTTCGGCTTCCAGAACCTTTGGTTCCTGTGCCGAGGTCGCATCAGCACTTTCATCATCGCCGTCTTCTTTGCTGTCTACAGCCGCTTCAGCTGATACGGCGGCAAGCAGGTCTTTGTCTTTCTCGGCATCTTCAGCCTGCGCAACAGCAACCTCATTGGCCTGCTGGGCCTTGGTGAGGGGGTTGATTACACCTTGCGACGACCCAGCTACAGCCGCAATCGTGTTGCCATCCCGGGCTTTCGCCATGGCGCGTGCGATGATCGTCATCATGTAGGCGTTGCGCGAGCCCGATGATCTGGCTCCCAATACAACACCCACCACCCGCTTGCCGCCCCGCTTGGTGGAGGTTACGAGATTATAGCCCGATGCATTGATGTAACCGGTCTTGATGCCGTCCGTGCCGGGAAAGCGCCCGACCAGACGGTTGTGACCACGGATCACCCGGCCATTGTAAACGAAAGCCGTGCTGCGGAAATAGGGATAATACTGCGGAAAATCCCGCATCAGGTGCAGGCCAAGCGTGGCCATGTCGCGGGCCGTGGTGACTTGCGCCGGATTGGGAAGGCCTGATGCATTTTTGAATGTGGTGCGGCGCATGCCGATCTGGCGCGCCACCCGTGTCATGCGTTTGGCAAAGGTGGCTTCACTTCCACCGCCCAGGTTTTCACCCACAGTGGCCGCAGCATCATTCGCGGATTTGATCACAAGTGCGCGGATCGCCTGCTCAACTGTAATCGTGCCGCCCGCCCGTAAACCCAGCTTCGATGGTGCCATGGAGGCAGCGCGACGCGAAACTTTAAGCGGCGTATTCAACTTGACACGACCCGCCTTCAAATCCTGAAACAGAATATAGAGCGTCATCATTTTGGTCAGGGATGCGGGATAGCGCAAGCCGTCGGGGTCTTCTGCAGACAACAATGCGCCGTTACGGGCATCGACAACAATGGTTGAGAATTTGACGCCAGCGGCGGCGGGCAAAACCGAAGCGAAGGCAACGGCCCAGCTCAGCAGCAAAATCGAAACAGGTTTCAAAGCCCGCAGAAGCAGCAGTTGCATTACTTTCACTTTCCCACACGTGCCCAAAGTTCTGGCCTGATCACCATGCACCCCCATGCTGGCGCAATTTAGCCGATTGAGCTCAATCCGGATTATTTAAGGAAACGCCGTTACCAACCCGTAAACCAGCTGATGAAAATCCAGCGATTCACAGCACAAGCTTCATAGGCCAAGCAGGTTTATGTTGCAACGCAAAAAAACATTGACGTTTATGGTGCAGTGCATATATGATGGTCATCAATGAAACGGAGATGCCCCCATGAACAATTTTGAAGACGCACAAAAATTCGGCAAAGAAGGCTTTGACGCCATGGTTGCTTCGGCAACTGCAGTCGCCAAGACCTACCAGACCATTGCCCAGGAAATGGCCGACTTCGCCAACAAGACCGCTGAACACAACAAGGCCACCTTCGAAAAGGCCACCACCGCCCGTTCGTTCGAGCGTGTTGCCGAAGTGCAGCAGGGCTATGCCAAGGAAGCCTATGAAGCTTTCGTGGCCCAGTCCACCAAGATGGGCGACCTCTACAAGGCCGCAGCCACCGAAGCGTTCAAGCCCTTCGAAAAGTCCTTCGCAGCTTTCGGTGTCAAGGCACCGTCAGCACAGTAACTTTCTATTTCCCTCCCAAAACTACAAGCCCGTCGGAGAAATCTGGCGGGTTTTTTTATTGGAGTGTAATCTCGACCGGCACGTGATCGGAAGGCCTCTCATATCCGCGTACCTCTTTGTGAATGCGCGACGCCACGAGCCGGTCGGTCGCCTGTGGTGAAAGCAACAGGTGATCAATCCGGATGCCATTGTTTTTCGGCCAAGCCCCGGCTTGATAGTCCCAGAAACTGAATTCACCGCCGCCCAACGGATTCAAAGCCCTGAAACTCTCAGTCAGGCCGAGGTGTTTCAGACCGTCAAACGCCGCACGGGACTCCGGCAAGAACAGCGCATCACCCAACCAATTCTGTGGATGTCGCGCATCAACACCCGTTGGTATGATGTTGTAATCTCCGGCAAAAACCAGAGCCTCTTCAGTCAGCAATTGAGCCGCAGCATAGGCCCGCAAACGTGCCATCCAAGCCAGCTTGTAGTCATATTTCGGCCCCGGCACCGGGTTGCCGTTTGGCAGATATAACCCGCAGACCCGGACCGCCAGATCACCATCAACAACAGTCGCCGCAATAAACCGCGCCTGCTCATCTAAAGCATCACCCGGCAAACCCTTCTGCACATCTTCAAGAGGCAGGCGCGACAGCAGCGCCACACCATTATATGTCTTCTGCCCATGCACCGCCGATGCATAACCAAGCTCTTCAAAATGAGCCGCCGGAAACGCATGGTCCTCACATTTGATTTCCTGCAGGCAAACCACATCCGGCTTTTCAAGCGTGAGCCATGTCGTCACTTGCTCGAGATGGGCCTTGATTGAATTGACGTTCCATGTGGCAATGCGCATAGCGGGAGAATGACGCGTTCAAGATGAGCTGGCAATCTCAAATATGTCGGCCCTCCCTGGCACGTTCCGCGCCTCCCCTCCCGCTTGCGGAAGAAGGTGGATCGCAGGCGAAGCCTGCGAGACGGATGAGGGGCTACTTGATTAAAACGAAAAACTCGTGCCACACCCACATGACGATTTCGCCTGCGGGTTGCTCACCTTGAACGCCTGACCCATCAGCGAGTCTTCGAAGTCCAGCACTGACCCATCCACATAAAGCATTGAAACCGTGTCGACCAAAACTGTGGCACCATCCAGCACAAAAGCCAGATCCTCGGCGTCCCGCGATTTCACAATGTCGAATTCATATTGGAACCCCGAGCAACCTCCACCATTTACAGCTAAACGCAAAGCCGCAGCAGAATCGCCTCCTGTAATCTTCAGGATGCGTTGGGCGGCGGCGGGTGTTACGGTGAGGTTGGGAGTCGTCATAAAGTGAATCTTGGGACCACAGCAGTAAAAGTCAAGGGCAAGGTCTTAATATGACAAACGCCCCCTACGCATGCCTGCCAGCCAAAAGCCGGGGCCGCCTTGTGCCCGAACCGGAAATGCCGCCGCGCAGCTGTTTTGCCCGGGACCGGGACCGTCTGATTCATTCCCAGGCCTTTCGCCGTCTCAAACATAAAACGCAAGTTTTTGTCTATCACGAAGGTGATCATTACCGCACCCGTCTCACCCACACCATTGAAGTCGCGCAAATCGCCCGCGCCATCAGCAGAGCCCTGCATGTGGATGAAGACCTCACGGAAGCGCTGGCCCTGGCCCATGACCTTGGCCACACACCCTTTGGCCATGCAGGGGAACGTGCTCTCGACGACTTGATGAAACCACATGGTGGTTTCGACCATAATGCCCAGTCACTGCGTATCGTCACCAAACTCGAAAGACGTTACGCCCAGTTCGACGGCCTCAACCTGACATGGGAAACCTTGGAGGGACTCGTCAAACACAATGGTCCGCTCACGGACGATCAGGGACATGCCATCGGCAAATACAAGGAAACAGGTTTGCCCGCTGCCATCATCGAATATTCCGAAGCCCTTGATCTCGAATTGAATCGCTACGCCTCCATCGAAGCGCAAGTGGCGGCCCTGTCAGATGACATTGCCTACAACGCCCATGACATTGATGATGGCCTGAGGGCAGGGCTGTTCAAGGTGATCGACCTTGGAGATATTCCCCTGGTTGGGCAGGCGCTTGCTGAAGTACTGAAACTCTATCCTGATCTTGAGCACAACAGGCTGGTACATGAAACCGTGCGTCGGGTCATATCAGCCATGGTGCAGGACGTGCTGGCCCAAACCAAAAAAAATCTCACATCATTGAAACCGAAGTCCGTTGAGGACATTCACAATGCGGGTCAGCCTCTTGTGCAGTTCTCCCCGCAAATGCGTGAGTACAATCGCATACTCCAGCAATTCCTCTCGCAACAAATGTATCGCCACCCGCGCGTCATGGACATCATGGCGCGGGCCCAACGCGTCATCGCCGATCTCTTCAATGTCTATATGAATGACGAAAAACTCTTGCCCAAGGATTGGCGCGAACTTGCAGGCATTGGCGAAAAACGCCACGCCGCCCGGCAAGTCTGCGACTTCATTGCGGGCATGACAGATCGTTACGCCCTCGACCAGCACAAGCGCTTGTTTGACCTTGACCCGCTTTTCCGTTAGGGCCACGCAATTAAATGGTGCGGTTTTACGGTGACAGATTATCGGTTTGTCATTGCCGCACTTGTTGCGGCAATCCATGGTCCAGCAAGAGGAATCGTTGAGGATTGAGGTTGCTCTCAAACTTCGGCCCTCCTCTCCTGCGGTGGGATGGATTGCCGCAACAAGTGCGGCAATGACAAAAGCGACTGTTATCTCTTTAGGTCGTGCCCGTTAGGCAAGTTTCGTATTTTGAATTGGTAACAATGAACATTTTCGCTGAATTTCAGGCCCATGTAGTGGCCGCCGTAAACGCATTGCAGAGCGAGGGCAAACTACCGCTCGCTCTCGATCTGTCGAAGCTTGCTGCCGAGCCGCCGCGCGATCCATCACATGGCGACATTGCCACCAATGTCGCCATGGTGCTGGCGAAACCCGCAGGGACAAATCCACGTGCATTGGCAGAATTGCTGATCGCAAAACTGTCCGACGTGAAAGACATTGCATCTCTCGCCATCGCAGGTCCGGGCTTTATCAATGCGAAATTGGTTGATGCTGTATGGCCACGCGTACTCACCGCTGTTCTCACTGAGCAAGAAAAATTTGGCCAGTCTGATTTCGGCAAGAAGCGCAAGGTCAACGTCGAATATGTATCCGCCAATCCAACAGGCCCTCTCCATGTCGGCCACGTGCGTGGTGCTGTGTTTGGTGATGCACTTGCATCGCTGTTGCAGGCAACCGGTCATGACGTAACCCGCGAATACTATATCAACGATGCCGGTGGACAGGTTGACGTTCTCGCCCGCTCGGCGCACTTGCGCTATCTCGAAGCCTTGGGTGAAGACATCGGCGAAATTCCAGCAGGTCTTTATCCTGGTGACTACTTGGTTCCAGTGGGCAAGGCCCTCGCGGCAGAATTTGGCGCGTCACTCAAGGGCAAGCCCGAATCCGAATGGATCGACACCGTGCGTGCCAAGGCGATTGCCATGATGATGGACCTGATCCGCGACGATCTCGCATCGCTCAACATCAAGCAGGAAGTCTTCTTTTCAGAAAAGTCGCTACACACTTCAAACGCTGTGCCAAAGACGATCGAATACCTCGAAGGCAAGGGTCACATCTACAAAGGCCGTCTCGACAAGCCGAAAGGTGAAGTGCCCGAGGACTGGGAAGATCGCGAGCAAACCTTGTTCCGGTCCACCGCCTTGGGCGATGATGTGGACCGGCCGCTGCGCAAGTCAGACGGCTCCTATACCTACTTCGCTTCAGACGTGGCTTATTCAAAAGACAAGATAGACCGCGGCTTCACCGAACTCGTTTACGTGTTGGGCGCCGACCATGGCGGCTACGTGAAACGACTCGAAGCGGTTGCGGCGTCCCTGCAAGGCAACAAGCACGTCGATGTGGTGGTGAGACTCTGCCAGTTGGTCAAACTGTTCCGCAACGGCGAGCCTGTGCGCATGTCCAAGCGGGCAGGAGAGTTCGTGACCTTGCGCGAAGTGGTGGATGAAGTAGGCCCCGACGTCGTCCGCTTCATGATGCTCATGCGCAAGAACGAAGCGCCCTTGGAATTCGATTTCGCCAAGGTTACTGAACAATCCAAGGACAACCCAGTATTTTACGTGCAATACGCACACGCGCGCATTTGTTCGGTGCTGCGCAAGGCCAAAGAACAGGGAATCACGTCGGATGCTCCGCACACGGTTGATTTCAGTTTGTTGACGGATGAAAGTGAAACAGGGTTAATGCGTAAAATTGCAGCCTTCCCGCGGCTGCTTGAGGCTGCGGCGCAAGCCCATGAGCCACATAGAATATCATTTTATCTCAACGACTTAGCTTCTGATTTTCACGCTCTATGGAACAAGGGCAAAGAAGCGCCGCAATTGCGCTTCATTGTGGAGGGTCAAGAAGGACTTACGAAGAGCCGTCTCGCTTTTCTGGCTGCAATCCGGTATTGTATTGCCAATGGGTTAAGGATTCTCGGCCTGAGGCCGGTCGAGGATATGTGATGGGGCATAAGGAATAGATGGACCAGGACAACACCAAGGGCCAAGACAAGCGCAATTGGCGCGAGCGTCTTGGCATTGGCGCACAGGCACAGGCAGGGCAAACACCGGGTCAGGCACCCGGTCAAAGAGACCTGCCAAAAATGACCAATGACTTCCGCAAGGACGCACCACCTCCAGCTGCGCGCCCCGTTGCGTCAACGGTCAGGCCGCCTGTTTCGCGGGCGACGCCAACGGCCCCGCGCCCGGCAGCAACGGCTCCCGTGCGCCCCGCACCCATGGCACCCCGCGCCAATCCGAAAGCGCCACCACCAGTTTCGCCAGACAAGCTGGCCGAGCGTTTGCGCAGCCAACGTGATGCGTCAACCAAAATGGCAGAACAACGGGTGCAAGTTGCCAAGCAACGCCACGAGGCAGCAGCAGCAGCAGCGCCTCCGCCGCCGCCTTTTGCAGCACCAGTGAACCCGTCTCCGTCTGCACCGAAGCCCAAGTTTGCTTTCGCCGAAGAGAATGAAGCCAAGGCTGCTGCTGCACCATTGCCGGCGCCGGCACCTCAGCGTCCTGCCGTGCCGCCGCAGGGGTTTCCGCCAGCACCTGCCAATGCACAGCCACAACTATCCCCAGCCCGCCCACCATTGGGCGGCGGCGGTCAACCCGGCGTTCCGGGCTTTCAG
>JANPCL010000116.1:0-6237 GCA_031430915.1 Hyphomicrobiales bacterium
GGTGCCCGAAGGGCGGATGAGGGGCGAAATGCGTATGCTCTAAATTTATTTCGGTGACACTCCACAAAACCATCTCACTCCGCCGCCACCAGCCCACTCCTCGCCCGCCGCTTCGCCGCCGCTGGTTTGATCCCCAACGTCTGCGTCACCAGCTTCGGCTTTGCTGCAAACAGTGTGACCAGCCGCGCCGCCGCACCTGATGGTGTCCGCTCACCGCTCTCCCACTTCCGCAAGGTGCCAAGCGACGTGCCAAGCAACTCCGCAAACTGCACTTGCGTCAGACCCTCCCGCAGCCGCAGACCTGCAATCTCGTTGCGCTTCACCTCAACCCGATGCACGCGAAGTCCCGGCACATGCTCACCCCGCGCATAGGCACGGGCTTGATTGAGACTCTCCACCAGTCCATCAAAGTCTTTGGCTTTCATGATCGTACTCCCAATTCTGTTTTGAGTTGCGACGACAGCTTCACAAGATATTGCCTGCGCTCCTCACTCAAATCGTCCATCTCATTTTTTGCATAGACCGCCAGCAACACCAGCGGCAGCTCATCCGTCTTGAACCAATAGATAACACGGCCACCGCCGCGCTTGCCACGTCCGCCAAAGCCGATACGGGTTTTACGCAAGCCTCGCGTACTCTTGATCAGCACTCCCTGTTCCGGGTCTTGCGCCAGACTATCAACAACGCTGCTACGCTCAGCTTCCGTCAACAACCGCTCGGCGTCGCGGAGATAGACTTCAGTCTCTATAACGCTGATGAAAGGCATCTCTACAAGTACCCCAAAGGGGTGTATTTTGTCAACACGGAACCATGGGCGGAGCTTGCTCCCCTTTTCTCACTCGGCCTCGTGGGGCCGGGGGAGTACGGCGTCTGCGTCCGCCGAAGCCTCGTGGCGAAGGTGGAAGCCGGGAGGGGGTGTTTGCTCCGGGCCCGCTCCCAGCAGTCTTTCCCCGTCACACACTTTCAAGACTGGAACAAGTCCTACAACCCCGCTGTCACATGCCCAGCGCGCGCCGAAACTCTGCTTCGTGTTCGCGTGCAGTTACTGCCGTATCAAACATCCGCGATTTGAAGACGTCACCAGACCGCGTGCTGATTTCGACAAAATGCATGTCCGGCCCATCGGATGACTCCTGCACGCGACATGTCAGCGCCGCCAGATCAGCAACCACATAGGTCCTGCGCTGTGGTGTCCGGAACCAGGTCTTGCTGACTGTGAGGGAACCCCGTCGAAACTCATAAAGGGTTGGCGCGGTGAACATTCCCGCCATGAATGCAGCAAAGGCCATTGTCCAGCCACCAAGAATGATCATGGCGAAAAAAGGCGACGTCAGGTTCAGCGGCCACACCCCCCGGCCCAGCTCATAGGTCACCAGCACTGCAATGACCACGCCCACGGCACACAGCGCGATGCGCAAGGCCATCGGAAATGGCACGTCATGCAGCAGGACGTCACGGTCATTCATGTCGGCATATTAGACATGTGACAATTGCCAAAGTCTTGCGACTTCTGCAAAAATACGGGTGCTACCCCTACAGCTGCCGATAGCTTTTCGCAGTCTTCACAGCCTTGTCGTCAACCTCCTGCAGCGTGACCACAGCCGCAGCTATGGGTTTCAGCGCAGGTTTCGCCACGTAGGTTCCAGCCTCCGCAGGTTTGGCGGTGAGTTCCACAATGTTGGTGGTCACACTTGCGGCCTTCGCCGCAACAAGACTCAAATCGCACGTCTCATGCAAGTCCGACAAAGCGTTGCGCGCATCATCGATCAGGTCATTCACCGTCGACATGCCATGCACAATGAAAGGACTGCCGCCCACGAATTCTTCACGGCGCGCTTCATAAAGGTCCATCAGCACGATCAGCAGGCTGCGCGCACGATCAAGGGCAGATGCAATGGCATCGGCCGGATGCACCACACTGTCGTCTTTCAGGTTCTCACTCACCACCCACACCTGCTGGGCCAGACACACACGCCAGACCCGAAAACCAGAGAGTTAGACCTGAATTGCGGGCGACAAAACAGCTACCTGCAATTTATGTTAATTTTGACAGGCCCGCAGTTTTGCTGAAAGCCCGAAATACTCCCCCTACTCCTTGTAAAACACCTCAACTGCACCCGACAATTTCACCATCATCGGATTGCCATATCGATCCTTCGACTTGCCGCCAGCAGGCACGCGCACCCAAGCTTCAGAGATGCAATATTCCTCCACGTTGGTTTTTTCGACACCCTTGAAACGGATGCCGATCTGGAATTGCAACACGTCCTTGTTGAAATACGGGCTTCTGGGATCGATGCTCAAATGGTCTGGCAGCGCGGGTTTTGTATCGGTCATGCGGGACTCTCCTTGATGTTTCACTGCCACGCATGCAGCCTCAGCCTCAGCCGACGTTGTGCATCTTCTGGAAATCTTCGCGCAAGCCGCGCAGCAACGGCAACAGATCGGCGCCCGATCCCGGAACTGAAAGCGCCTGCTGTTCAGAAGCAAACACCTCGGCCGCCGTCAGCTTTTTCAACAGTTCAAGATAGCTTTTGGCGAATTGATCTTGCTCTGAAACCGCCGCAGTGGCGGATTTATAGTCGGACTGCGGTGCCGCAGGTTCTGCAGCAGCAGTGTCAGTCCACGCAGGTTCCGGCGTGGCCCGGGTGAAGGTCACAATGCTGTCATCCACCTCGGCACGCACATCCATTTCAGCTTCAGCCACCGTATCACGCAAGACCAGATCACAGCCCTCGTGCAAATCCAGCAGGGCCGCCCGGGCGTCCGACAACAAGCCGGAAGCCGTGGTCATGCCATGCATGACAAAACCGTTGCCGCTGGCAAAACTGTCATGTGAAGGGTTGTAGAGATCGCTCAATACACTGAGCAATCCCGATGCCCGGTCCAACGCAAGCGCCAAGGCGTCAGCCGGGTGCACAAAGTCTTTATCCGTAGCAGTAGTCATACCGTGGTCTCACCCCTGACGCGAAGGTTCAATCGACACAGACTCCGCGCTTTCACGCGGCCAAGAAACCTGCCCCACACAGTTCCCTCCAATGTCAGCCGGAATTCTTCCAGCAAAGCCGTTCTTCCGGCCATGATTGTTACCCTCATCCCCCTTGCGACTCTTAAACACATTGTCGCACTTGCACGAGTACTTGTTTTAAGCATCTGAAATCAAGAGGAAATTACAACCTGCACACAGCTTGTGCGCATGCAGGATTGCAAACAGTGATTCTCGTAGCGGCTGATTCTGGTCCGGAATCAATCGCTTATGGCATGCATTTCGGGCGCGGCAGGTGCAGCTTGCAGGCGGCTTCAAACATTACAAATTTGTAGCTAATGTATGGGTTGAAATGGGAACCTGGAAATGAAAGCACTTGTGATCGGCGCAGCCGGCATGTTGGGACGCAAGCTCGTCGCGAGATTGGCCGAGGCAAGCGATGGTCTGTCCCTCACCCACGTCATCCGCCATGACGTCATCCTCGCACCACCACCTGAACCAGGCACAGGTTTTGAAATTGAAACCCATATCGGTGATTTGTCGACGCCCGGCGAAGCCGAAAAACTGGTGGCCTTGCGCCCTGATCTGATTTTTCATCTCGCCGCCATCGTCTCCGGCGAAGCCGAAGCCAATTTCGAAAAAGGCTACGCCATCAATCTCGACGGCACGCGCTTTCTCTTCGAAGCCATCCGCAAACAGGGCGCTGGCTATTGTCCGCGCGTCATCTTCACCTCATCAATTGCCGTCTTCGGCTCACCCTTTCCCGATGCCATCGTCGATGAATTCCTGACAGCACCTCTCACCAGTTACGGCACCCAGAAAGCCATTTGCGAATTGTTGCTCAACGACTATTCAAGGCGCGGCTTCATGGACGGCATGGCGCTGCGCATGCCCACCGTCTGTGTGCGCCCCGGTGCCCCAAACAAAGCGGCCTCAGGCTTTTTCTCCAACATCATCCGCGAACCCTTGGCAGGCAAGGACGCCATCCTCCCCGTCCCCACAACAGTGCGCCACTGGCATGCTTCCCCCCGCGCCGCCGTCGGCTTTCTGATACAGGCCGCAAAAATGGGTGGAGCGAAACTCGGTAACCGCCGCAATCTCTCTCTCCCCGGCCTGTCCTGCACCGTGGCCGATCAACTTGCCGCCCTCGAAGCCGTCGCCCCCAAAGCCGTCGCCCATGTGAAACACGTCGCCGACGAAACCATCCTGCGCATCGTTCAGGGCTGGCCGCAAAACTTCGATCCGCAACGCGCGCTCGATCTCGGTTTCCGTTCCGAAAAAACTTTCGAAGACATCATCCGCGTCCACATCGAGGACGAACTTGGCGGCCAGCTTCCAGCACTTGCATGATCGAAAACCGTTCCCGCGGCATCCTCTGGATGCTCGCCACCATGGCTTGCTTTATTGCGCTTGATGCCATCATCAAACTCGGCCTCGAGCACTACTCGCTGGTAGAAGTCACCTGGGGCCGCTTCTTCTTCGCCACGGTATTCGCAGCCCTCTGGTGCGGGCGTGACTTGCCAACACTCGCCCGCAGCCAAGTGCCCGTGCAACAAACCGTGCGTTCCGTTTTCCTGATGCTCACCACCGGCCTGTTCAACGCCGGCATAAAATTTGTGCCGCTGGCCACGGCGACCACCATCATGTTTCTGTCTCCGATCATCACAACCGTGCTTTCGGTCTTTATCCTGAAAGAACACGTGGGGATCAGGCGTTGGGCCGGTGTCGCCATGGGTTTTGCCGGCGCCACCATCGTCGTCCAACCCTGGACGGCCTTCTCCGGCACATTCAACATCGGCGTCTTGTTTTTGCTGGCCGCAGCGGTGACCAACGCCAGCTATCAAATCGCCACCCGCTCCGTCCGGGCCGACGACCCCAGAACCTCATTGCTGCTCACCGCAGCCTTCGGCGCGGCCATCAGTTCCATCATCCTGCCATGGTTCTGGCAATGGCCCGATGTTTACGGCTGGACACTCCTCATCGCCAGCGGAGCCGCCGGAGCCCTGGGCCACTACTGCATCATAAAAGCCTTCAGCCACGCCCCCGCCTCAGTCGTCGCCCCCTTCAGCTACAGCGCCCTCATCTGGTCCACCCTGCTGGGCTATGTGATCTGGGGCGATTTCGCAACGTCCTGGAGCTTCTGGACCGGAGCCGCCCTGATCATCGCATCAGGACTCTATATCTTCTGGCGCGAACGGGTGCGGCAGGTACAATAAATTTCTATCCTTACCCCTACCCGCTTATGCGGGGAGGGGCCGGGGGTGGGGCCTTCGCCAACGCACAACCAGCCCTCAGGCGCAAACAAAAGGCATGGGCTCTAAAAATAATTGGATCAAACTCTAGGCCCAGGTTACAGACTTTCCACAAATGCAATCATCAACATTTTGAAAAAACAGAACGCCTCCACTTGTATCGCGTCATGATGTAGTCAGCCTTTCTCCAATTAGTGGCGCACAGCTCTCCAACGCATTAAAAGCATTAATGAAATGACAGCATCCATGGTTGTAAAAAGTATCTCTTTGCAGTCTTTGTTTCTCATCATCCACTGTTCCAAGAATTTGCAATGCCGTGGGGTGGGCAAATTTCGAAAGGGTTTTGTTCTCTATTTTAAACATGTCCTTCAAACCACAAATTTCTGCTGCCGCTTCAACGCGCATGTACTTGCCATCTAAACTGTCTATCCCTTCGTTTGCCGCACGAATGGATAGTTCAGACTTTCCAATGTTAATGTTAGATAGCCAATCAGCTTGCTGACCGGACGATTGCCCCCAACGTTGAAATTCATCAAATATGTTCATGGCGTCCCGGCCTGCCTCCTCGTAAAGACGCCAAGCGTTTGCTCTACTTTTTGTAAAAAAGATCGACCATACCGATAGCTCCAACAGATTTCTCGCACGCCAAGCCATTTCTGAAGGATCCACGACTTCGGCTTCGAACCCATCCTTCAGGCGTCGATACTCGGAGAAAATTTGGTAACATAGCGCCGCGAATAGTTGAACTTGCCAACCATTTCCAGCGTCGCAATTACTGGTCAAACTAATGATCTTCTCGTTAAGTGCTGACCATCGGCCTGAGTTCGCAATTTTTGAAGCATCATCTTCAAAATTTAGATAAATTGGACTGTCTTTCACTCGATACCTCCAATCAAAAATTTTCCTGAGAAAAAGCAATAAAGACGAGGTGACGCATCCCTTTAAACTTCACTTTTTCCCAGCATCTCCCACTCCCCTCATGCTGAGGTGCCCGCCCTC
>JANPCL010000117.1:0-5909 GCA_031430915.1 Hyphomicrobiales bacterium
CCACATCCACACCCCGCCCAGAAGAATGAATGTGGCACATGTCAGCAATATCATCCGTACCCGGAATACCTCCCGCTATGGCACCCCAGTGACTGGCAAGCGCAATACGTTCCTCCCGCATGTCACTTACCAGCACAGTCACCGCCCGGTCCCTTAACAAGGGCACAAACAGCATGCCAACAGCCCCTGCACCCACCACAAGGCAAGAGTCGCTTTCAACAAGACTCACGCGGTCCAATGCCCGCAAACAACATGCCATTGGCTCCATAAAAACTGCGCGCGCATCCGGCATCGCAGCCGGCACAGGCACAACGACATGCGCCACATGGGGCGCCGGCACGCGTATGAATTCCGAAAATCCGCCAGGCCGAATATTGGAGCGCTTGAATGTTGCATCCATCGTTTCACTGCCGCGCCGCGAATGATGCGAAGCATAATCCGGAACATGATGGGCAAAGGCGACACGTTGCCCCACGGCAAATTCCGAAACGCCATCGCCCAGGGCATGCACCACCCCCACAACCTCATGGCCAAGCTGTTGCGGCTTTGGATAGGCCCCAAACACCTTGGCCGTATCCGTGCCGCAAATGCCGCACATTGAAAGCCTGACTACCATTTCACCGGGGTCGGGCCGGGGGATATCGATCTCAAGGATGGAAACTGTATCCTGAGAGTCGCAACGCAGATATTTCATGACTGCCATCATGTACGTCTTGCAGCCACCTGACAAGAACACCTATAGCGCGCAGCATGATTATCATCAGCCTCGTCGCCATCATCGCCCTGCTTGGCTTGATCTACGGACCACAGGTCTGGATCAACTGGACCTTGCGCAAACACGCCACCGAACGACCAGACATGCCCGGCACCGGCGGAGAATTGGCGAGACTCTTGTTGGACAAGGCCGGATTGCAAACTGTCACCATTGATGTCGTGAAAGCAGGCGATCACTATTCGCCGGATGACCGGGCGGTGCGCCTCACCGAATCCAATTTCAATGGCAAATCCATCACTGCCATTGCGGTGGCCGCCCATGAAGTCGCCCATGCTGTCCAGCATCGCGATGGTTTTGGCCCGCTGATGTGGCGGCAGCGCCTGATTAAGAAGGCTATACTGGTGGATCGCATCGGCGGCCTCATCCTGGTCGCTGCACCCATCGTTTACAGCCTGACCCGCAACCCCGCGATTCTCGCTTTGGAAATCGCCTTGGCGATTGGCATCTTCGCCTCCACCATTTTGATTCACATCGTTACGCTGCCAACAGAATTTGACGCCAGCTTCCGCAAGGCCCTGCCCGTTCTATCAACCTACGTGCCGCCAGATGAAATATCGGGCGTAAAATCAGTCCTCCGCGCCGCTGCATTCACCTATGTCGCAAGCGCTCTCGTCAGCCTGCTCAATGCAGCGCGCTGGTTCCGGATTTTACGGTTCTGATTATTCTGCTGCTTGCACAAACATGGTCGTGGCAGACAGCATCTTCTGAATCTCAGGCCGACAAGACCCACAGCCTGTTCCAGCCCGGGTCGCTTCACAAATCATGTGCAGCGAAGCATTCGGTAATGCAGCAATGGCCGCATTGATCTGCCGGCGCCCCACACCATTGCAGGCACACACAATCGGCCCCACATCCGCCGCAGCCGAAACAGGTCTCCCTGCCAGAACATCAGCCGCAACAACTTCCGTCCCCAGCAAATGTTGCAGCCAATCTCGACTGGCTTGCACAGATGTTGCGCTGGCAAAGAATGCAAATTGCAGTCGCCCTCCTCGCGTCACCACACAACGGAAAGTGCCCGAAGACGTGGTGACAAAAGACGCAGCAACGTCAGGATCATTCACATCAACAAGATCATGCAATATCGCGAGCCAGTCCGTTGGCTGCTGCAAGCCCGCACACTCAAACGCCTGCCCCACGGCCAAAGGCCGCGTCACCCAATAGTCGAAAGCGGGCCTGGTTTTCCCCAGCATCACACCAAAGCCATACCACCGCGCTGGAAATCGGCGGAGCGAGACTGCTGCCGACTTCAAGGCAGGTTGTCCACTTACTGGATCAACGCCAGCCAGATCTCCAGTGTTGGCCTTGCCACCAGATGCAAAAGATCCGCTCCAGTGCATTGGTTGAAAAATTTCCCCCCGCGACACTGCGTCACTGATCAGTACACGGACAACCGCTCCACCATCCAACTGCGCAAGGTCAGCGTCGGTCAGTTTCAATCGTGCGGCATCGGCGGGGTGCACCTCCACATACGGTTCCCCCCGATGGCCAAACAGTTTGGGCACCAGGCCTGTGCGGGTCATGGTGTGCCACTGGTCACGAATGCGCCCGGTGTTGCGGATGAATTCAGCATGCGTGACCTGCACAATGCTTTGCGTCGGCACAAAGCGTGCCTTGCGATCCGGCGTATCAAATTGCCCGTCAGCAAAAGGCCGCGCACCACCCCATTGTTGCGGACGAAGGCCATCAAAATCCTGTCCTGCAAAAGCCGCCAGATCAAGTGCGCGCGCACCCTTGTTCGCCACAGCGGTGAGAGCCACATGCTCCGCAAAAATATCCGACGCGGCCTGATAGGCAAATCCATCAAATCCCATCTTCGCCGCGACATCACAGATAATGCGCCAATCCTCCCGCGCCTCACCCGCAGCAGGCGTGAATCGACGCTGACGTGATATCCGCCGCTCGGAATTTGTAACGGTCCCGTCCTTTTCCCCCCAGCCCATGGCGGGCAACAGCACGTGAGCGTAGCCCGCCGTCTCTGTTGTATCAGTGACGTCAGACACCACAACAAACGGACATGCCTTCAAAGCCGCTGCGATATGTGCCGTATCCGGCATACTGACTGCGGGGTTCGTGGCCATGATCCACAGCGCCTTGATCTTTCCAACGCGCACAGCATCAAACAAATCCACCGCTTTGAAGCCTGGCCTATCCGCCATACGCGGCGACTTCCAGAAGTCCTGCACCGCATGGCGATGCGCCGGGTTGGCAATATCCATATGGGCTGCCAGCATGTTGGCGAGCCCACCCACTTCACGACCGCCCATGGCATTGGGTTGTCCCGTGATCGAAAACGGACCCGCGCCGGCCTTGCCGATACGCCCCGTCAACAAATGACAATTGATGATGGCATTCACCTTGTCCGTGCCATCGCTGGCTTGATTGACCCCCATGGAAAACGCCGTGACGGTTTTCGCATGAGCCGCAAACAGACCGTAGAAGGCCAGCATTTGCTGGCGCGACAGTCCCGTGTCATCAATCACCCGTTCATCGGAATGTTGATTGGCCACCAGCAGTGTTTCAGCCAGCCCATTGGTGCGCGCAAAGACAAAGCGCGAGTCAATCTCGCCGCGCGAATAGAGATGACGCAACAATCCGTTGAATAACGACACGTCAGACCCAGACCTGACCTGCAGATGCATGTCAGCAGCTTCCGCCGTCATGGTCCGACGCGGATCAATCACCACGACTTTTGTGCCGCGCTTCTCACGCGCCGCCTGCAAGCGCTGAAATAAAACCGGGTGGCACCACGTGAGGTTAGAGCCCACAAGCACCACCAGATCAGCCTCCTCCAGATCGGTGTAATTGCACGGCACCACATCCGCCCCGAAGGCCCGCTTGTGCCCCGCCACGGCAGAGGCCATGCAAAGTCGCGAATTGGTATCAATGTTTGCAGAACCGATGAAGCCCTTCATCAGCTTGTTGGCAACATAGTAGTCTTCCGTCAGAAACTGGCCCGAGACATAGAACGCAGCTGAGTCTGGTCCATGTTCACGAATGGCATCCGAAAACTTTTGCGCCACCAACGATGTGGCTTCGTCCCATGTTGCATCTTCAAAACCGATACGGGGTTTTAACAGTCGCTGCTCAAGGCCAAATGTCTCGCCCAGCGCTGAGCCTTTGGAACAGAGGCGACCAAAATTCGCAGGGTGATCAGGGTCACCTTTGATTGTGACAGAACCGTCCGTCTCGCGCCTGGCCAGAACCCCGCAGCCGACACCACAATAAGGGCATGTCGTGCGGGTGATGTTCGCCTCCATCACGCAACCTGTTGCCGCAGCACAGCACCCGGAACAGCAATCACATCATTCTCAACTTGCACCGGCACCTTGCGGGCACAGCCTTGATCAGGACCTTTGACTTCACCGGTCTCGAGCCCGATCACCCAATTGTGCAAGGGGCACGTCACCGACGTGCCATGCACGATCCCCTGCGACAGCGGTCCGCCCTTGTGGGGGCATTTGTCCCACAGGGCGAAGATCCTCCCGTCCGCTGCCTTGAACACCGCAATGTCACCTTGTGGCGTTGCGATAACACGCGAGCCCCGCAAGGGCACGTCATCAACCCGGCCAACTTCGATCCAGTCCGACATCACATTCACTCCGCTGCCATCTGCATCGGGAATGCGCGCATAGGGACAAATTCATGCGCATCCTTGCCCGACACACGCTCCGCCCACGGATCAATTTGCAGGAATGTCTGCGCATATTGAAAACGTGCAAAACAGGCACGTCGCTTTTCTGCATCATCCACAATGTTCTTGCGAATGGAATCGATGCCCACGCGCTTGTTCCACTTGTACATGCGTTCAAGATAATGGCCCTGCTCACGATAAAGCTGGGTCAAGGCCACAATCATCTCCAGCGCGTCATCTTCGGAATCAACATGGCAGAGCAGTTCCGTGCCTTTGATATCAAGACCCGCTGCACCCGCAAAATGAATGTCAAATCCCGAATCGACGCATATCACACCAACGTCCTTGCATGTGGCTTCGGCGCAATTGCGCGGACAACCAGACACTGCCATTTTGACTTTTGCAGGCGTCCATGATCCCCACATGAATTTTTCAATGCGAATGCCAAGCCCAGTCGAATCCTGCGTGCCGAAACGGCACCACTCCGTGCCCACACAGGTCTTCACTGTGCGAAGCCCCTTGGCATAGGCGGCCCCTGACACCATGCCCGCTGCATTGAGATCGGACCACACGGCAGGCAGGTCCTCTTTTTTTACACCGAGCAAATCAATGCGCTGACCACCCGTAACCTTGACCGCCGGAATCTGAAACTTGTCTGTTACATCGGCAATGGCGCGCAGCTCTTTCGCACTGGTCATGCCGCCCCACATGCGTGGCACGACTGAATAGGTGCCATCCTTCTGGATGTTGGCGTGTACGCGCTCATTGATGAAGCGCGACTGGTTGTCGTCTTCATATTCGCCAGGCCATTCCGCAATAAGATAGTAGTTCAAAGCTGGTCGACATTTGGCACAGCCGCAAGACGTCTTCCATTCAAGATCCTGCATCAGCGAGGGAATGGATTTGATTTGTTTCGCCACAATCAAGCGCCGCACATCGGCATGGCCCAAGTCCGTGCATTTGCACAACGGCTGCACCGCATTGGGCTGATAGCCATCACCCAAGGACAGCACCAGCAGTTTTTCCACCAGCCCCGTGCAAGAGCCGCAGGATGCCGATGCCTTGGTGTGCGCCCGCACATCATCAATCGATGTCAAACCTTTCGACGCAATCGCATCGGTGATCTTTGACTTGCATATGCCGTTGCAGCCGCAGTTTTCTGCGTCTGGCGGTAAGGCTGCAACGGCCGCCGTAGGGTCCAGGGGGGTACCTCCCGCATAGGCTTGCCCAAAGATCAGCATCTCCCTGTCCTCGGAGATGTCGTCACCTTTTTTCAGCTTGTCGAAAAACCAGGGTCCATCCGAGGTATCGCCATAGAGCACCACACCAATTATCTTGTTCTCTTTGATCACAAGCCGTTTGTAGATACCGCGAGATGCATCGCGCAGCACAATCTCCTCACGATCTTTCGCCTCGGCAAAGTCACCACCGGAATAGAGATCAACACCCGTCACCTTCAATTTGGTGGACATGACCGAGCCGCCATAGGCCGCCGTTTTTTCA
>JANPCL010000118.1:0-15571 GCA_031430915.1 Hyphomicrobiales bacterium
GAGGGCAACCTCCTGCAAGTGAAAATGGAACTGCAGGCTGACTGCTTCGCCGGCATCTGGGCCCAGGAAGCCAACGCCCGCGCCAACATTCTGGAAGAAGGCGACATCGAAGAAGGCCTCAACGCCGCCTCCGCCATCGGCGACGACCGCTTGCAGAAACGCAGCCAAGGCTACGTAGTCCCCGAAAGCTTCACCCACGGGTCAAGTGAACAGCGTGTGCGCTGGTTCAAGGCGGGCATGAGCGCGAAGAGCTTGAAGGACTGCGACACGTTTGGAGCGGCGCAGCTCTAAGTTGTTGATTCCGTTAATAGGAATTTCTGCTTGACAGGATGATTATCCTCAGCTAGATATCTGGGGATGATTTACGTGGTTGCTATACTCGCAATGCTGATTTCCGCCCTGATGGGCGACGGCGGGAAAGCTTTGCCTGAACGGGTGAATCGCGTAGGGTTTGCTAATTCTTTCACCGAGGGGAACTTTACACATATGCCAATGCTGCACTGGCTGACCAAGGAAGACGACGTGAAGGCGGCGCAGAATGTGCCTTATCGTTTGTTGGAAGAAGTGCCGGAACTTGGCGTGGGGGATTTGAACGCAGGCAATATGCTGATTCAAGGCGATAACCTTGAGGCGCTGAAAGCCCTTCTGCCGTTTTATGCAGGCAAAGTGAAATGCATCTATATCGACCCGCCCTACAACACCAAATCGGCCTTTGAACATTATGATGATAATCTGGAACACAGCCAATGGCTGGCCATGATCTAACCACGGTTGGAACTGCTGCGCGACTTGCTGGCCGAAGATGGCTCCATCTGGATTTCGATTGATGACAATGAAGGCCATTATCTGAAGGTCGCAATGGATGAAGTTTTTGGGCGGAAGAATTTTGTGGCTAATGTAGTTTGGCAAAAAAAATATACTGTCGCCAATGACTCGAAGTGGCTTTCTGAAAGTCACGATCACATTTTAACATATGCGGCAAACAAAGAAATCTGGAGGCCAAAAAGATTGGCTCGTAGTGAGGAAATGGATGCACGTTACAGAAATCCTGATGATCATCCTAAGGGCGATTGGAAATCAACACCATTGTATGCAAAGAGGACAGGCAGCGAGAAAGAAAAGCTCTTCACATTTCGATTTAAGAACGGTTTTGTGTGGACGCCGCCTCGAGGCAATTCTCCAAGGTTTCCTGAAGACGCATTGCGCAGAATGGACGACAACAATGAAATCTGGTTTGGAGTCGACGGAACGGCTTCTCCTTCACGCAAGACTTTTTTAAAGGAGTTGAAGGTGGAGGGACCACCAGCAGCAACTGTTTGGCTTCATTCCGAAGTCGGAAACAATCATGAGGGTCGGGAAGAGGTCAAAGCGTCGAATCCGGATGATCCGTTTGCCACTCCAAAACCGGAAAAGCTGATCAGGCGAATCTTAGAATTAGCGACTCAACATGGCGATATAGTTTTTGACTCCTTCCTCGGCTCTGGCACCACGGCAGCTGTCGCCCATAAAATGGGACGCAAATATATTGGCATTGAAATGGGTGATCATGCGGTGACGCATTGCCAGCCGCGTTTGAAAAAAGTGATTGAGGGCGAGCAAGGCGGCATTTCAGAATCTGTCAATTGGAGGGGCGGCGGCGGCTTTCGGTTTTATCGTTTGGGTGCGCCGGTGTTTGATCCATCCGGCTATATCTCCCCCGATATTCGCTTCGCCGTATTGGCGGCGCATATTTGGTTTTCAGAAACCGGAACGCCGTGGAATGCCACCAAGGCCACACCCGTTTTGGGCCAGCATGAAGGCCAAGCGTTTGCGCTGCTCTATAATGGCATATTGGGCGACAAGAGCATTTCAGGCGGCAATGTTCTCACCCGCCCCACGCTGGCGTTGATCCGCAAAAAGCTGGGCAAGTTTGAAGGCCAACTCACCGTCTATGGTGAACGTTCTGCCCTTGGTGCTGCCTCTCTCAAGCGCGAACACATCATCTTCAAGCAAACGCCTTATGACGTGAAAGCGAGGGCGTGATGCAGCTCAAGCAATATCAACTTGATACGCTTGCCACCTTGCGCAAGTTTCTGGAAAACAGCCGTATTGCTGGCCCGCAAAATGCCTTCAACGCCATTGTGGATGAACCTGAACAGAAAAAGCGCCTTGGCAGCTATTATGGGCCTTATCGGCCTTTGCCGAATTTGGGCTACGTTCCCTACTGCTGCCTGCGCCTGCCCACAGGCGGCGGCAAAACCATTCTGGGCGCTTATGCGATCAAAGTGGCACAAGAGGCGTGGATTGAAAAAGATTATCCCGTGGTGTTGTGGCTGGTGCCTTCCAACACCATTCGCACGCAAACGGTGGATGCCTTGAAAAAGCCAAGCCACCCTTATCGCGCCGCACTTGATGAGAAATTTGATGGCCGGGTGCGGGTGTTTGATATTGCGGATTTTGAAACCATTCGCCCGTCTGACATGCGCGACAATGTATGTTTGATTGTTGGAACCATTCAAACTTTGCGGGTCACCAACACGGAAGGACGCAAAGTCTATGCTCACCATGAAGCTTTGGAACCGCATTTTGCTGGCATTCCACCCAAGCTTGAAGGGCTTGAGATTATTGATGCTGGCAAGGCTGGCGCTGGCACCATAAAATTCTCACTGGCCAATCTGTTGCACATGCACTACCCATTGATGATTGTGGATGAGGCGCATGGCGCTGTGACGGGCCTTACCCAAGAAATCCGCGAAAGGGTGAACCCATGTGCTGTGATTGAATTTACGGCCACGCCGCAAGCCAACAACAACACTTTGCACAATGTAAAAGCCTCTGAACTTCAAGACGCTGAAATGATAAAACTACCCATTGTTTTAGGGGAACATCAAACATGGCAAGAGGCGGTGGACGCCTCAATCCAAACCCGCGCAACTCTGGAAGAAGAGGCCAAGGGCGAGTCACAATATGTGCGCCCCATTGTGTTGTTCCAAGCCGAAGACAAAGGCCGCGACGTGACGGTTGAGGTGTTGAAACAATATTTGCTCGACAGCAAAATCGCTGAAACCCAAATTGCCATTGCGACGGGTGACCAGCGCGATTTGGATTCGATTGATTTATTCTCCCAATCTGAACCGGTGCGCTTCATCATCACCAAGGAAGCTTTGAAAGAAGGCTGGGATTGTTCCTTTGCCTATGTCTTCTGCTCGGTTGCCAATGTGTCCAGTGCAACAGATGTAGAACAGCTTTTGGGCCGCGTGATGCGCATGCCTTACGCCAAAAAGCGCAATTCCGACAAGTTGAACCGTGCTTATGCCCATGTGCCTGAAACCAAGTTTGGCGCGGCGGCAGAAGCATTGCGCGACAAGTTGGTGAGCAAGATGGGCTTTGAACAGCAAGAGGCCGAACAGGTTTTGCAAACTGCGCCCACATTGGGTGGAGCCGATTTTTTTGGCCGTGCAACGCGACCTGGCCCAAAGCTTGATGTGACGTTTAAACCCAATGCCGAACTTATGGCCAAGGCCGAGGTTTTGCAAAGCGAAGGCGTTCAAATTTCTCAAACCGCATCGGGCGAAACAAAGATTGTGACGTCAAAGCCGCTAAGTGTGGTTGCGCGGCAGATTGTTGTGGAAACAGTTTCTGCGGACGAAGCACAAGGCTTTGCCGAGGCAGTGAATGTTTTTGAGTTGGAATGTCAAAAGGAGCTTTCTCCAGCTGAACGTGGCGCGAAGTTTACAGTGCCAGCCTTGGCGGCTTGGGTGCAGGACGACTTGATTTTTGTTGATACCGATACGCTGCTTGATGATTTTGAATGGAGCATTGTCAACACGCCAGCCCGACTTGAAAAGGGTGAATTCGACGTTCAGGACGATGGCCGCACTTTCGAGATTTTTCTGGATGGTGAGCGGATGTCCATGGGCCAAGCCGATTCACAAATACAAATGCCGTGGGATGCACCCGTTGCCGAATGGACTGCGGAGCGCTTGGCCATCTGGCTAGACCGCCAGAACCACGATGCTGCTTTCAGCCAAAGTGATATGTTGAACTGGACCACTGAATTGGTTCGCTATCTCATTCAAAATCGAAACTTTACCGCTAGTCAACTCTATCGCCTGAAATTCATACTTTCGCGGAAAGTGGCGGAAAAGATTTCATCGGCACGAAAGCTGGCGCGGGATCAGGCTCACCAGAGATTGCTCTTTGGCCCGCAAGCCCGCGTGGAGCTTTCACTTAAGTTTGGACCAGAGTTTCACGCGAACATGTATTTTGGCCAACCAGTTTATCATGGTCCTTGGCGCTTCAAGCGTAATTTCCTGGGTCCGAACGGCGTGGGTGCGTTTGATGGCAAAAGAAATTCATATGGTGAAGGTGAGGAATTCGACTGCGCAAAAATGTTGGATAGCCTTCCCGAGGTAAAGCATTGGGTGCGCAACATTTCCAAACACCCCAATTCGTTCAAACTGCCAATGGCGCACAACAATTTCTACCCCGACTTTGTCGCCGAGCTGACGGATGGTCGCATTTTTATCGTGGAATACAAAGGCGAGCTTACCATTCACGAAGCACTTGAACGCCGCACAATTGGCGAAAAATGGGAACAGGCAAGTGCAAATAATGGTCTATTTTTAATCGTCGAGTCGAGCAAAGGCGGTATGGATATGCGCGGCCAGATGATGCAAAAAATTCTCTGATTACAATGTGAATTTGCGGACATAGGCAAAGCGGGGTTCCAACTTTCGTTGGAATGACGGGTTTGGGGTGGGTCACCAGACGAAACTGCCTATAAACAAGAAACCCCGCCGGGACTTGTTATGGTCCTTAGCGGGGCTTGCCCTTTGCAGGGTCTTGAGGCTCAACGGTTTGACCCGCGAGCAATCTTCGTCAATGTGGGGTACGTCCCACCAAAGTCAAGTTAAAGCTGGAAGTGGTTGAGTCCCAAAGCAAAAAGGATGCCCTGCTGAATGCGTTTCCAATCCGCTTCTGGCAATCGAGGTTGAATGTATCGCCGTTTGCCCGATTGGTCCCGGCTCGTGCGAAACAAATCAAGCCTTGCAAACGATACGGTGGCCAACATATCGCACTTTGCCCAAACGGTTTGAAGTTCAAACGGTGCGGGAAGTTGCTCACGTAATTGTAGTTTCACGATGTAGTCAAGCGCCCGAGCTCCGGGCTTCGAAGAAAGTGGAACGACGGCACACAAGTTATCGCGATGTGGCAAGCGCGGCGAAACAACAATTGCAGGTCGACGTTTGACCATTTCAGGCTCTCGAAAGCCTCCAAGAGAATAGTCACACAGAAGCAAAGTGCCAGGCTTGACTGGATAGAGGATAGGCATGAACAGTGACCCGATTAGCAAAAAGGGCCACCTCGCGGCAGCCCTCTGTTAGTCCCGTTTCGCTGTGGCTCAGGCCATCTTGCTTTTGACGAAGCCTGCAACCAATTGCAGGATCAGGCCGCCGGCACCGCTGGCGATGATGTTGCTGATCGAGAAGCCGCCTGGCTGGGTGGCCATGCCCATGACGATTGGCAGCAATTGACCGATGACGCCGCCGCCTACTGCGCCAGCAATCGTGTTACCCAAGGTACCAAGGCTTGCAGTCTTGGCAACGGCACCACCAGCGTTACCACCAACGGCTCCGGCCACAGCCTGTACGATAAGTGAAGTAAAATCCATTTTTGTGCTCCCAGTTATGATTCGTTACCCACCCCCGCGGTGAGAACGCGCTACCAGTAGCAGCTTTGGTGGTAATCACAAAGTCGGTATACTACCTCTGGGGTCAGTACGCATTCTCCGACTTCAGCAACGCCAGCGGCGTCTTTGCCAGAATGTACAGGTCAAAACCGATGGACCAGCGGTCGATATAGTCGAGGTCGTGTTTCACCCGTTGTTCGATTTTTTCGCGCGTGTCGGTTTCGCCGCGCCAGCCGTTGATTTGCGCCCAGCCGGTGATGCCGGGTTTCACCTTGTGGCGGGCGAAGTAGCCGTCCACAACTTCGTCATAAAGCGTGCCCGCGGCCTTGGCCTGCGTGGCGTGGGGGCGCGGGCCGACGAGAGATAATGTTCCCAGCAAGACGTTGAGCAATTGCGGCAGTTCATCTAGCGACGTCTTGCGGATGATGCGGCCCACACGGGTTACGCGCGGGTCATTTTTAGTGACAAGCTGTGACGCTCGCGCGTCCGCCATGTCGGTGTACATCGAACGGAATTTATACACTTCGACGAGTTGATTGTTGAAGCCAAAACGCTTCTGTTTGAAAATGACGGGACCCTTGCTTTCCCACTTCACGGCCAGCGCCACGGCCAACATGATGGGCGATAGGCCAATGATAGCGGCAAGTGCAATGGCGCGGTCAACCAGGGACTTCACTATGGTATCCCAGCCGGACAATGGCCGCTCGAAGGCCGAGAGCAGCGGCAGGTTGCCGAGATAGGTATAGGCCTGGCGCGACAGTTTCAGCTTGCCTGCGGCACCGCTGATGCGAATGTCAACGGGGAGTTCCCAGAGCCGCTTCAAAATCTGCAACATCCGCGTTTCAGCCGACAGTGGAATGGCGACGATGATCAGGTTGATGTTGTGTTCCCTGGCATAGGGCGCAAGCTCGGTGATGCTGCCAAGCTTCTTGTATTTTTGCACGGACTCCGGTGAGCGATTGTCAAAACGGTCATCAAACAGGCCGACAACTTCGATGTCTTGCAAGGGAGATTGTTCCAGCAGTTTAAGCGCGTCTTCCGCCGCCTGGCCACCGCCGACTATGGCAATACGGGTGCGGAACTGGCCGCGCTTGTCCGCAGGTCCAGCCCAAATCTGTGCGATCAGACGCGTCGCCAGAAAATGCGCGCTGCACAGCTGGCACCAGATGAAGAGCCACACCGAAGGCAGCGACAGCGGCAACAACTTCGAAACCACAAACACAGCACCTCCAACAATGATGCTGACGGCTGCAGACTTGAATGCGTTTCGAGACCCGTCCGCCCAGGCCTTCGGCTCATAAAGCCCAAGCCCGCGCATGGCCAAAAGACAGGCAAAACTTGTAAGCAGGGCAAGAAAGCCAATCGCTGCCGGCAAGCCATCGGGTGAGAACAGCAATGTCAACACCACACAACCAACCGTCAGAACAGCAAAGTCAGCCGCCTTCGCAAGCCGCTGCACCACATCCGCATCAATTGTCCGAACCACCATTGCCGTAACCCCTTCACGCAATCCACCGCGTGTAAGACGACACCTTGGACCGCTTGCCTTTCACAAGGTTAAAACCGGGCGGCCTTGTTGCAGCCGTGCTGAATCGGGGGTTGACGCTTTGGGTAAATTTACAGTGTATCAGCCGTCCAGTTTCTGCGTGGGCTGCGGCATGGCGGTTTGCTGGGTATCGCCGCCCTTGTTGACAATGCGGTAAACCTTGCTTGTCGGCATGTCGCGCCAGAACGCGAGTTTGGCATAACGTTCAAACAAATCCGGTGGCAAAATGGTTTGCCGTGCCCGGGCCTCGACCTTGGGGTGAACCCGGTGCAAACCATCAAGACCCAGTTGGGCGTCGAAGGCCGGCGCATCATATTCCACATTGTCAAAGTTGTGCTCGAATTGCTCTTCGCCCAGGAATTCATAAATCAGCTTGAACACATCCTTCGGACGCGCTGCCACCAGATCATATTCCACAAGGATGATGCGCGTGGCAAACTCCGAGTAACAGGCCTCGCGCAGCGCATGCCATGGAAAGCCGACGAGCCGGTTAGCATTTGCCAGCGCTTCCACACGCGTATAAACTGTAGAGCGTTCGCCAGGTGAGTTGAACAGCCGCGTATGCTCAAAGGTATTGCTGCGGAATTGCCGCTCCAGACTGTCCATGATCCACGCCACATCACGCACGCAGCAAATGATCTTGGCTTCGGGGAACAGTTTCATCAGGGCCGGGAGATGCGAGTTCCACGAACGGTTGGTGTCGAAGATCACCGGCTTTTCAACATCGGCATAATAACTGTCGAACAATCCGCGCAGCAGACGCTCGCGCTGATTCTGGTCGACCATGGTGGAGAGTTCAGTGCCGGCCGAAACTTGCGCAATGATGCTGTCAAAGAAACTGGCCACCGGGCTCGACATGCCCGCATGAAAGCGCGGGTTCTGCCGCAGCAGGGCCGACATGAGTGTAGACCCCGAACGTGGCAGACCGGAGATGAAGTGGAAATGTTGATCAGTCAAGCGGGCACCTGTGTTTGTGTTGTGGCAAGCTACAGGGTGTTTGCGGAGGTTGACAATGGGGAAGTGTTGGCAAGGTTACACAAACACAAAGTCACCCGCATCCAGCGTGAACCCCAGCGCTGCCTTGACACCAATTGTTGCTCCACCCGCCAATCCTGAAACAACAACGTTGGTGGACCCGTTGTTGCTGATGGTCAGCGCTGCGAAGTTTGCAGCCAGCGCCGTGGTGAGTTCAATGTGATCGCTGCCGTCCTGCCAGTCCAGAATGTAGTCGACGTTGGCATCGGGCAGGGCGAAGCGGAAAGTGTCGGCACCGCCGCCTCCAATCAGATTGTCAATGCCGCCCGCACCATCAAGCCTGTCAGCCCCAAGGCTGCCGTCAAGCCGGTTGTTGGCACCGCTTCCAGTCAACGAGTCTCCCTGACTGGAGCCTATAACGGATTCCACATTTGTCAGCTGGTCTCCAGCCCCGTCACCAGCGCCCGCCTGCAGGACCTGCCCGAGGTTGATGCTGACACCCAGCGTTGATGAAGCATAGGTAATCGTGTCCACGCCTGTGCCACCGTCAATCGTGTCAGCGCCTGCGCCGCCCTCAATCGTATCACTGCCCGCACCACCGTTGATAATGTCGTCTCCCGCACCACCTGATAAAATATTGGCATAGAGGTTTCCGGTGATACGGTCCGCCAGAGCCGATCCGATGATGTTTTCAATGAAGAACAGGTTGTCGCCTGACGCATCTCCCGCACTCACCTGCAGGCTGACGTCAAGGTTGATGGTTACACCAGCGATGGAGTTTGCATAGGTCACGATATCGAGACCCGCACCACCTGTAAGACTGTCACCGCCCGCACCGCCGTCCATGATGTCATCACCGCCTTCGCCGCGAATGGAGTCAATGCCGCCGTTGCCGATCAATGTGTTGTTGCCATTATTGCCGATCAGGATATCGCGTCGTGTATCGCTGCCAATCAGGTTCTCGATCAGCGTCAGCACATCACCATCGGCATCACCGCCTGAAGCCGTGTTGGCCAACAGGCTGATGTTGATGTTGACGGTAGCGTTGCTGCGGTAGTCCGCGGTGTCAGTGCCGTCGCCGCCATTGATGGCGTCTCCGCCCGCACCGCCGATGAGATAGTCGTTGCCTTTGCCGCCGGTGATGCTGTCAGCCCCGCCTTTCCCGTCAATACGGTCATTGCCGTCGCCGCCAAAATGTGTGCCAGGCGCATCGGTGCCAGCATAGTTCAGGTTGCCAAAGTCTGCTGACGTGAGGGTGATATTCGCATTGCCCACCGTCTCGCCGAGTGAATTGTTGGCCCCCAAACCGACAATGCTGCGCCCGCGCAGGTCAGGCACGCCGAACGTGGTTTGTCCGTCACCGCCATAGGTCGTGCCAATCAGTGCAAACAGTGTGTCATAATCTGCAATTTGCAACAAACGGCCATCACAGGCAATGCCATCGCCTGGTATGAAGTTGCCGGCGAAGGCCAGGATTTCTCCAATGAAAGGTTGTTCAGAATCCGGCGATCCGCTGCCGTTGCTGGGGAAAATGCCAAAGGGAATGATGTAGAAATTGACCGCGACTGACGGCTCGATGTTGTTGATGGCTACGCCCTGGCCCCCCATGTTGGTGGGCAAATTGGCATTGGTGATGGTCACGGCATTTTGCCCGACAACCTCACCCACCACATAGGTTGTACCTGACGACAGTTCGGTTCCAGCTCCGATCAAGGTTTTGCCGCGGAGGTCAGGCAAGGCAAAGGTCGATGTGCCATTTCCGCCATACATGGTGCCAATCAGCGAGAATAGCGCCGTATTCTGCGCAATACTCAGCAATTGTCCTTCACAAGCCGCATAGCCTCCTGGCGTATTGCTATAAGCCGCCTTCACGATGGAGCCGAGGAAATTCAACGCTGTACTACCACCTTCACGCGAAGGGAAAACGCCCTGCAAGGCGATGAAGTAGCGTGCCTCCAGCGATGGTCCATCTTCGTTCATTGGCACGGCAGGACCTCCGACCGTGGTCGGATAATTCGCCGCAACAAAATCCACCGTCGGCCCACCAGACTGCTCGCCGACACTGCCGTCGTCCGTTCCTGTGAGTTGCCGTCCAATCAGGTTCGGCAGCTGGAAATTGGTTTGGCCATTTCCGCCATACTGTGTGCCAAGCAGGGAAAACATGGCTTGATTCTGATTGATCGGCAGCAATGGACCAGTCGCACTCGCGGATCCGCCAGGGTTGTACCCGAACGCATAGGTGTGGAACATCGCCATGGTCATGCCATTCCCACCACCGCCACCAAAACTCGGAAAAATGCCCTGCAACGCAATATTTTCGTTCAGAACCAGGGCGGGCTGCTGGGTGTTGAGCAAAGGCATAGGGTGTTCTCCTCGTTTTGATTCAAACCTTGCAGACACCCCCTCTGCAATGGATTGCGTTTTGTTGCTTTCACTATCGGCGCAAAAGCAAATTCACGCAATAGTCTGGCTCACGCGAACACAAAGTCCGTCGCATCCAAAGTAAACGCTGTCGAATTCTGCACAATGATCGCACTGCCCGCCACACCGGTGATCCTGACCACGGCGTAGGTGGTGCCGTTGCCGGTGATGGTGAAATCACTGAAGGCGTCTGCGATCGTAAGTGCCATGCTGATTTTGTCGCTGCCGTCTTGCCAATCGAGAATGCTGTCGGAGCCGAATGCAGTGTCGGTGAAGCGGAAGGTGTCTGCATCAGCCCCGCCTGTGAGGTAGTCGGACCCTGTGCCGCCGTTCAGCGTGTCAGCACCAAGTCCGCCGACGAGTCTGTTGGATTGATAGTTGCCCGAGATGGTATCGCCATAAGTTGATCCAGTGACATTTTCGAAGAAATACAGCGTGTCACCAGCGGCGTCACCACCGCTAAACTGCGTGGCCACGTTAAGATCTACCGTGACCCCGGCACTGGACTTTTCATAAGTGAGGGTATCGATGCCCGCACCCGCATTCAGACTGTCAGCGCCCGTGCCGCCGTCAATTGTGTCATTGCCGCCTTCGCCACGGATAGAGTCCCCACCATCATTGCCGATGATGATGTTTGTTGTGTCATTGCCGATGAGTATGTCGCGAAGCGTAAGAGAGCCTTCAAGGTTCTCGACAAAAAACAACGTGTCGCCCTGCGCATCACCGCCGGAATAGGTGTTGGCCAGCAGATTGATGTTGGCCTGTGCCGCTGTATTGGCGCGGTAACTCACCCAGTCATTGGCGCCAGCGCCTGCGTTGAGAGCATCCGCGCCTGCACCACCTTCGAGGAAGTCGTCACCATCTTCACCGCGGATGCTGTCATCACCACCAAAGCCGTAGAGCTTGTTGTTGCTGTTGTCCCCAATCAATATATCGCGCAGGGTGAGGGAGCCCATGAGGTTTTCGAAGTTGTCGAGCGTGTCACCAGTTGCGTCACCGCCAGAAGCAGTGTCGGCCAGCAAGCTGATGTTGACCTGGCCCGAAGCAGACAAGCGATAATCGGCAGTGTCTTCATTGTTCCCACCATCAAGCAGATCAGCGCCGCCACGCCCCTGAAGTGTGTCATTGCTGTTACCGCCACGCAATGTTTCAGCGATGGTTGTTCCCGTGATCACGTCATCAAATGTGGAACCGACCACAGTTTCGATGTTGGTGAGAGTATCGCCTTCAGCAAATCCGCCGATGCCCGCCGACCCGTCCAGATTGATTGTCACACCTGCATCGGAGTCATTGTAGGCAACTGTGTCAGCGCCGCCCTGGCCATCAATGTAGTTGTTTGCAAGCGACGGTGAGAAACTGTCGTTGCCTTGTGTACCCGTGGCGCTTTCGATGTTCGACCATGTTTCGTTCACGTCGCCCTGATAGACTTGCGATTGAAAATTAAACGCGGCACCGATTGTGAAGCTGCTGTAAATCACGCGATCATTGCCATCGCCCCCATTGAGAACGTCAATGCCGCTGCCGCCGTCCAGCGCGTCGTCACCGCCAGCACCAGACAAAACATTTGCGCCAGTGCTTCCTGTCAACGTGTCGCCGAGCGTTGAACCGAGAACATTTTCGAAGCCACTGAATACGTCTCCTGTGGCATGGCCACCTGAAGACGTCATGTTGGAGAGGTTTACAGTGACAGCGGCGTCTGAGAACAGATAGCTCAACGTGTCGAGCCCGGCATTGCCGGTCATGGTGTCACCGCCAGCCGCCCCTTCGATGACATTGGCTACGTTGCTGCCGGTAAGTGTGTCTGCATAGATGGAGCCAAGAATATTCTCAAAGCCGGAGATCACATCACCTGTTGCGTGGCCGCCGGATGCGGTGTTGGCGAGTAGGGAAACAGTGACATAGGCATTAGACCGCGAGTATGTAATGGTATCCGTGCCGCCGCGACCGGCAAGCGTGTCACCACCTGCCGCACCTTCGATGACGTTGTTGTTGCTGTCGCCTCGCAAGGTATCGGCTTGAGCTGATCCAAAAATATTCTCGAAGCCTTCAAGGTAATCATTGAAACCACCACCCGTGGCTTGCGCAGCGCCTTGCAGGTTCAGATCAACTGTAACGGTGTGCGTCGCGAATTCAAAGGCAACCGTGTCATTGCCGTTTTGACCATACAGTCGGTCATCGCCGTCTCCACCGTCAATCCAGTCGTTGCCGCCCTTCGCTGTTGCCAGAACACCAACGAAGTCAGACTTGTAGTCGCCATAGATGATGTCTGCGTAGGTTATGCCACCCGGCCCGATGCCTGCGCTGTTGCTGCCCCGCAAGATATCGTTGCCGAACGTAATGTCGGTGATGAGGGCTCCGGCTTCCAACTCCCCGACGTCGCCGACAATGGAGCTACTGTATGGTCCAGTGTAGGTTATGCTGTCGTCGCCGCCGACAAAAACGCTGTCTGCCGTCGTCTCGGTCATGATGTAGCGAACATCGCCAAACAAGCCGTCCAAGACCGCCGTTGTCGAGCGACTGTTTGCAATGGTGTCGTCGCCACCAATCAGGATACCACCATAAAACTGGTGGCATTCCCCTGTAACATAGTCAGTGTTGCCTGTAATGAAATCCGCTCCGCCATATAGCGTTCCCGTTACTCCGCCGCCTTCTTGACCGCCAACAACCCACGCGTCACCGGAGATGTGCCCTTCCGCGTCGTTGCCGTTGACATTGATGGTGTCAGCCCCGCCATTGAGTACGCCAAGACTGACATGTGCATCGCCGATCATATAACCGCCGTCGCTCACGCCAGAGAAAACGTCATCGCCACCGTTTAAGGTTGAGCCACCCACCACAACGTAAGCGTCGCCTTGCAGATGTGCGCCTCCATTACCAGGATTTCCGTCGACAACGAATGTGTCCACTCCACCTGTTACGATGGCCCCTACCGCCGTTTCGGCATAGTCACCCGCGGCGGACGTATAAACATTACCTTCAAAGACCAGAATCTGATCGTTACCGCCTGTGGCACCATTGTTGCCAATGAATCCGTCGCCACTGATTGAACTGGAGCCGGCGACTGAGGTTGAAAGTTCGTCGTTGCCCGAGAAGAGCGAAGCCCAGAATGCTTCATGGCCTGACAGCAAAGAACTGATCGTGACACCAGTAGCGTTGTTGATCAGTATGTCGCCACCGCCCACATTGTCGAGGTAAATGGCGACGTCCGAGACTGTGCCGGAAACAACAGCCGCGGAATAAGTGAACACACCTCTTGCACTCACACGGTGCCCGCTGCTGGTCAACCATTCATAAGTTGTCGATGTGGCGCTGACTTCGGACGCAAAGTCCAGCATATCCACCGGGCCGATAGAAATGACGTCGTAGTGATGTGGGTTAGCGACGAAAAAGTGGTCTTTGGCAGAAATAGCATCAAATACTGACATGCAATTTACCAGACAGATTTACTCTATCCGGTCCTCAGGAATTGCGACCCCTCACGTTATGAGTGTACTGTCAAACTGATCCAGATGCAAGAACAAGAGACTCAATAAAATGCGTCAGAGTGTTGCCCCGGTCGGCTTCAACCTGGCCTTAAATATAAAACGACGGCGCAGCCGCCTCACACAAACACAAAATCCCCCGCATCCAGCGTAAACGGCGCAGCCGCATTTACCGTGATGGCACTGCCTGGAACGCCAATGATCTTGATCACGGCGTGGGCGGTGCCGTTGCCAGTGATGGTGAAATCACTGAAAGCATCGGCGATGGAGAGGGCCAAGCTGATTTTGTCGCTGCCGTCTTGCCAATCGAGAATACTGTCGGAGCCGAATGCAGTGTCTGTGAAACGGAATGTGTCTGCATCAGCCCCGCCTGTGAGATAGTCCGAGCCTGTGCCGCCGTTCAAGGTGTCAGCCCCAAGCCCGCCCGCGAGGCGATTGGATTGGTAATTGCCTTTGATACTGTCCGCAAGGTCAGAGCCGTTGACGTTTTCAAAGAAGAACAGACTGTCACCATTGGCGTCGCCATCGCTGACTTGCAGGGCCACGTTGAGATCAACGGTCACACTTGCGGAAGATTTCTCATAGCTTACTGTGTCAATGCCCGCGCCAGCATTCAAACTGTCGCCGCCTGTGCCACCGTCAATGAAGTCATTGCCATCGCCACCCTGAATCGAGTCAATGCCGCCATTGCCGATGATGCGATTGGCCACGATGTTGCCGATCAGAATGTCACGCAAGGTCAGTGAGCCTTCAAGGTTCTCGATGAAGAACAACTGGTCACCCTGCGCATCACCGCCGGAATGCACGGCAGTCAGAAGATTGATGCTGACGGTGCCTGATGCGGAGTCACGATAGCTCGCCCAGTCATTTACACCAGCACCACCATTGATGGCGTCGCCACCCGCACCACCTTCAATAAAGTCGTCACCGTCGTTACCAACCAGGGAGTCAACACCACCAAAACCTTTGAGTATGTTGTTGGCGTTGTCGCCGATCAAAATATCGCGCTGGGTGAGGGAGCCATAGAGACCATCAATACCATCCAGGTTATCGCCCTGGGCATGGCCGCCCGATGCGGTGTCGAGCAACAGGTTTACAGCAACGTTTGTGCCTGTTGACGTCCGGTAATCGGCAATGTCGTTCAATCCCAACCCGCTGTTGAGATTGTCAGCACCAAGACCGCCTGACAGGATATCCTGACCATTGCTGTTGCCGCCGAAAATGAAATTGTTGCTATCGTTGCCTGTTCCAGCAAAATTCCCAACTCCCGTGAAGGTAAGTTTCTCGATGTAGGCGTTGAGCGAGTAAGAATTCAATGATGTGTTGACGCTATCAAAACCACCGTCATCGAGGAAAAAATTGAGAAATGACGATTGTTCGGAAGCACTGTCGCCCGCATTTTCAACTTCGTAAGTATCATCACCGGCACCGCCATACATGATGTCTGCACCACCACCGCCGTTCAGCGTGTCATTG
>JANPCL010000119.1:0-7001 GCA_031430915.1 Hyphomicrobiales bacterium
AATCGACTTCGTCATGAACTTGAAAAAAGAATGCTTGTCGGCAGTTTGTAACGCGTCGTCATATTTCCAGTTCATTTCAAACTGGCCAACGGCGTCTTCATGGTCGTTCTGGTAGGCTTCCCAACCCAGCTCCAACATGTAATCGCAAATCTCAGCAATGACATCATAGCGGCGCATTACCGCCTGTTGGTCGTAGCAGGGCTTTTCTGCTGTGTCATAGGGATCAGAAATCTGGCTGCCGTCGGGCGAGAGAATAAAGAATTCAGGTTCGACACCTGTCTTCACATGCAAACCATCCTTGGCGGCTTCACCGACCAAGCGCTCCAACACATTGCGCGGTGCCTGGTCAACCAGCTTGCCTTCCATGGTGGCGCGGGCGGCAACCCAGGCCACATCTTTTTTCCACGGCAATTGAATGGCCGAGTCCGCATCAGGCACGGCCATCAAATCAGGGTGCGCCGGTGTCAAATCCAACCATGTTGCAAAACCTGCAAAGCCCGCACCATCAACCGCCATCTCGTTGATGGCTTGCGTTGGCACCAGCTTCGCACGTTGTCCACCGAACAAGTCAGTGTAAGACACCATGAAATATTTGACACCCTTTTGCTTGGCCCATTTTGCAAGGTCTTTCGCCATTATGTCTTCTCCCTGAATTTTTTATTTTTAGAAACTTCCGTTGCGTCCGGGTATCCAACTTGTTCCCGCTAAGGGAACGCCTGCCATGGCCGCAGCTTCAATTGTGAGCGAACACAAATCTTCCGGTTCCAAATTGTGAAGATGATTTTTGCCACAGGCCCGCGCAATGGTTTGCGCTTCCAGCGTCATGACTTTGAGATAATTTTTTAATCGCCGACCACCCAGAACAGGGTCAAATCGTTTCGACAACTCCGGGTCTTGCGTGGTGATGCCCGCAGGGTCTTTTCCTTCGTGCCAATCATCATAAGCGTCAGCCGTGGTGCCCAGCGCTTGATACTCCGCTTCCCACTTGGGATCATTGTCTCCCAAGGCAATCAAGGCCGCTGTGCCAATGGAAACGGCGTCAGCGCCGAGCGCCATGGCTTTTGCAACATCAGCACCAGAGCGAATGCCGCCTGACACAATCAGCTGCACTTTGCGGTGCATGCCAAGGTCTTGCAGGGCTTTCACCGCGAGTGGAATGCAGGCGAGAATGGGCATGCCCACATGCTCAATGAACACATCTTGCGTAGCCGCAGTACCACCTTGCATGCCGTCCAATACAACAACATCCGCACCTGATTTTACGGCGAGCGCTGTATCGTAGTAAGGCCGCGCACCGCCCACTTTTACATAGATGGGTTTTTCCCAATCTGTGATTTCGCGGAGTTCGAGGATTTTAATTTCAAGATCATCCGGTCCCGTCCAATCCGGGTGACGACAAGCTGAACGCTGGTCGATGCCTTTTGGCAAATTACGCATGTTGGCAACGCGATCTGAAATCTTTTGACCCAATAACATGCCACCACCACCAGGCTTGGCACCCTGCCCAACGACAATTTCAATGGCATCAGCACGGCGCAAATCATCGGGGTTCATGCCATAACGTGACGGCAGATATTGATAGACCAGCGTTTTGGAATGGCCGCGCTCTTCTTCGGTCATCCCACCGTCACCAGTCGTGGTTGAGGTACCAGCAGCAGAAGCACCGCGTCCCAAGGCCTCCTTTGCAGGGCCTGACAATGCTCCGAACGACATGCCTGCAATGGTCACCGGAATATCCAGATGAATGGGCTTCTTGGCGTGGCGTGTTCCCAGCCACACATCAGTCGCACATTTCTCACGATAGCCTTCGAGAGGATAGCGGCTGATGGATGCGCCAAGAAACAGCAGATCGTCAAAATGCGGCAGATGACGTTTGGTGCCACCTCCACGAATGTCATAAATGCCAGTCGCCGCAGCGCGGCGGATTTCGGCGTTTACTGCTGGTGTAAATGTTGCGGAGTAACGCGGTGGCGTGCGTGGAAAATCAGTCATTTATGTTCTCAATAATCCGACGCATTGTCGATGTTGAAGGTGTAGAGTTTGCGGGCCGAGCCATAGCGCCGGAACTGTTCGGGCTTGGCTTTTGCGTCAGCTTCACCGCGTTTGAGCAGGTCTTCCAGAATCTTGAAATGTTCAGGCCGCATCTCTTTTTCGATACAATCGGTGCCAAGGGTTTTGACCGAGCCGCGCACAAACAAGCGGGCTTCATAAAGACTGTCGCCCAAGGCTTCACCGGCATTGCCGAGAACAACAAGATTTCCGGATTGCGCCATGAAGGCTGACATGTGCCCGATGTTGCCATGCACGACGATGTCGATGCCCTTCATCGAAATGCCGCAGCGCGAGGAAGCATTGCCCTTGATGACTAGAAGCCCACCACGGCCCGTGGCACCGGCATATTGGCTGGCATCACCATCAATGATGACGGTTCCCGACATCATGTTTTCAGCAACACCCGGCCCCGCACTTCCAACAATACGGATCGTCGCTTGCTTGTTCATGCCGCCACAATAATAGCCCGTGGAGCCGCGCACGGTGATGTCGATGGGAGCATCGACCCCGGCTGCAATGGCATGCGACCCCTTGGGGTTTACAATTTCCCAAGCCGTCATATTGGTCTGGCCCTTTAATGCGTGAAGGGCAGAATTCAATCCGCGCAAACCTTGTGCGCCCAAGTCATACGTTTGCATTCACTCAACGCTCCCAGAAATACACAGTGGCAGGTTCAGGTTCCCACACCCGGGCCTTGTCGATGCCCGGCAAGTTGACCAGCGCACGATATTCCGAACCGAAGGCCACATATTGGTCAGTCTCCGCCATCACGGCAGGCTTGCAGGCGATGGGATCACGCACCACGCCAAAACCATTATGCGTGCCAACAACAAAGGTGAAAAAGCCATCCAGGTCCGTGAGTGTGGACTCCATGGCATTGCCCAGCGTTTCACCTTCTTGCAGCTTGTGACTAATGAAAGCGGCCGCAACTTCCGTATCGTTTTCAGTTTCAAAAGTCATACCAGCCCGCTTCAAATCGCGCCGCACCGAATTGTGGTTTGACAACGACCCGTTATGGACAAGGCACTGGTCAGCACCCGTCGAGAATGGATGTGCGCCCATGGTCGTCACAGCTGATTCTGTTGCCATACGCGTGTGACCAATGCCATGCGTGCCCGACATTTTGGGAACACCAAAGCGCGCGGCAACATCTTTCGGCAGACCAACTTCCTTGAAAATCTCAATGCTGTCGCCGGAGCTCATCACCTTGCAATTGGGTCTCAGTTCGGTAACAGCGGCTCGCGCTGCATCCAGTTTCTTGGCTGGGACATCCAGAACAACATGGGTGTTCTTGATCAATGCCTTGACCGGGCTGGCAATGGCCTTGCTCAGGTCTTTTGCAAGGTTCTTGAAGTCCGCTTCAGGCTGGCTTGATTGAACCGTCAATTTGGCCCGCCCCTTCACGGGACGGCCGTAAATGGCGATGCCCGCAGAGTCGGGCCCCCGGTCCGTCATGGTAATCAGCATGTCAGTCAACATGGCACCCAGTTTTGGTTCCAGCTTGGGGTCTTTCAAAAACAGCCCTACGATGCCGCACATGGCTTTAACTCCTTCTAACTCAATCTTTGAAAGCTAACACCGATACTTCCACATTTCAACTGGGAAGAAACTTTTTTCACTACGAAATTCGCCGTTGATTGATCCGGTAAGCGTCAATGATCGACATACCCCAGATGAAAACGCCGCCGATATGACGGCCAGCGAAGGATGCGTTCTCAGGCATCAGTTTCAAACTGATCCAGCCAAGAATGGTCATGAAGAAAATGAACATCAACCCACGTTGCGGCTGCCCCAGCCACACATGAGCAGCCCCCGGAATAAGAGAGACAATGAAGACGAGGATTGGATGCTTAGATTTTGGCATGGGCGTGAATATCATTCCTCAAAGCAATCAAACTGTCCATGATCTCAGTGGTATCAGCCAGAACAACAGAAGTTCCCTCAAAACTGGCCTCGCGAAAAACCCCGTAGCGTGCCCGGTCGCCTTCAGCCAGTTGCACAACAATGCGCAAACCTTTCGGCGAAACCAGAAACTCTTTGCCGCGTCCATGGTGAAAAATTTCAAGGTGATGAGCCATGAGTGAAAGTACGTCGCTTGGCATCACCGCATCGCTTCTAACTGTAGCTTGTTCTGGAAACCCCTTCGGCAAGGACAACGTGTGCGGCAGAAAATCAAAATTCGAAAATGATGTCACCCCGGCGGCTCGCATCATCATATTCGTCGTTTCTAAAACAGGTTGCGGTTCCGGCAATGTAACCATCAACCACAGGCTCGGCAGCTTGCGCGTGGCCAAGGTATCTATCACGGTTTTCAGTTGAAAGTCATGATCGCGGTAGCGGCCAACAAGCGTCCATATGCCAGCCGTTGTGCCTCGCTGCACAGCAGGATTCTCGAACACCGAAAACACGGGTTCAAACAACACACGGCCTTGTTCGGCGCGTTTGGCGCCTTCGCGCAAGTATTGCCAGAACAACAGAGCCACCAAACCAGCAGTAACAATGGCACCGATTATGATTTGAATTGCACTCATCACAATTAAAATGGCCCGCCTTTCAGCGGGCCATTTGCTTTCCGAATGTGCATCAATAACCCTTGGGCTTTGGCCAAGGCATGGTGAATTGCGCACCGCGTTTCACATATTGGTAGCGGTAGAAATGGAACCACAGCGACATGATGATGTAGAACACCACCATGGCCGTAAGCTGCGCGCCGTAACCCAGGAAGATGGCAAAGAACGTCACCACGCACAGGATAAACAGCACGATGGCAGGCAGCGGATGAAACGGGTGGGTGTAGCCACGCCGGATTGACCCCAGCGGCCATTTGTTGCGGAACATGATGATGTTCAGCGCCATGAAGGTGTAGTGCAACACGCCCGACAAAATCGAGAATGTAATCGCTTGGCCAAGATTTGCCGTGAAGGCAAAGGCCAAGGCAATCGGCACCAGGAACAGGATGGACCGATAGGGTGTGCGGTACTTTGGATGCACGGCCGAGAACCAACTTGGAATATAACGGTCACGACCCAGCGAGAACCACGCCCGTGCAGCATCGTTGATGCAGCCATTCGCCGAGGCCGTAGCGGCAAGCACCGTTGCAGCAAACATCAGGAATTCGAGTGTCTTGCTGCCCGTGAGCTTGCCTGCATCCAACAATGGGAAATAGGTGAAGCCCAAATATTGCCACGGCATCAGCGAGGCGCAGACATACCATGTCAGTGACGCACCAATCAGAAGCGTGATCATGCCAGCCATGGTGCCATAAGGCAGCGAACGGGCCGGTGAACGCACCTCTTCGGCAGCCTGCGTGGTGCCTTCAATACCGAGATAATACCAGATGCCCCAATGGAACCCGGCAATCACACCCAGCCAGCCATAGGGCAATGCATTCTCTGGTGTAATCATTTGGCCAAGCTTCAGCACTTCGCCTTGGCTCCAAGGCTGCACCGAGAAGAACAGCACAATGATGGCAAGATATGCAAAGGCCGTGATGACCAAATTCACATTCAACGTCATCAGCACGCCGCGATAATTCAGTGTCGCAAGCACCATGATGATGGTGGCGATCACACCGCGATAATGCCAGTCTGTGAAGCCCTCGCCCGCATAGGCCTTGATCGTGTCGGCCACCACAATGGCATTCGAAACTTCAAGCATGGTATAGGCAAACACCAGATAGAGCGCCACATTGAAAGCCATCAACGGCCCAACGATGTGTTTAGCCTGCGCATATTGACCACCGGCAGCAGCAACTGTCGACGTCACTTCAGAATCGATCATGGCAACCGATGTGTAGAGAAGGCCCACAACCCAGCAAATAATCAACGCAGCAAGTGCGCCACCTTTGTCAGCAGAAAAATTCCAGCCTGTATATTCACCGACCAGAACAATGCCCACACCCAAAGCCCACACATGGGCCGGACCGAGGACGCGCGACAGCGAGAGATGATTGGGAGAAGAAGTTGCCTGTGCCATTTTCGCCCCTCAAATCTTGTGTGTTTCAGTCATTGCTTCAATCTCGCCTTCGCGCGACGATGTCAGCTCTGCTTCAGAGTATTTGGAGTCAGTCGAATACCAGTCATAGAGCATCCAGGCCCCAACCAGCGCCGAGAGAACCCAACCCGCATTTGCTATTGTCATCCACATGATGGGTGCTCCTATTTGACGTTAAACTTTTCGTCGATCACTTCGCGGTACTCCCTATCGGAAGCCCTAAACAGAAAGACGAAATAACCAACCAATGCGACGCTGAGCAAAACCAGCTGAACCCAATTGATCGAGTAATCCCACTTGCTTTGGATCACATCATGGGCAGCAGAGGCATCAGCATATCCAAGCTTCACCCATTGTTCGACTTGTGCCGGGGTTTGTTTCAACAACTCCCACGTCGGGTTCTCAATTTTTTCGACGACCTTGGTATTACCCGCCCAGCCCATGTAGAGCGGAAACCACAGTGCCAAAAAAATGGCCGCGACAATAAATGCGCTGTCGAACCACTGCATCGCTTTTGCTTGTTCAGGTGGAGTGTATTTTGCCATGATATGCGCCCTCAACTTTTGTTCTTGCGGGATTCATCCAGCATCTTGATATCAAGACCGTAGATGAAATGCTTGTCGGCAGCGTAGTTCTTCACCATGGCCGCAATTGAAGCTGTGTTGAAAATCAGAACAGCAGCAGCGGCCAGCAATACGACAATCCGCACCCCGCCATCGGGGATGTGAGGCCACGACATGAACAGCACAAACAGAACGGCAATCCAGAGCGCCGCAACAAAGGCCCATGCACCGCGCACATCTGAACGGTACATGGCCTCAATCCTGTGATCGAGGTCAGACATATCGGTTCCCTCCCGCTGAACTGGCCATTGTTCCCGCTACTGCCAGCCCGCCCATTGTTCTTGTTTGCAACGGGTCAACTTTGTTATCTGTCAGGAAACGTCCAATATTAAC
>JANPCL010000120.1:0-6162 GCA_031430915.1 Hyphomicrobiales bacterium
GTGTCATTGCCGCACTTGTTGCGGCAATCCATGGTTCAGCACGCGTGAATTATCAGGAAAACTCCACTCCCGTTGAACCATGGATTACCGGAACAAGTCCGGTAACGACAATTATAATGGGTTTGCCGCTTTCTGAATCGCGATCAGAGCTTAACCGGACAGCAGTGGGACAAGCCCGGCAATGACAAATCCGTTGGTCTTGGCCTTAAGTTAGCGCCTATGAGGTCCCTTCCCCTCAGTTCGCCAGACTCGCGGGAAATTGTTCCGACCACACTTTTGCCCGCGCTTCGGCCTCAAGCCGCGTGTCTTCATCCAGCGTGGACTCCAGCTCGTGATAACGGTTGACGATGTCCGGATTGTCTTCTGGCTTCACGGTTTCCATGGCGAGGATGTACCACATGAGCGCGCGGGTCTCGCTCTTCTTCACAGTGCGGCCTGACCAGTAGATGTCACCGAGATAGGCCTGCGCTGCGGGGTGGCGTTTGCGGGCGGCGGCGGTGAGCCATTTCAACCCCTGCTGCGGATTGGGTTTGACGCCTTCTCCCACCATGTTCATTTGCCCCAGCGCAAATTGCGCCGCCGGATGGCCATAGGTGGAGGCTATGCGAAGATAGATGCGCGCAGCCCCATCGGGGTCCGGTGCCATGCCGGCTGATGCAATGCCCGTACGACGAAAATCCGCCAAGCGAATCTGGCTGTCCACCACAATGCGCAAGCGCTTGTTGTCGGCTTCTTCCGGATCATAGCTTTCAGCGACACGGCTGTAGTACGAATAGGCCACCGACGCATCGGCAGGAATACCCTGCCCCAGGCGATACATGTGGCCGAGATACCAGTCCGCCACCACGTTGCCCTCATCCGATTCGCGCCGGAAATATTTCAGCGCCTTCGAGTAGTTGCCATCGGCATAGGCATTGCGGCCCTTTTTGAGATCACTGGTCCAGAAGGGAATGTTGATGTGGGGCAGCTTCAACTGCGGTGCGGCAGGCAGGTAGTCGAAGAACCCTGCCCCTTCGTCCTGATCTGCCGCCTTCGCCGGAGATAAGCTGACGGAAAAAAACAAAAGTGCTGCAGCCACGACCTGCATCACCCACATATGCTTTTTCAGAACCAGATTTTCCACGTTACAGCGACTTTTCAACTCAACACCACAGCTCGCGCCATCGAATCTGAGATGCGCCATTCAGCGCACTCGAGGTTCAAAAGTGGTAAATGCCAAACGGCAAAGGTCACCACGCAACAAGCACTTGTTGTTGGGATTAGCCAGCAATTGCGGCAGATGATGGCTGTAAAAACGCTCCCAACGCCACAAACCAAAAATTCACCTCCTTGTTGCAGGAATGCAACAAATGTGAAAAGCCCCTGCCCGTGGCCGCGCAATCGTGGCAGTCTGCAAGCTCGAATCTCGGGGAACCACCATGAACGACAATCCGCAAACTGCCGACGCCATGCCAGCCCATTCCCCGCCGGAGCAGCTGAACTTCAGCTACGTCAAAAGACCGGGCCTGCTGAGGCTGACCGTCGTCAACCTGCTGCTCAGCATCATCACGCTCGGCTTTTATCGCTTCTGGGCCAAGACCAATGTGCGCAAACACATCTGGTCATCCGTCCACATCAACAGCGAGCCACTGGAATATACCGGCACCGGCATGGAGCTGTTCAAAGGCTTCCTCATGGTCTTCTTCTGCCTCATCCTGCCCTATATCCTTGCCGTTACAGCGGCCACATTCGTTCAGGGTCCGGAATCGCCCATTGCCATTGCATTACAGGGCGCGTTCTTCCTCGCGATTTACGTGCTCTGGGGATTTGCCATTTACAAAGCTCGAAAATTCCAACTCTCCCGCACCAACTGGCGCGGTATTCGCGGAACACTCGTGGGCAACGCCATGACCTATAGCCTTTTGTATTTCGGCTCCATTCTGGCCAAAAGCATGAGCATGGGCTGGGCTACACCAGTCATGAACACAGTGCTGGCTGAACAGATACCAACGACATGCGCTTCGGCGACGCCGCCTTCAAGTTCAAGGGCCGTGCCGGGCCGCTTTACCCAACTTACGCTCTTTGCTGGATTTTGACGCTCGTTGCCATCGTCGCCGTCATCACGATATTTGTCGTTTCATCGACACTGTCCTCAGAATTGAAGTCCATCTTCAGTCCTGATGCAGCACCGGAGACCATAACTGAAATTGCAGGCTATCTTGCTCTTGCCGGAATTGTGCTGTTCCTTGTGTTCATGCTGGTCATCCCCATGCTGTGGGCCATTTACACTGCGAAGGAAATGCGCACCTTCGCCACCTACACCCGTTTTGATGGTGTGCCTTTCACCCTCAATGCCACCTGGGGCAGCGTCATTCGCCTCACCATCATCAATTTGCTGTTGATCGTCTTTACACTCGGTATAGCCTGGCCATTCGTGCAGCAGCGTATCGTCAAGTTCTTCGTGGACCGCATGAAACTGGACGGGCTCGTGGACGTAGACCGTATTCGCCAATCCGCTGCGGCCATGCCCAGCCGTGGCGAAGGCTTGGCCGACGCTTTCGACATTGGAGGTTTGTGATGACCATTGACGCAGTTTACTTTGATGGCGAAATCGCCCGCGACCATGCAGTGACATTGAACCGCGTTGGATCAAACCTTGAATTCCAAGGCACGGATGTTGCCCCCACCACCTGGTCCATCGCTGGGCTTCACCCCATCGACCCACCAACCGAAGGCCAGCCCTTCCGCATCACCCACGACCACAAACCCGGTGCCCGCCTCATCCTGCGCGACCGGGCCTTCATTGATGATCTCGTGGCCCAGAACAGCCACCTCAAGGGCGGCTATTCGTGGCACCATATCGGCCAGGTACTGGGCTGGACGGCAGGCGGCCTTGCGGCACTTGTAGCCCTCGGCTATCTTGCGATGACGGTTCTGCCGCAACAGATTGCGGGCCTGCTGCCGCAAAGCTGGCGCAACAACATGGGCACTCAGGTCGTCAACTCGCTGGTGGGCACAGCCAAGCTCTGCGAAACTCCGGGATCCCAAGCTGCCGCAACAGCCATGTTGTCCGCCCTTGCCGAAAGCGGCACGGATCTACCCTCTGTCTCGATCCAGATTTACGACATGGCGCTGGTCAATGCCTTCGCCGCACCCGGCGGGCGCATTGTGCTCACACGCGGGCTGATTGCCGAAGCCTCGGACACGGCTGAACTCACAGGCGTGTTGGCCCACGAACTTGGCCATGTCTATCATCTGCACCCCGAAGCCCAGTTGGTGCGCTTTGCCGGTTTGCAAATTCTCATCAGTGCTGTCTCAGGCGGTGGTGGCGGCGATCTCGCCAGCAATGCTGCAGGCCTCGTCACCATCCTGCGCTATACCCGTGAAGCCGAACATGAAGCCGACGTCTTTGCCCGCGACGTGATGCAGAAAGCCAAGGTCGACCCCATCGGCCTCAAGCACTTCTTCGAAAAGATGATGAAACTCGAAGGCGCCAAACCGACCGAACCCGAAAAGACACCATCAGCCCTCGACAAGATCGGCAATGTCTTCTCTACCCACCCCGGCACCGAAGAACGCATCAAGGAAATTGTACCTTTGCCCCAAGGCGTAACACCGGTGAAGATCATGACGGATGAGCAGTTTCAGGCGCTGAAGAAAGCGTGTGGGTGAGGGGCGACTGGCGATGTGCCAAACCCCCAACTTCTACCTCTGTCCCAACTCCTTTTCCTCATGCCGCACAAACCACTCCACCATGGCCGTCCACACAGTGCGCGCCAGATCGGGGTTCATGCCGACATCGCTGGCTCGGCGTTCGGCATTGTCAATCACCGCATTCACGCGTGCTGGAATGCGCCCCGGCAGGTTATTGGCTTTTTTGTAAATCAACACTTCGCCCACCAGCTTTTCACGGCGGGAGAGAAGATCAACCAGGGCTTGGTCCAAACTGTCAATGTCCCGGCGCAGGTCTGTCAGGCGATCAGTCATGAAACAGACTTGGCTTGCGGGCACGCTTTTTTCCATGCGGCGTCGTGAAGCGGTCTCAAGGCTTTGTCCGCGCCCGTGGCTCATAAACCCAAGGCCGCACACCTTGTAGTCCCCGCACGTGCTGCAAACGACCATCCGCATAAACCGCATAGGCTCCATTGCGCCACACATCGAAACGGTCGACCGTGGCAAGCCTGCCGCGACACCTCCGACGCAGCGGGTCCTGCGACACCAGCACATCAACTTGCGGGCATCGCGGCACCAGCCCCGCCTGCTTCTGTAAAAATGCCACGCGAACCATGCCTTGTGTCATTTCACACACATTTCCGCTGCACGTCCAGCCCGGCCGCTTCACCGCTTGCTTGAACCCCGCCGTATCACCCGCCTGGGCCAACCAGCGTGATACCGAGGCAGCACCATATGTGCCTTGCGCAGGCACCAAGCCGGCATTCGTCAACACGGCAACCGTAACCGCCCGCTCATCTACCAGCACAAGCGGCTTGTCTGGTCCGCGCCACAGCAATCCCACCGCAACAACCAATAGCGGCACCGCCAAAAATCGCACCCGCGTGATCGGCAAAACCAGAAATGCCGCCGCCAGCGCCAAGGCCACCGCTGCTGTGCTGTCAATCAGCGGCAAACGCAGACCAGCTCCCGGCCAGCCTGCCACCCAATCGGACACCCACATCACACCTTGCAATCCCCACCCCATGACTTTGAACGGAACGACTTCCAATCCCAAGGGCATCAGCAACACTCCCGCCATGGCCGCAGGCATGACAACCAGGCTGACCAGCGGCAGAGCCAGCGCATTTGCCACCACACCGTAGGGTGCGAGACGCCCGAAGTGATGCAGTGCTGGTATTCCCGACAGGCTTCCCGCCACCAGCGAAGTTGCCAGCGACGCAGCCGAAATCACCAGCAGCTTCCTGCTCCAGCGCAACAACAATCCGCCCCATGCAACAGACGACGTCTGCGGAACAATCCCCTGCCACCAGTTGAAAAACGCCGCGAGGCCCATAACCGCCATGAAGGACATCTGGAAACTTGCTGCCAGCGCCTGTTCCGGCGACCACAGCAAGATCACAACAGCAGCCAGCGCCAGATTATGGAGAGACAGCGCAGGCCGATCAACCAGCACCGCAAAAAACACCACGGCAATCATGATGAAGGAGCGTTCCGTGGCTGCCCCCGAATCCGCTAGCAGCATGTAGAGAAGCCCCACAAAAATCGCAAATCCCGCCGCCCACTTCTTGATCGGGTAGTGATGCGCAAGTCTCAGCGACAGTGCCAATATGGCCCGCAGTCCCCAGAACGCACCCCCGGCCACCAGCGCCATGTGCAATCCGGAAATCGACAGGACGTGATACAGCCCCGAGGCCTGCAAACTGGTATTCATGGCGCGTGGGATTGTCGCCCGCTCACCCGTTACCACAGCGTCAGCAAAGCTTCCCAGCGGCCCCGGAATAGCCGCTCGCACGCGAGAACCAATTGCGGCGCGTAAATCATGAAATGACCTCCGCAAAGCAAAGCGCCACGGCACCGGACTTTCCACAACCTCAATCGCTGTCTTGCCGCGCCCTACGGCGCCAATCGACTGAAAGTACAACTGCCGCCCATAGTCAAAAGCACCGGGTTGGGCCGGGCGAGGAAGAGGCGCAAGATCAACTGTCAACCGCACCCTGTCGCCCACATGGGGTGCTGCGTGCGGGCCTGTGATTTGCACCAAAACCCGGACCGGCGTTTCAGCCTTTGGCAAGCCTGGAGCGTCAATCACTTCCAGCAAAACAGACTGGCGCAACTTCGAGCGCACATCCACATCCACTACATAGCCCGCCACGCTCTGCCCCGGCGAATAAGCACCGAGCAAAGCAGTACCCACCCATCGCGTCCGCACCTCTGCCGCAGCAAAGCCAAGCGCGACGATAACGCAAACCCGCACCGCAATCGGCACCCGCCGCACCAGCAGAACCACCGCACACAAGACGAACAGAGGCACGGCCAGAAATCCCGGCGGCTCCCGGGGCAAACTGAAATAGGTCCAGATGCCGGTGACCAGCAGCAGCGGACTCCACACCATCAGCCGCTGGCTCTCCGTCTCCAGTGCCTCGCGCCAACCAGACAGGTCAATAAACCGTCCCCCTTTGACGGCAGGTGCCCCTATGCTATCCGCCTCTACAACAGCCATTCACACAC
>JANPCL010000121.1:0-3886 GCA_031430915.1 Hyphomicrobiales bacterium
GCCGGAATTTCGGAATGATTTAAGGCCCCCGCACTTTTCATGAAGGAAATCATCCAGGGTTCGCACTCGCAGAGGCGCACGGATAGAACCTGCCAGTCCCAATCGACTGGACTTACAAAATTCCGGCGCGAGTTGCTACAGCACAAAGACAACAGGGATCGTAATATCCCTGGGGCTAACCCCCGGCTCCCGGAAGACCAGAGGGTGTCGCCCCCAAAGCCTCGCAGGCGCTGCACACGGTTCTGGCAATGCAGTGACATGGTCGACATTGTCCCTCCTTTCCAGAGCCGTCAGGAACAAAGGTAGAACAGATAATTAAGTTTGTCAAGGATTATGTTCTGCAGATGCGGCAACTTCCCCTCCTTAACAAGGAGGGGGCAGGGGGTGGATGGAGGCCGCAAGTGACATGGGAGACTATAGCCTCCAGCTACCCCGACCCTCCCTGATAGGGAGGGTGAAGAGTTTGAGTTTCTTTCTCCCTCGGCCTCTTGGCCGGGGGAGTACGCCGAAGGCGGGAGGGGGTGGCTGCCACCTGTTCAAGTTCCACCACCCCATCTCCGCTTCGCGGTACTTCCCCAGCTTCGCTGAGGAAGGAAGACTAACGAACTCTATTGGTTCCAGACTTTAGGGAGGGCAAACGGATCTCTTACCCGATAGCCGTGCACGGGGCTGTACGAAATTTCAGGATGGCGCACCCCATTCGCTTTGAGCTCAGTAAGACTTCTAAATGCTCTGCTCGCCGGGCCTTCAGAGTCAATTGCTTGGAGCAGTTGCTCCTCGGAAATTGGATAGTAGTCAGCTTTTCGACGTGCCATTTGAATTCTCCTTCGATGAAGAAGACTTTCGTATGCACTGATTTGTCAAGGGCCGTGTGGGGATTTCAAATGGATAGAACTTACTAAAACTCACATTGCCGCAGCAAGCGACCTCAGATGATCCAGCGTCTCACTCGCCTTCGCCCGTGCGCCGTCGCTCTTGGCATCTGCCACATCTTCTTCCGCATTCTTGATCTGGGCTGCAATCGCGGCTCCATCAAGATCAGCCAGCGGGATTGCGGTTTCGGCCAGTACGGTCAGGCCGCTAGCATTCACTTCGGCAAAGCCGCCGCGCACGAACATTTTCTCTTGAGCACCACCGTCTTTGGTGACAACCACTACGCCGGGCTTCAGCGTGGACAGCACGGGAGCATGCATTGGCAATATGGTCATTTCGCCTTCGGAGCCTGGAATTTGTACCGAGGCTACATCGCCTGAGAACAGGAGACGGGCAGGGGAGACGAGTTCGAAATGCAGTGCCATGTTTGTTTTCCTTGTCTGCGAAGGGACCTCATCCCCCCTTCGGGGACCTTCTCCAGAGGAGAAGGGACGTGTAGGGAGGTCTCCGCCGCGAGTCCCTCCCCTCTGGGGAGGGTGCCCGAAGGGCGGGAGAGGTCCCTTTAACTTTAAGCCGCGTCAGCTGCCATTTTCTTGGCTTTCGCCACGGCGTCTTCAATCGTGCCCACCATATAGAAAGCTGGCTCTGGCAAATGGTCGTAGTCACCGTTGCACAGGCCCTTGAAGCCCTTGATGGTGTCTTCGAGTTTCACCTGCACGCCGGGTGAACCGGTGAACACGGCGGCCACGTCGAAGGGCTGGCTCATGAAGCGTTCGATCTTGCGGGCGCGCGACACTGACAGTTTGTCTTCTTCCGAAAGCTCGTCCATGCCCAGAATGGCGATGATGTCTTGCAGGGCCTTGTAGCGCTGCAAAATCGACTGCACCTGACGGGCCACGGCGTAATGCTCTTCACCCACGATTGCCGGAGACAACATGCGGCTGGTGGAGTCGAGTGGATCCACGGCAGGGTAAATACCCTTTTCAGCAATGGCGCGGGACAATGTTGTCGTTGCATCCAAATGCGCGAAGGATGTGGCTGGGGCCGGGTCGGTCAAATCGTCGGCTGGCACGTAGATGGCCTGCACCGAGGTGATCGAACCCTTGGTGGTTGTCGTGATGCGTTCTTGCAACGCGCCCATGTCGGTGGCCAGCGTTGGCTGATAACCCACGGCGGAGGGAATGCGGCCCAGCAAAGCCGACACTTCGGAACCGGCTTGCGTGAAGCGGAAAATATTGTCCACAAACAGCAACACGTCCTGGCCTTCGTCGCGGAAATGTTCAGCAACCGTAAGGCCCGACAATGCCACGCGCATACGCGCACCCGGTGGTTCGTTCATCTGGCCGAACACCAGGGCGCATTTGGACTTGACGTCAGAGTCTTTGTCATGCGGATCGGCGTTGACTTTTGACTCGATGAATTCGTGATAAAGATCGTTGCCTTCGCGGGTGCGTTCACCCACACCTGCGAACACTGAATAACCACCGTGGGTTTTTGCGATGTTGTTGATGAGTTCCTGAATCAGAACCGTCTTGCCCACGCCTGCACCACCGAACAAGCCAATCTTTCCGCCCTTCGCATAGGGTGCCAAGAGATCAACCACCTTGATGCCGGTGACGAGAATTTCGGCTTCTGTGGATTGCTCGGTAAAGTCCGGCGCTGGCGCGTGAATCGGGCGGCGCGTCTTGAACTGGATCGGGCCTGCTTCATCAATCGGCTCGCCGATGACGTTCATGATGCGGCCAAGTGTGCCTTCACCGACGGGAACCGTAATCGACGACTGCGTGTCACGCACCGGCTGGCCACGCACCAGACCTTCGGACGCGTCCATGGCGATGCAGCGCACGGTGTTTTCACCCAAATGCTGCGCCACTTCGAGCACCAGACGGTTTTCACCGTTCATGGTTTCGAGCGCGTTCAGAATTTGTGGCAGACCGCCATCGAAGGTCACGTCCACCACGGCACCCGTGACTTGCGTGATACGACCCGTCGCACCAGCCATGCTGGTGGGTGCTGCTGCTGCTTTTTTCGCGGTTGCTGTTTTGGCCATGACTTTGTGTCCTTACCTTTGACTTAGAGCGCTTCCGCGCCAGAAATGATTTCGATGAGTTCTTTGGTGATCTGGGCTTGGCGCTGGCGGTTATACTTGATCGACAGCTTGTTGATCATGTCACCGGCGTTGCGCGTGGCGTTGTCCATGGCGGACATGCGCGCACCCTGTTCCGAGGCGGCATTTTCCAGAAGTCCACGGAACACCTGAATGGAAATATTGCGCGGCAAAAGCTCGTCGAGGATTTCGCCTTCTTCCGGCTCGGCATCATAAACCGCACCACCCAGATCAGGCACCTTCGACGCATCATAGGACGCAGGAATAATACGAAGCGCCGTTGGCTTTTGCGAAATCACTGATTTGAATTCCGAGAAGAACAGCGTGCAAACGTCAAATTCGCCCGCTTCGTACATGGCGAGAACTTTGTGCGCCACGCCTGAGGCATGGTCAAACTGCACGGACTTGGTGCCCTGGAAATTCACGGCATTGACAATGTATTTGCCATAGACGCGCTTCAACGCATCATTGCCCTTTTTGCCGACGGTCATGATTTTGACGGTCTTGCCTTCGCGCAACAAACGCTCGGCATGTTCGCGGGCCAGTTTGGTAATCGAGGAATTAAAACCGCCACACAATCCGCGCTCTGCTGTTGCCACCACGAGAAGGTGAACCTGATCGCTGCCGGTTCCGGCGAGGAGTTTCGGCGCACCCGCTCTTCCCTCCATCGCCGAAGCAAGGTTCGCCAAAACCACAGCCATACGTTCCGAGTAAGGACGTGCAGCCACAGCCGCTTCCTGCGCACGGCGCAGTTTCGCCGCCGCCACCATTTGCATGGCCTTGGTGATCTTGCGTGTCGCCTTCACCGAGGCGATGCGATTGCGCAGGTCTTTGAGACTAGCCATCGTGGCCCCTTATCCGTTACGCAAACGCTTTGGCATAGGCATCAACCGCTGCCTTCAGCAT
>JANPCL010000122.1:0-5869 GCA_031430915.1 Hyphomicrobiales bacterium
GAAACGGGAGAGGGCCATCATCGTTGAGGCCCTCTCCGGTCCCTTTTGACGGGAGAGGGTGCCCGAAGGGCGGGTGAGGGGCGAGATAACCCAAGCGAGTCACATATGTTCCGTGCTGTCCGACTTTCCACCGCCGTCATGCATATCGCGCCAGCGTTTTACGATTTCGGTTTCGCAGCCTTTGAACAGCAGGAACGCGAGCAGCGACACGAAGGCGTCGAAGCTGATTTCGATGAATTGGGTGAAGCCGCCGTCGGCCAGGGCCATGGCGCCATACTCACGGATGAACCTCACATTCGCTGCGGCCATGCTGAACAGATTGAACGAGGTCCAGGCCAGAAACACTGCACTCAGGCCCATGGCCGCAATCAGGGCGGCGATGTGCCAGTTCTGCAGAATCAACCATCTCTTCATAAAAAAGCTCTCCACCGCTTATGATAGCGAGGGAGAGCCAAATTGTCCAAAGTTTGGGAAGTATCAGCCCTTGGCTTTGTCGCCCACAGTCTTCATCCAGTTGCCGGACTTGGCTGGTGCACCACCGCGTGGTTTGCCGAAGCCCTGCTTGCCGCCGCCGCCGAATTTGCGGTCGCCGAATTTTGGTGGGGCCTTGTGTTCCTCACGTGGGCGTTCACTGCGCACAACGCGTTCTGCTGGTGCTGCCACATCGCCTTCGGATTTCCGCGCAAACTGCGCCTGGTCAATCGACTGGGTTGGCATGCCAACGGGGTTCCATTCGCGCTTTTGCAAACGGCCATCAGCCCGCACACCGGGGCGTGGCTCGCCGTTCACAGCATGCTGTGGACCCTGGCCGCGATGATGTGGTTTCTTCGCAACCGCTGGAGCGCCAGTCTTTGGCATATGACGGCCACCACCGGATTTCCGCTTGTTGGCACTCGATGGATCCCAACCGAAGTTGGGGGCCAGTTCGTCCACCTTCAAGGCCAGCGCATGTTCCTTCACAGGAATGGCCTGACGGATGGTTTTTTCAATGTCGCGCAGCAGGCCACGGTCTTCCGGAATACAGAAGGCAATGGCTTCACCGTCGGCACCGGCACGGGCCGTGCGGCCAATGCGGTGGACGTAAGATTCAGGCACGAAGGGCAAATCGAAATTGAAGACGTGGGACACGCCATCAACGTCAATGCCACGGGCCGCAATGTCGGTTGCCACGAGCGCCAGAATCTTACCATCCTTGAAACCGGCCAGAGCCTTTTCGCGGTTGGCTTGCGATTTGTTGCCGTGGATTGCAGCAGACTTGTAGCTTTCCTTGTCCAGTGCCTTCACAACCTTGTCGGCACCATGTTTCGTCCGTGTAAAGATCAAGGCTCGGGTGATCTGCGGGTCACGCAGCAGGTCCACCAGCAGCTTCACTTTATTCGCAGGGTCCACATGGATCACATGTTGCGATACGCGCTCTGCCGTTGTGGCAGCAGGCTTGATTTCAACCCGCACGGGGTCGTTCAACAACCCGGCGGCAAGGGCTGCAATTTCCTTCGGCATGGTGGCCGAGAAGAACAGGTTCTGCCGTGTCTTTGGCAACATGCCCGTCAGCTTGCGGATGGCGTGAATGAAGCCGAGGTCCAGCATCTGGTCCACTTCATCGAGCACGAAAATTTCAACCTTCGACAGGCTGAGGGCACGACGGTCGATCAAATCAACCAGACGTCCGGGTGTCGCCACCAGAATGTCCACACCGTTGCGCACGGCTTCAATCTGCTTGTTCAGCGACACACCGCCAAACACCACGGTGCTTTTCAGCTTGGTGTTGGCCCCATAGGTGCGGAAGCTTTCGAGAATCTGCGAGCAGAGTTCGCGCGTCGGAGAGAGAATGAGTGCGCGGCAGGAATTCTTGTCCGGGCGCTTTCCGTCCTTCATCAGCAGTTCGAGCATGGGCAGCGCAAAGGCCGCGGTCTTGCCCGTACCCGTCTGTGCGATGCCGAGCAAATCACGGCCCTGCAACAGGGTGGGAATCGATTGGGCCTGAATTGGGGTTGGGGTTTCATAGCCCTCGGCGGCCACGGCTTTCAGAAGAAGTGGCGAGAGGTTCAGTTGGTCAAATGTCATTGTGACAATTGTCTTTCAATGGATGTCAAAAGGGGACAAGCAGCCGCGCCACATCCTGTGCGCGATGCTCATACAGTCCCACGTGAAAGGATTGCTTTCAGAAAATCTGCAGGGCCGAATGGCATCCCGAAACCGGGAGCCTCACGTTATTCTTATGGTGGCCGCGTGAAGCAGATGTCGGGCATATGGACTGTGCAGTGCACAATGTCAAGTCGTGGCGCAGACGTTTGTAACTCACTCAGAATTGTCATTGCCGGACTTGTTCCGGCAATCCATTGTGCCGCCAGCGAGATCTTTCAGGATAACTCCACTCCCGTTGAACCATGGATTGCCGGAACAAGTCCGGCAATGACAGGTTTTGAAGAGTTGAGAGAGGTGTGTTCAAAGTTGTTGAAGAAGATCACCCATCCGCGCAATCACCAAACCCGCACCAACCTGCTTCAAATCCTTGGCATGCTGCTCCGGATGCCCATGCGTCCCCGTAAATCCAATGGTGCGAATGCCTGCCGCCACTGCCGCCGTTACACCGGTGAGCGAGTCTTCGACCACGAGGCATTCATCAATTGCAGCGTCTGCCAGTTTCGCCGCCTGCAAAAATATGTCGGGTGCAGGCTTGCCGTGGGTTACGTCTTCATAGCTGACGATGCGGTCAAAACGATCTGCAATACCTACCAGTTCCACTGCAAGCTCAACGCGTTTTTTCGGGCTGTTGGAACCGATGGAGACAGAGATTCCCCGCGCTTTCAAGGCGTCCAGCACATCGCGCACATCGGGAACGATTTTGAGTTCGTCACGATACAGCGCTTCAACCATGGCGTTTTTCACCGCATGAAGCCCCGGCGGAAACACGGTGCCGAATTGTTGCGTCATCATGTCGAGCATGGCCTGAAAGGTGGTGCCGACGAAACGATTGTGAGCCTCGGCCTCGCTGATCTCGATGCCATGCTGTTTCAGCAACATCACATCAGCACGCATGGACAGGGGTTCGCTGTCCACCAGCACACCGTCGCAATCAAAGATCACATGTTTGAGTGTCACTGGCCCAGATGCCTCAGCGCCTTGATGACGTCGATATACACGGCTTTCTTGAAGGGCACGACGATGTCGAGGACTTCATCCATATCGGCCCATTTCCACTGGTCGAATTCCTGCTTGTGGCCGGGCGGCGTCAGGTCGATTTCGCTGTCGTCCCCGGTGAAACGAAGTGCGATCCACTTCTGCTTCTGGCCGCGATATTTGCCGCCCCAGCTCTTGCCGATCAGATGTTCGGGCAGATCATATTTGAACCAGCCCTCAGCCTCTTCCAGAAATTCAGCCGAGGTCACACCCGTTTCTTCCTGCAATTCGCGAAACGCTGCGGCGCGCGGGTCTTCGCCCTCGTCAATGCCACCTTGCGGCATCTGCCACCATTTGCCCACGCCATCGTCGTTCTGTTTTTCAAAACGACGGCCCACCCAGAGCTTGCCGTATTTGTTGATGAGCATCACGCCCACATTGGCGCGGTATCCGGTGATATGATTCTGGTCAGTCATAGGCGGCTTTTATCAGCCCGCGCGGCCTTTGTAAGCGGCTGTGATGGGAACAAGGATAATGCCGCGCTCGGCGGCGGCTTTCGCCCATTCCTTGACCGTGTCTATGGTCACTTCAAGCCCGGTGCCTGTGCCCACGGCAAATCCGGTGCCTGTCGCTTGCTCCTCCAGCAGGGTCAGTTGCGCAATGATAGCTTGCGGATTGGGATCAGCATCGATCACCACTTGCGCCCGCTTGATCGGCATCTGCATGGCCTTGGCCGTATTCTCCGTGGCCGACAGCGCCATCGAACCGTCTTCGAGGAACAACACGCCGCGCTGCTTCAATTCCGTCAACAATGGCTTGATGGCTTTCGGCATGGAGAGGTAGCGAGATCCCATGTAATTGACCACGCCCGCATAGCCCGTGAAGCGGCTCATGTGCCAACGAAGCGCGTCGAGATTTTCGGCGTCCGTGGAGTCGCCTTCCAGCGTCTTGGGGCCGGGGCTGTTGGCGGGGTAGCCAATGGGCTCCAATGGCACTTGCAGGAAAACTTCATGTCCTTCGCGGCGAGCGCGGTCGACCTGGGCTTGCAGGTTGTTGCCATAGGGGGCGAAGGCAAAGGTGATGTCGGCGGGGAGGTCTTTCACGGCCTGGGTGGTCAGTTTTTCATTCAGACCCATGCCGCCGAGGAGAATGGCAATCTTTGGGGAATCGGAATGGATCACATTGAGCGATGTAGTGCGCTCATAGACGCGGGACGGCTTCTCGCCGGACTTGCTGATGCGCGGCAGTTGGCCATAACTCGACACTTCCGTGACCTTCATCTGCGGTGCAGGGGTGAGGGGACGGCGCGGGCTCACCACGATGGCCGAGTCCTGCTGGTAAGTGTCAGAGGTTACAGGGGCTTGCAAGGCCACTTCAGGTTCGCCCACCTGTTCCACATCGGGGACGGGGGCCTCGGCCTGTTCAGCCTCAGGTGCGGGGTCGGTGGAGGCGGTGCTTGCCACTTCCCGTGCGGGTGGCACGGAGACGATCACGATGGGCTCGCCTGCAAAGGGCATGGGCTGGTTCACGGCCCAAAAGCCTGCTGCTCCAAATGCGATGGCAATGACCGTATAGGAACAGCTGAGCAGCCCGGGACGTTTGGCCCAAAGTCTGCTCCCAAGTCCGCGCTGGCGCAGGGGCTGTTTCAGTTCATCACGGCGCATGGGTGCTCAGGGTATAGTCCGATTCGTCAAGCGACCAGCTAAACGCCGAAGCCTTAACGTCGTGTTAACCATGAGGTGGGGAAGGCCCCGAAAGACGAACGGGGCCTTCAGGTCAGTTCGACTGTTTCTTCTCGTCTTTTTTGGAATCCGCAGGCTTCACGTTGGTGACAACCTTTACACCGTGCAGTAAATCGATGGCGGCCTTGATCTGGACGTCCTTGGTGCGATCTTCCGGCACGTAAGCCGAAGAGCCGCCGCCCTCTTCGCCACCACCTTCATTGGTGATGTGGCCGCGCAGATTGGCTTCGCCTTCGGTTGAGACGTTCTTGCCCTGCAGTTCGGGTGGCAAGGGTTGTTCGATGACGATATCAGCATCGATGCCCTTGGCCTGAATGGAACGGCCAGCAGGTGTGTAATAGCGCTGGGTGGTCAAGCGGATGGCACCGTCATTGCCAAGTGGAATGATGGTCTGTACCGAACCCTTGCCGAAGGAACGTGTGCCGATGAGAGTAGCACGCTTGTGGTCTTGAAGCGCACCGGCCACAATTTCAGAGGCTGATGCGGAGCCGCCATTGATAAGGATCACCAGTGGCTTGCCGTTGGTGAGATCACCCTTGTTGGCGTTGTGGCGCTCCACGTCTTCGGGGTTGCGGCCACGGGTGGATACGACTTCACCCTTCTCAAGAAAGGCATCTGAGACCGAGACCGCTTGCAACAACAGGCCACCGGGATTGTTGCGCAGGTCGAGGATGTAGCCTTTGATCTTTCCGTTGGATTTCTTGTCGAGTTCGTTGATGGCCTTGGTCAGGCCGATGTCGGATTGCTGGGTGAAGGACGACATGCGAATATAGCCGATGTCTTCACTTTCCATGTTGAACTTCACGGATTCAACCTTGATGATATCGCGCACTACCTTGACATCGAACGGGTCTTTGCCCTTGCGCACGATCAGCAGGTTGACGGATGCACCCACCGCACCGCGCATCTTGTCCACGGCTTCATTCAGGGTGAGGCCCTGTACTTCAACACCGTCAATCTTGGCGATCAGGTCATTGGCCTGGATGCCTGCTTTGGCAGCCGGTGTG
>JANPCL010000123.1:0-20464 GCA_031430915.1 Hyphomicrobiales bacterium
CGCAAAAGCTATTCACTTTTGCGATAGGGGCAAGCGCATCATGTCTCACACGGTCCCCCGGAGGTCACGATCCACTATGGGCCAACAGCGCAAGGCTGAGGGTGCCACTGACGTCCAACTACATGGCCCGGCTTACATGGAGAACCACGCAGAGGCCGAGGGTGGTCTAACAAGAATGCAGATTGGGCCACGTTAACCCGCTCCACAAACCCCGCAGCACCCCCATCCGGTTCACCGTCATGAACTGGATCCCGTTTGGGAGGGCATGGACGACAGTTGGAACATATAACGAACAATGTCAAGGGGGTATGTGAAAAAATATATTAAGGTGCGGAGCAAAGTCCCCTCATCCGGCCTTCGGCCACCTTCTCCCGCGAAGAGGCGCGGGAGAAGGCGATGGCATCAACTATCTCCCTGATTGCTTGGATCGGCAGGTGGTTGCACCATGGCCTTCTCCCGCTTCTTCCAGCGGGAGAAGGTGGCCGAAGGCCGGATGAGGGGCAAGCACTTCATGTCACGCTTTTGCGCCTCAGGAATTCTGGGTTGTCCCACAGCTTTCCATCCAGAATGCGCGCCAATGCAGAGGCGGCGTCGAAGACTTCGGTGTAGGTGTTGTAAAGGGGTGCAAAGCCGAAGCGGATCAGATCGGGGGCGCGAAAATCTCCGATCACGCCCTTGGCGATCAGCGCCTGCATCACGGCATAGCCATTTTCGCAGGAGAAACTCACATGCGAGCCACGCTTGCCCGGATCACGCGGCCCCACAAGTTTCAGGCATTGGTCTTTGCAAAGGTCCTCCACCAATGAAATGAAAAGCCCGCACAGGCCTTGTGATTTCTGCTGCACCAGTTGCATGTCAACCTCCCTCCACACCATCATCGCAGCATCAAGCGCCACCATGGAGAGAATGCCCTGCGTACCACATTGATAGCGCGCAATACCCTCGGCCGCGCGCCAGTCAGGATCAAACTCAAACGGCTGCGCATGGCCCCACCAGCCGACAAGTGCTGGCATAGCCGCAGACTGGTGACGGGGATGTACAAACACAAAGCCCGGCGCACCCGGTCCACCGTTCAGATATTTGTAAGTGCAACCCACGGCGAAATCCGCATCGCAGCCCATGAGGTCAATGGGAACCGCTCCTGCCGAATGGGCCAAATCCCAGATCACCAGACAGCCTTTGGCATGGGCCGCCTTGGTAATGGCCGCCATGTCGTGCCGCCGTGCTGTACGATAGTCAACCTCCGTCAACATGACCACGGCGATGTCATCTGAAATTGCAGCTTCAACCGCTTCCGGTTCGACGGTACGCAACTGGTAACCTTCTCCCAAAAACTGCGACAAACCTTGTGCCACGTAGCGGTCTGAGGGAAAATTGCCGCTGTCGGAGAGAATGATCTTGCGCTTCTTGTTCAGGGCCACAGCAGCCGTCAAAACTTTAAACAGGTTGACGCTGATCGTATCTCCTACAACCGTGTTGCCAACCCCCGCCCCGATCAGTCGCCCCACAGCATCACCAATCGTGCGCGGCAACTCCACCCAATGGTGCTTGTTCCAGGATGTGATGAGATCAACACCCCAGCCAATATCCATGTGCCAGGCCACCGTCATTTGCACACCTTGGGGCATGGGCCCCAGTGAATTGCCGTCGAGATAAATCAGGTCTTTCGGCAAGACAAAGCGGCGGCGATAATCCCGCAGGGGGTCGACCGCGTCACGGGCCAGACAGTCTTCGCGTGAAATCATGATTTTCCCTCAATTCAAATGCTAGACTCCCCAGCCATGTCAAAACTATTTGCGATTCTGCTACTAAGTATCACGGCATCAGGCGTATTGGCCGATACAACACTGACCGTGGACACCACAACCCGCCTTATCCGTGATGCTGAAAAATCCGCGAATGATCCCAAAGCCTGGGCTCTTGACTTGCTCGATGTGTTGCAATTGCATGGCCTGCCGCAGAGCCGCGAAAACGTGTGTGCTGCCATTGCCGTGATCGACCAGGAGTCCAGTTTCAACGCAGATCCGCCCGTTGTCGGCCTGGGCAAGCTGTCAGAAACCGCCTTGCGCGCCAAGTTTTCAAAGATCCCCATTGGCAGCAGCATGGCGCTGCGCTGGCTTGAGAACAACCCGACCCCGCAGGCCAGCTTCATGGCTCGCATTCGCAATGCCAAAACCGAACGTGACCTCGATCTCGCCTATCGTTCTCTGATTGACTACGCGGGCCACACCACGAGCCTCGACAAGATTGTGCAGCTTGGACTTCTCAACACCATCATCGAAGACAAGAATGAAATCGACACGGCGGGTTCCATGCAGGTATCGGTGAAATTTGCGCTCGATATGGCGCGGTCGCGGCGCTGGTTGCCCATGACCCTGAATGATGTTTATGGCGTGCGCGACCAGCTCTACACCCGCCATGGCGGCATGTATTATGGTGTGAAGCAGCTGCTGGATTATGACAGCGGCTACAACCAGAAAATCTTCCGCTTTGCCGACTATAACGCAGGCCGTTACGCCGCCCGCAATGCTGCACTTCAATCTGTCATCGCAAGTCTCACTGGTGAAAAGCTGGCAACCGACGGTGATCTCCTGAGCTATGCCAAGGACGGCACTGCGCGCAAGACCGAAACGTCATCTGAAAAGGCCATTCGCCGTGCCAGGGATCGTCACAAGCTGCCCCTGACAGATGTAGCGATTCGCAAGGACTTGTTGTTGGAAAAGCAGGCGGGGTTTGTATCAACACCAACCTTCACGCTGTTGCGCCAGCGTTATTCTGCGGTGAAACAACAATCAGCACCCTTTGCCCAATTGCCGGACATCGACCTCAACAGTCCAAAAGTGAAACGAAACTTTACCACGGGACGTTTTGCCGAGGCTGTCAATCGACGCTATCAGGCCTGCGTGAAATAACATTGGCTGAGCGGCCACCCGCTGCGGATCAGCATAACCCTCTCCTCCCGGGGGCTGGTGGGAAAACGTTTTGCGTTCCGGCCAGCAGGTGGCAGCCAATTGTGCCCGGTCTCACTGAAACCCTACACAACCTATATCATCGAACTCTTTCCCAAATGAGTCAATTAGTTTGTGGATTTTTGTGAATATGAGGGTTACTGTGACGGAATAACATGGTTTAAAGCGCTTCTAGCATCATAAAAACAACATATCCAAATGAAAAACCTCAAAGTCCGTCAGAGACAAGCTCAAATCGTTGCATCCTTGCGCCAACACGGCAGCCTGTCCGTGATAGAATTGGCGAGTTTGCTGGATGTGTCTGAAGAGACGATCCGGCGCGATGCAGTCCCGCTGCAAACCAATGGCGAAGTTTTGAAACTGCACGGGGCCCTCGCCCTGCCCCATAATATGGCGGAAGCTACCTTCGAGCGCCGCATGCGGGAATTCGCACCCGCGAAACTTTCCATCGGCCGCGCCGCCGCCCAAATGGTGCGTGATGGCGACAGCCTGATTGTCGACACCGGCACCACAACCACGTTTTTTGCCCGCGAATTGCGCCAGCGCCGCAATTTGACTGTCATCACCAATTCAACCGAAATCGCCCGCACCCTGGCGGATGTGCCGGGCAACAAGGTCTATCTTGCAGGCGGTGAAATGGAGGCCGACAGCGGCGCCGCCTACGGCCCGACGGCCAATGACTTCATATCCCGCTTTCAGGTTCGCCACGTGTTTTTGTCCATTGGTGCGCTTGACCTCAGTTTTGGTCCGATGAACGCCCAGTTCCATGAAGCTGAACTGGCAAAGGCGGCACTCCGCTGCGCCAACCACAGGGTGATTCTGGCGGACTCGTCGAAATTTGCAGCCAACGCCTTCGTCAATGTCTGTAAATATGCGGATATCGAAGTCATTGTGACGGAGAACCCACCGGCGGCGGAATTCTTCGCTACCCTCAATGCGGCCAATACAAGGCTGGTGATTGCAGCATCGGATTGAGGGTGTGTCATCCGTTCCTGCGCAATCATCACGCCAAGTGCCGCACCCCTGTTGACCGTGGCACCTGAAATAGACCAAAGTGTTATATCAATCTCAAAGGGTGAAACATGCGTTTTGAATCTCCTGCAACGGTGAAAGATGCCGTTGCCCTGCTGGCCAAGGAAAAAGGCAAGGCCTTTATTTTGGCTGGTGGCACTGACTTGCTCGTGAAGATGAAGGCGGGCATGCTCGAGCCTGACTTGGTGGTCGACATCAAGCGCATCAAGGGCATGGCTGACATCAAGAAATCAGCTTCCGGCTTCGTCATCGGTGCGGGAACGCCTTGCGTAGCGCTGTCTGAAAATGCCGCATTGGCCAAGGCTTGGCCCGGCGTTGTCGAGGCTGCAAACCTGATCGGTTCCAAGCAGGTGCAAGGCCGCTGCACCATGTCCGGCAATCTTTGCAATGCCTCTCCTGCTGCCGACTCGGTTCCAGCCCTCGTCGCTGCCAACGCCAAGGTCAACATTGCGGGTCCAAAGGGCAAGCGCAAGCTGGCCGTGGAAGATGTGCCCGCAGGCGTTGGCCGCACCAATCTGAAGAAGGGCGAATTCATCGAGTCGATCATTCTCCCCGCCAAAAAACCAAAATCCGGCGATGCCTATTTGCGCTTTATTCCGCGCACGGAAATGGACATTGCCGTGGTCTCCGTTGGCATTAACCTCACCATTGACGGCAAAGGTGTCATAACCGCTGCCCGCGTCGCCTTGGGTGCCGTTGCACCCACCGTATTGCTGGTGAAAGAAGCAGCCAAGGCCATCATCGGCTCGAAACTCGACGATGGCGCGAAAGCCCGTCTCATGGCGGCTGCATCGGCAGCTTGCAAACCGATTGACGACAAGCGTGGCACCATTGAATTCAGAACCGAAGTTGCAGGTGTGCTGGCCAAGCGCGCTGCTGAAATTGCGTACACGCGCGCAGGGGGCAAATAAGCATGGCACATCTCGTTTCAACCACCATCAATGGCGATACGGTGGAGTATGCCTGCCAAGCCGATGAATCCCTGCTCGACGTGCTGCGCAACCGCGTTGGCCTGACCGGTGCGAAAGAAGGCTGCGGCACGGGTGACTGTGGTGCGTGTTCGGTGATCGTCGATGGCCGCCTCGTCTGCTCCTGCCTCGTGCTCGGCGTCGAGATGGGCGGCAAGAAACTCGAAACAGTTGAAGGCATGGCTGATGGCGCGAAGCTGCATCCGCTGCAACGCCACTTCATTGAAGGTGCAGCACTGCAATGCGGCGTCTGCACACCGGGCTTCCTGATGGCGGCTGATGCGCTGCTGCGCAAAAACCCTGATCCAACCGAAGAAGAAATCCGTTTCGGTCTTGCCGGCAATCTGTGCCGTTGCACGGGCTATGATAAAATCGTGCGGGCCGTCCAGTCCGCTGCAAAAGAAATTAGGAGTGCATAATATGCCGCTCGACACATCACTTGTTCAAAAGCAATTCAAGGTCATCGGCCAGCGCGTGACGCGCCCTGACGGCATCGACAAAGTCACCGGCCGCGCCAAATATGGAGCCGACGCTTTTGCACCGGGTCAATTGGTGGCGCTGGTTCTGCGCTCACCCCACGCCCACGCCAAGATCAAGAAAATCGACATTTCGAAAGCAGAAAAGCTTCCCGGCGTTAAAGCCATCGTCACCTCGGCCGATTTGCCCGACCTCACCAACGGTGATCGCGGCATGCGCGATATTCTCGAAAACTGCATGGCCCGCAAGAAAGTCTACTACGATGGACATGCTGTTGCAGCTGTAGCCGCCGTTGACGCACACACCGCACGTGAAGCCTTGAAGCTGATTGTTGTCGACTATCAAATCCTGCCCCACGTTACCGATGTCGATGAAGCATTGAAGCCGAATGCCCCATTGCTGCACGATGACATTTTCACCGACGGCATTGAACCAAAGCCAACAAAAGCCTCGAACTGGAACAAGCTTTCGCAATACGGTCACGGCGATCTCGACAAGGGTTTCGCCGAAGCCGACGTCATCATCGAAAAGTCTTACAAAACCGAACAGACCCATCAGGGCTACATTGAACCGCATTCCTGTCTCGCCAATGTTGGACCTGACGGCACGGCGGAACTTTGGGTCTGCACCCAGGGTCACTTCGTCTATCGCAACCAGTGCGCCCAGCTTCTCGGCATCGACGCAAACAAACTGCGTGTTACTGCATCCGAAATCGGCGGCGGCTTTGGCGGCAAGACCCACATCTGGGCAGAGCCTGTTGCCTTGGCATTGTCTCGCAAGGCCAACCGCCCGGTGAAACTGACGATGTCACGCGAAGAAGTCTTCCGCTGCACCGGGCCAACCTCGTCAACCTCCATCGATGTAAAAATCGGCGTGAAGAAAGACGGCACCATCACCGCCGCCCACGCCGAATTGCGCTATCATGGCGGAGCCTTCCCTGCGAGCTGGGCCGAATTTGGCGCAATGACCGCCTGGGCCTGTTACGACTTCAAGAACGTGCGCTCCGTGGCCAAGGATGTGGTGTTGAACCGTCCAAAGTCCGCGGCCTATCGTGCACCGTCTGCCCCGATGGCTGCCTTCGCCGTCGAAAGCACCATGGACATGGTGGCCGACGCCATTGGCATGAACCCGGTCGATCTCCGCATCAAGAACGCTGCCAAGGAAGGCACCCAGTCATCCTATGGCCCGATCTATGGACCCATTGGCATTGGCCCCACTCTGGAAGCTGCAAAAAAGCATCCACACATGAAAGCGCCGTTGGGCGCCAACATGGGCCGCGGCATGGCCTGCGCCTTTTGGTTCAACTTCGGTGGCCAGACCTGCGTTGACGTGAACGTGACCCCCGATGGCAATGTAACAGTCGCTGTTGGTACCATTGACGTTGGCGGCTCACGTGCATCACTTGCGATGGCTGTCGCCGAAGAGCTCGGCGTAAAATACGACAACGTTCGCGTCATCGTCGCCGACACATCGTCGCTTGGTCACAACGACATGACCGACGGTTCACGCGGCACCTTCTCGTCGTCGATGGCCGCGGTTGATGCAACGCGCAAGGCAGTGACCATCCTCAAGGAACGCGCCGCCAAAACCTGGGACATTCCGGTGGATGATGTCGCCTGGGAAGATGGCGAAGCAAAGCCCGTGGGTTCCAAATACGGCAACCTGAAAACCCTGACGCTGAAAGACCTGGCTGCGGGTGCAGGCAATACGGGTGGACCGATTGCAGGTCATTCCGAAATCGTGGCTGACGGTGCAGGCGTTTCTTTCGGCACCCACATCTGTGATGTTGAAGTCGATATGGAAACCGGACGCAGTCTTGTCAAACGCTACACCGTGATTCAGGACGCCGGAAAAGCCATGCACCCTGATTATGTTGAAGGACAATACCAGGGCGGTGCGGCACAAGGCATCGGCTGGGCCCTCAATGAGGAATATATCTACGGGGCCAATGGCCGCCTGCAAAATGCGGGCTTCCTGGATTACCGCATCCCCGTGTGTTCCGACCTTCCCTTCATCGACACGGTGATTTTGGAAATTCCCAATCCACACCACCCCTACGGTGTGCGCGGCGTTGGCGAAACCCCAATCGTGCCACCACTGGCAGCAGTTGGAAATGCGATTTCCCACGCAACAGGGGTGCGGCAAACCCATGCACCAATGTCACCACCACGGGTGTTGAAGAGCTTGAAGACGAAGAAGGGTTGAACTCCGGCCCTCATCTGTCTCGCGCTCAGCGCGATCCACCTTCTCCCGCTTGCGGGAGAGGTCGGCGCGAAAGCGCCGGGTGAGGGCCCGTGAAAAACCCACTCGAAATCCATCTCTGGGGCGCGCTTCGGCCTTTTGCCGGGGGCGCCTCTGCCGTTTCTGTTCGGGCTGAAACCATTCGCGAATTGTTCCGTGTACTGATCGATCAGTACCCCGGCATGGAACCGCACATCAAGCGCGGCGTAGCCGTTTCTATCAATGGCCAGATTTTCCGTGACCAGTGGGACACGGTTTTGCCCGGTGACGCGGAAATCTATTTGCTGCCAAGGGTGCCGGGTGGGTAATTTCACACCCCAAATATCGATGTCTTGACTCCCTATCGAAGTTGTATTTTTATATTTGGACAGAGGTGAAAATGCAGCGCTTGTTGATCTCAGTTTTGTTTGTTTGCAGCTCTTCTGTAGCTTCACTTGCTTGGCAAGCCAGTATTGAAAGCCCAGATGTGTTTGGAAAAACAAAAGTGCTGACTTTGGAGGCAAAAGAACGGGAATCTCTAATTGTGCAGTGCGACAGTTCTGGCGATGTATTTCTCGCCTATCTCGAGCGAAAGAAAGAATTTGGTGAAGTACAGAAAACACCAGCTCGAATGTTCATTAAGACATCAACAGAACCTCCAATCATTCTCGACGCAGTACTTCAGAGTTGGAATGACAACTATTCTGGCGTGGTAGTGTCAGCTAATGATGGCAAACTAATCGAGGCAATCTATGCCATAGGGGCAGCCAAGGGCAAAATAGAATTGGGCGTTGAAATTCTCGGCCAGCAATTTAGTTCTTCGTTCTCATCGCGTGGATCAAGTAAGGCGATCAGCCAGACAGTTGCCGCTTGTAACTTGGATAAGTCAGTTAAAAACTAAAATCTTAACATAGCTTTATTCTCGAGAAATTTGTATTCTCCGATTGGAGCGGTTCCGGCTCAGATAGAATGAATCTGAATTCCGTCATTCCAAACACAAGTGAAGCGAAGCGGAACGAGTGATTTGGAAGCCCGCTTTTTTTCCAACGAGTCCGGATGGCTTTAACCAGAGCGGGGTTCCAAATCGCTCACTCCGCTGCGCTGCGTATCCCGTTTGGAATGACGGGGTTTATTTTTAATGTACCAACTATGCTGGAACCGTTGTAACCACGTTTCAATTAACTATCTCGTCTCTATCAATGGCCAGGTTTTCCGTGACCAGTGGGACACGGTTTTGCCTGCGGATGCGGAGATATACCTGCTGCCAAGGGTGCCGGGTGGGGAGGAAGGGGACCTCATCAGCCCTTCGGGCAGCTTCTCGAGGGGAGAAGCGACTTGCCGCGCCACCTCTCCAAAATTCCAACCTTGAGGGTGGTCCATCAACCAGTCGCTTCTCCCGTGGAGAAGCTGCCCGACAGGGCTGATGAGGTCCCTTTCCACTTGTCACACTCACATGCAAAGTTCCATGCTGGCTGATGGGAGGATTCTGACATGTCTTTGTTTTTTGAGGGGCGCTTTGCGGCCCTGACTTGGTCTGCTGTAGCAATGATTGTGCTGGGCGGTATCATGTTGCTCTGGCCCATGACGGATTATTACCTGTGGCTGCCTGCCCTCATGGCAGCATTTCTGACTTTCGTCGGCCTGCACGACATCCGCCAGACGCGCCACGCAATCCTGCGCAACTATCCCGTCATCGGCCACATCCGCTTCTTCCTCGAAAAAATCCGCCCGGAAATGCGGCAATACTTTTTCGAGGCTGATACGGATGGCCGCCCCTTCCCCCGCGACAAGCGGGCCATTGTCTATCAACGCGCCAAGAAGCAGTTGGACAAAAAGCCTTTCGGCACCCATGGCGAAGTTTATGTGGAGGGGCACGAATGGATGTTGCATTCCATGCAGCCCGTCGAAGTGGCCAAGACCTTGTTCCGCGTGACGATCGGCGGACCAGACTGCAAACAGCCCTACTCCGCGTCGGTGCTCAATATTTCAGCCATGAGCTACGGTGCGCTCTCGGCCAATGCCATTCAGTCCCTCAACACCGGGGCAAAAAAAGGCGGCTTTGCCCATGACACGGGAGAAGGTTCCGTCAGCCCTTTTCATATGGCGGGCGGTGGGGATTTGATTTGGGAAATTGGCTCTGGTTACTTTGGTTGTCGCAATCCCAATGGCACATTCTCAAGCGACAAATTTGCTGTGACGGCAAACAACCCGCAAATCAAAATGATCGAGATCAAGCTCAGCCAGGGAGCCAAGCCCGGCCATGGTGGCGTATTGCCTGCCGCGAAAGTAACCCAGGAAATCGCCGCTATTCGAGGCGTTGACGCAGGAAAGGATTGTATTTCGCCAGCCAGCCATTCGGCTTTCTCATCGCCACTTGGATTGTTGCAGTTCGTAAAGCAGTTGCGGGATGTGTCGGGCGGAAAACCCGTGGGCTTCAAACTCTGCATCGGCCACCCTACTGAATTTCTGGGTGTGGTGAAGGCCATGCTGGAGAGCGGCATATTGCCGGACTTCATTGTGGTGGATGGCAAGGAAGGCGGCACCGGTGCGGCACCCGCCGAATTCATCGACAATCTCGGCATGCCCATGCGCGATGGTCTGGCCTTCGTGCAATCCACCTTGATCGGTGCAGGCCTGCGCGAGCACATCAAATTGGGCTGCGCTGGAAAAATCATCACGGGCTTCGACATGGCAAGAGCCCATGCGCTGGGTGCCGATTGGTGCAATGTGGCGCGTGGTTTCATGTTTGCCGTGGGCTGCATTCAAGCCCAAAGTTGCCACACCGGCCACTGCCCCACAGGAGTTGCCACACAAGACCCACTTCGACAACAGGCTATTGTGGTCACTGACAAATCTGAACGCGTTGCGAATTTTCACCGGGAGACGGTGAAGTCACTCGCGGAATTGTTGGCGGCAGCAGGTATGACATCGCCAAGCGATCTCAAGCCCCATCACATTTTCCACCGGGTGGGCGACGGCAAGACGCTCACCTTTGCGCAACAATATCCGGGACTGGAAGCCGGAGCTTTACTGCATGACACTGTTCCACATGCCTTGTCTGCGGAGTGGGCCTTGGCGCATGCGGACCGGTTTTGAAGCATTTCACGGGTGGCCCCTACTCCGCCGCTTCCGCCGTAACCGCCATACCAAGTGCTGCCAGATACACATCAATCATCGATTCTTCTTCCTGCCGCTCATTCACATCCTTCTTGCGCAGTGAAATCACCTTGCGCAAAATCTTCACGTCAAAGCCATTGCCTTTGGCTTCGGCGTAAACTTCCTTGATGTCACCGGCGATGGTTTTCTTTTCTTCTTCGAGGCGCTCAATGCGCTCGACGATGGTGCGCAATTGGCCGTGGGCGAATGATGTCTTGATATTGTCTGCCATGGTAAAGTCCTCAGTGTGATTTGGGCTTGGCCATTTCGGCCGCGAATTTCTGCTGTTGGTCGGGTGACGCGTCGCGCTGGTGCAAAGCCTTCCACTCTTCAAAGGGCATGCCATAGACGTGCGCACGCGCCGCATCCTTGCTGAGGTCGATACCTTCAGCCTTGGCCGCGTCCTGCATCCAGTTCGACAGGCAGTTGCGGCAGAATCCCGCGAGATTCATCATATCAATGTTCTGCACATCGCTGCGCATGCGCAAGTGCTCCAGCAGTCTGCGGAAGGCGGCGGCTTCAAGTTCGGTCTGGGTGATTTTGTCCATGTTGCACTCCTTAGGCCTCGAACGCCGCTGGCTCCACTGCCAAAGCGAATTCATCCACAGGGGCAATAAATCTGTGGAAGTTGTGGCAATTGGCAAAAGTCCTTCCAAATCACAGCAAAAAGTGGGAAAAGCCAGTCGTTGTCGTGATTTGACGGGGAGGATTGGCATGAAAAGTGGATTGGCAGGCGTACTGGGGGCAATGCTGCTTCTGGGAGCGACTGCGCCATCTGCCAAGGCAGACCTTAAACTGTGCAACAATACCGATAGCCGCGTCGGCGTGGCCATTGGTTACAAGGACAAGGAAGGCTGGGCTTCGGAAGGCTGGTGGACTGCAGAGCCACAGGCCGCATCCCCCAAGAATTGCCTGACGCTGCTCAAAGGCGCGCTCATTGCCCGCTATTATTACGTCTACGCCGTTGACTACCAGAAGGGCGGCAGCTGGGGCGGCAAGTCCATGCTGTGCATCAGGGACAAGATTTTCACCATCCGCGGCTTCGACAAGTGCGAAGAGCGGGCCTATAGCAAGGTTGGCTTCTTCGAAGTTGACACCGGCGAAGAAACCGACTGGACCATTTCATTGTCCGGCGAAAAAACCACACAAGGTACCCCGTAACGTGCATCGCAATCGTAAAGTCAAAATCCTGGCCACCCTTGGCCCGGCGTCCAACACGCCTGAGATGATCGAAAAACTGTTCCTCGCGGGGGCCGATGTATTTCGCATCAATATGAGCCACACCAGCCACGAATTGCTGCGCACCCTGCATGGCCATATCCGTACAGTTGAGCAAAAGGTGGGACGCCCCATCGGCATTCTGGCGGACTTGCAGGGTCCCAAAATCCGCATTGGCACATTCGCCGAAAAGTCTGTGCGCATCAATGCTGGCGATACGTTTGTGTTTGATACGGACAAAACACCGGGCAATGCCCAGCGCGTCTGCCTGCCACACCCCGAGATTTTCGCTTCCGCCAAGGCAGGCGACAATCTGCTTTTGAATGACGGTCGCCTGCGTGTGGAAATCACCCATGCTACGCCTGAACGCCTGACCACCCGCGTCATCTATGGCGGTGACCTGTCAGACCGCAAAGGCGTGAACCTGCCCGATACCATTATCCCGATTCCCGCCCTCACCGAAAAAGACCGGGCCGACCTTGAAGCCGCCGCTCAACAGGGTGTGGACTGGATTGCGCTCTCCTTCGTGCAGCGCGCTGCAGACGTGATGGAAGCAAGGAAACTCGTGGGCGGTCGCGCTGCGGTCATGGCCAAGATCGAAAAACCATCAGCGCTCACTGTGCTGGATGAGATTTTGCAGAATTGCGATGCACTGATGGTGGCGCGCGGTGATTTGGGCGTCGAGCTTCCCATCGAAGCTGTGCCCGCAAAACAAAAGCAGATCACGCGCATCGCCCGCAAATACGGCAAACCCGTTGTTGTAGCAACGCAGATGCTGGAGTCCATGGTCACAGAACCCGTGCCGACACGTGCTGAAGTCTCCGACGTGGCAACGGCTGTCTATGAGGGTGCCGATGCCGTTATGCTCTCGGCCGAAAGCGCCTCAGGTGCCTGGCCAGTGAAAGCCGTCGAGATGATGGACGCTGTTGCCAAGGTCGTCGAACGGGACGGTCTGTACCGTGGCATTATCCACGCCCAACGTGCAGAACCGGAAGCCACGCCAGCTGATGCCATTTCCGCCGCCGCCCGCACCATTGCCGAAACCCTCGAGGTGCCGGTGATTGTTTGCTACACTGGCACCGGCCTCACCGGCCTGCGCGTCACCCGTGAACGGCCCAACATGCCGGTTCTCGCCCTCACCCCCATTGCCCACACCGCTCGGAAACTGTGTTTGGCCTGGGGCACCCATTGTGTGCTGGTCGAGGACGCGCATTCGGTCGACGAGATGGTTGTGAAAGCCGGTGAGATTGCATCACGCGAAGGCTTCGCCAAACCGGGTGACCGGATTTTGATTACTGCGGGTGTACCTGTGGGAACGCCTGGGACTACAAATATGCTGCGCATTGCAACGATCGGAGCTGACGGCAAGGGGATTTGAGAGGGGCAGCCTTCTCAAATATCGGGGTAATCATGCTCCAGCTGTTTCAGCACTTCTTTTGCAGACTCAAGATAGGGATTGACCGCAATCGCGTCGCGCAACGTGGCAGCAGCTTTCGCTGTCTCGCCCTTCGCCTGATATACAGCTGCCAGCCCTGACAGCGCTCCGAAGTGGCGCGGCTCCGAATCCAGTACAGCTTCGAGATCGCTTTGCGCATCGTCGTAGCGCTTCATGTTGTAATAGAGCTTGGCACGCAGGTTGAGGGCTTCAGTATAATCCGGGTAGCTTCCCACCAGCTCATTCAACATCTGCTCCGACGTCTCGAACGCTCCATCCTGCAACGCTTTGCTGGATTGGGACAACAATACCTCCGCCATCGGGCTGTCATTCACTGACCATAGCGTCCAGATCTTTTCGATGGTGGCTTGCGGATTGGCCACTCCCGTCTTGTGCAGGTCACCCAGCAGCCGATCAATGTCGGCGGCTTTCTTCTTCACGGGATCGACGGGGGCAGCGGGAGCCACTTCAACCTTGGCCCCTTCCTGCGCCACCTGGGCCATAGCCGCAGGTGTGGTGGCAATCATTACGGCGAGGGCAAAGGCAAAGCGGATCATCATCACAGCATTATGCCAGATTGTGGCTAAAACAAAAACACCGCGCTGAAAATGATTTCAGCGCGGCGCAAAATACCAAAACCGTTTGCAGGCTTAGCCTTGACGGGCCTTGAAACGCGGGTTTGTCTTGTTGATGATGTAGACGCGGCCCTTGCGACGGATCAACTTGTTGTCGCGGTGGCGCTTCATCAGACCCTTGAGGGAATTGCGGACTTTCATGTTCACACCTATATCTGGCGGAAATCCGCCTGAATTGAATTGTGCGCTGTCCTTAGCGGCGCGCCTTTGACCTGTCAACCACAGCACTGAAACCTTGCCAAGAATGTCAAATATTGTTTTTTCTCAAGCCTTTATCATTATCGGACTGGTGTTTTTGGGCGCTATTGGCAGCTTTGCCGGCCTCGCCATCAAGGACCGTCGGCCACGTGAGTCCTTCGATCCGTCGCTCATTCCCACCATTCCCCTGATGCTTTTAGCAGGGTTGGTGGCCATGGTAGCCTTTGTGATTTTGCTGAATTTGCTGCGGGTTTAAACCACAGCCTCTGCCATCTCTCCCCGCACCTGCTGGCGCAACAGATCGATAGGCACCAGATTGGGTCCCCGCCGCACATGCCAATAGGTCCACCCATTGCAGGCTTCGGCATTTTGCACCGTGGCCCCGACCTTGTGAATGGAACCCGATGCTGACTTCGACGCGATGGACCCATCTGCCCGCACGTTGGCGGCGATGCGGGTGGTGTGGTCGTAGAGAGTTTCACCTGCCTTGATCAAGCCGCGCTCAATCAGGGTGCCGAAGGGTATGCGTATTTCCGCACGTTTTCCGACAGTGGTTTTGAGTGCTTCCAGTGGCAGCTCGTCGGTGTTGAGAATGCGGTGGCGGGCGTGTTTGGCATAGGTTTCGTCACGCTCGATACCGATGAAATTGCGGCCTAGCTGCTTGGCCACGGCGCCTGTGGTACCGGTGCCAAAGAATGGGTCCAAAACCACGTCACCGGGATTGCTCGAAGACAACATGACACGTTGCAACAAGGCCTCAGGCTTCTGTGTCGGGTGAACCTTGTCGCCATTCTTGTCCTTCAGGCGCTCTGCTCCCGTGCAAAGGGGAAGCGTCCAGTCCGAACGCATTTGCAAATCGCCGTTGAAAATTTTCATCGCTTCATAGTGGAAACAGTACTTAGATTTCTGGTCCTTCGAGGCCCAGATCATGGTTTCATGCGCATTGGTGAAACGGCGACCACGGAAATTCGGCATCGGGTTAACTTTCCGCCACACCACGTCATTCAAAATCCAATAGCCCAGGTCCTGCACAATCGAGCCGACGCGGAAGATGTTGTGATAGCTGCCAATCACCCAGATCGCACCATTGGGTTTCAGCACACGGCGACATTCCAAGAGCCATGCTTTGGTGAAAGCATCATAGGAAGCAAAGTCCGAAAACTTGTCCCACGCGTCATCAACGGCATCAACCTTGCTCTGGTCAGGGCGTGAGAGGTCGCCTTTGAGCTGAAGATTGTAAGGCGGATCAGCAAAAATCAGATCAACGGATTCCGTCGGGATTTTCTTCAACTGCTCGATGCAATCTCCCATCAGGATCTGGTTCAGGAGTGGCTTTACATCCTGCTTTACCGCCGTATCAACATAACCCATAACGCACACCCCAAACGCAAATCACTCAACTGTCGGGGTGTTATGAGTCCTCCGGGACTCCGCGTGAATCGAATGTTCAGCTTATGGTTAATGTGACGATGGGCTTGAAGCTTTTGCGGTGTTCAATGCAGGGGCCGAGACGTTGCAACGCGGCCATGTGAGCCGCGGTTCCGTAGCCTTTGTGTTTGGCAAAACCGTAGCCCGGGTAAAGTGTGTCGAGATCATGCATGATGCGATCCCGCGTGACTTTTGCTATAATGGAGGCAGCCGCAATCGATAGGCACTTGCAGTCACCTTCGATAATAGTCTGTACACGGATGGATAGGGATGGCGCCCGATTGCCATCGACAAGAGCCAGTGTGGTGGCGGTGCCAAGTGCGACAACCGCATCCATCATGGCGCGGTAAGTTGCCTGCAAAATATTTACCTCGTCAATCAACGCAGCGGAGGCAATGCCAACACCGACGCGCGACGACTGCATGATCGGATCAAACAAGGCCTCACGCTTGGCTTCTGTCAGTTTCTTGGAGTCATTCAAGCCCGCAGGAATATTGCAAGGATCAAGCACCACAGCTGCCGCCACAACGGGCCCGGCCCATGGCCCACGACCAGCTTCATCAACGCCGCAGGGGATTAGGCCTTGGGCGATGGCAGTTTGTTCGAAGGAGAAGTCAGGCATGGGCATGGGAACTGGTGGCGCATGCTTCGAGGCTTTGCGGAGAGCAAAGCACCTCAGCATGAGGGGTTAGAAAAACCCTCACCCTGAGGTGCGAGCTCTTGCGAGCCTCGAAGGGCCTTTGGCAGCAGGCGAAAATCATGCCCGCTTATGCCCTTCCCTTTAAATCAACTCAAGCTGCTGCCCGACAACAGGTGGTCGCTCAAACAAATCCGTCTTCAACTTCAACCGCGTCACATTCAAACCCAGTTTCTGGGATGCAAGTTGAAACCGCCGCCCGATCATCCAGGCCACGGGACCTGACCCTGTCATGCGTTCACCGAACTTGGAAGATGTCTCCCTGCCCAAACGCACATCCTTCACCTGTGCCATGACGCGGGCATAACGATCCGGATAGGCCTTCTCCAGCCAGTCCTTGAATATGCCCTTCACCTCATGGGGCAGCCGTAACATGGTGTAGCCAGCCTCACGCGCACCTGCCCCACGGGCAGCTTTCAGGATATTCTCAATTTCATGATCATTCAGACCTGGAATAACGGGTCCCATCATCACCACAGTGGGAATGCCTGCTGCCGACAAGGCTTCAATCGCCGCCAGCCGTTTTGCAGGCGTAGACGCCCGAGGCTCCATCGCACGTGCCAGCCTTCCGTCCAATGTGGTGATCGACAAGGCGACCTTCACCAACCCCTGCGCCGCCAGGGGGGCCAAAAGATCAATATCCCTGGATACCATGCCATTCTTGGTCACAATGCCGAATGGATGTTTGAACTCCGCCAGCACCTCGATGATCTGGCGCGTAATCCGATACTGCTTCTCAATCGGCTGGTAGGGGTCGGTATTTGCCCCCAGCGCAATGGTGCGAGGTACATAATTGGGCGCGGTTAATTCCTCCCGGAGAAGTGCCGCCGCGTTCGGCTTTATGAAAAGTTTTGACTCGAAATCCAAACCGGGCGACAGGCCCATATAGGCGTGGGCAGGCCTGGCATAACAATAGGTGCAGCCGTGTTCACAGCCGCGATAGGGGTTGATCGACCGATCAAACGAAATATCCGGCGATTCATTGCGGGTAATGATCGACTTCGGCGTTTCGATGAAAATCTCGGTTTTGAGTGGCGGCAAGTCAGCCAACGATTCCCAACCGTCATCAAGGAACGTGCGCTCAACACTGTCAAAACGATGCGCCGGATTAGACCGGGCCCCCCGCCCACGTTCCAGCTGCGGCAGGGACGTTAATTTCCCCACACCCAACATGCCGGCGTCCAAGCCCGGCGATTGACGCATGTCCATCAAAGTAGCCATGCTGCAGAACGTAATGGCAACTTTAGAACATTTCAAGAACTATTTTAGACCCTCACGCCGCATCAGCGTATTCTGTTCCGGTCTTGGCTCCGGTGATATAGGCTACCACGTCGTTGCCGCTGGTGTCTTCCTTGCGCAGATTGGCCACAATTCGCCCGCGCCGGAACACGATGATACGGTCGGCGAGGTCAAACACCTGCCGCATGTTGTGGGAAATCAAAACCAGCGGTTCACCATTGCTCTTCAGTGTACGGATGATATTTTCAACCTGTGCCGTCTCGGCAACCCCCAAGGCAGCCGTCGGTTCGTCCATGATGATCAGGCGAGACGCAAATGTGGCAGTGCGTGCAATGGCAACACACTGGCGCTGCCCACCAGACATGTTGCGGATGGTGTTCGAGAGGTTGGGAATTTTGACTGCGGTCCGTTCCAAAGCCTTCTGCGTCGCCTCACGCATTGCCTTCCGATCAAGAATCGAGAACGGTCCCAGCTTGAACTTGAAGAGCTCGCGCCCCAGAAATAAATTGGAAGGCACATCAAGGTCATCCGCAAGTGCAAGGGTTTGAAACACTGTTTCGATACCAGCTTCGCGCGCATCCAGCGGGCCCTTGAAATTCATCTCTTTGCCGTGGAACGACATCTTGCCGGTGGTTGGCTGCTCGACTCCTGTGATCTGGCGGACGAAGGTCGATTTGCCCGCACCATTGTCACCCATGATGGCGACATGCTCTCCCTGCAGAAGTTCGAAATCCACATTTTGCAAAGCATGCACACCACCATAATGCTTGGTGAGACCTTCGGTTTTTAAAACGACGTCTGACATATCAGCCCCTCGCAGCAGCACGGCGTTGACGCCATTGATCAAGAACAACGGCGGTGACGATGATCACACCTTTGATCATCAGTTGGTAGTAGGCACCAAGGCCGATGGATGTGAACCCGGAAATGATGACGGAGAAAATCAAAGCGCCGAGAACCGTGCTGAAGATTGATCCGCGCCCGCCTGCCAGTGAGACGCCACCAATGACCGCCATGGCAATGGCGTCCAGTTCATACATCATGCCCATGCCGGCCTGCGCCGTGAGGTTTTTAGACGTGAGGAGGATGGTTGCAATCGCCGCCATGATTCCGGCTATGCAATAGACCAGCAGCTTGTGCCGGTCGACCTTGATGCCAGACATGCGCGCCGCCGCTTCGTTGGAGCCGATGGCGTAGGTGCGTGTGCCATAAACTGTGTAGTTCATGATGAGCTGGAACAGAATTGCGAGAACCACAAACACCACCGCAGGGTTTTGCCCGGGCCAACTCAACAGCCCGAATGTCATGCCACCCAGCGCGTCGCCATTGGCCAGCTTGCCGTAGCTGATTGTCGGAAACGAAATCGGGTTGCCATTTGACCACCATTGCGACACGCCGCGCACCGACACCATCATGCCCAGCGTTGCAATGAAGGGCGGGATTCGAGTGTAGGCTATCAGAAACCCATTCATCATCCCGGCGACCGTTCCGCAGATGAGGCCAACAACAATAGGCACGATCACCGGTAAATCCATGAAGGCCGGGCCAAATATGGCTTTGGGGTTTGGGTTGCCGTTCACGAGTTCAGTCTGCGCAAAACTCATGGTGATCATGGCTGTGGCACCAACGATGGCGCCTGATGACAGATCAATGCCGCCCAAAATAATCACTTGTGTCACACCCAGTGCAATGATGCCGGTAATCGACACTTGCAAGATCATTACATCAAGCCGCGCCTTGTTGAAAATGGCAGGAGTGTTTTGTGTGTTGAACAGGAAACTGCCGCCGTTGAGGCGGTTCAGGATTTCAAAAATAATGACCAGAAGGATCAGCGCAGCGAGCACGTTGAACTCCGCAGGAAGAGTGCGTTTTGACGTATCAAAGGCCACCCCGCCTACGCCCATATCAGCTTTTGCCACGTTCACCCTCCCGGAGTATTCTGTTTTCGTTTGATCATAGCCGAAGTGCGGCCGTTGTGAAGAACGCTTTTGAAGCGGTCCCTCTCCGTCTCGCAGCTCCGCTGCGAGACGGAGAGGGACCTTTTCAAAAAATGAGCGGCACCTAAGTGCCGCCCACTATAATCCCCGGGAAAAGAAGCTTAGTTCTTCTTCAGGAAGTTGCCGATGTTTTCTGGTGTCACGAGCTGGAAGGGAATGTAAACCTTCTGCTCAACTGGCTTGCCAGCGGCAAGGTTGATTGCGGCTTCGAGAGCACCTTTGCCTTGACCAGCAGCATCCTGGAACACTGTTGCGTCGAGGTCGCCAGCCTGCATGGCGGCGAGAGCGTCTTGCGTGGCATCAACGCCACCAACGATCATCGTCTTCATGTCAACGCCAGCAGCTTTCAAAGCCTGAATGGCACCAATCGCCATTTCGTCGTTGTTGGCGATCACTGCGTCATATGGCTTGCCGGCCGAGATCCAGTTGGTCATCAGGGTCTGGGCCTGGTCACGTGACCAGTTGGCGGTTTGCTCATCAACAATGGTGAGCTTCACACCACAGTCTGGTCCAGCCATGACATCGTGAATGTCCTTTGTACGCTGAACAGCAGCTTGGTTCGACAGTTCACCCATCATCACGTAGATGTTGGCTTCGGTCTTGCCAGCAGCTTTGAGAAGGCGGCAGACTTCCTTGGTTTCCAACGTGCCGGAGTCAACTTCATTGGAAGCAACAAAGGCCTGGTTGTCTGGCATCGTGTCAACGTTGATGGGCTGACGGTTGACGTAGACCAATGGAATGTTGGCTGCAGCAGCAGCGTCCGACATGGCTTGCGTAGCCGATGTATCAACAGGG
>JANPCL010000124.1:0-16718 GCA_031430915.1 Hyphomicrobiales bacterium
TTCTTTGCCCTCGCCTGGGCGCTGAAGCGCTGGGGTGAACCGATCAAAGGTTTCATCGAAAACCGTCTGGGATTGATCGCGGGCCTTGCTGCTGCCGCATTGATCGGGCTTTACCTTGCCGTCAAATTCCTCGGCCAATCCGGATCCTTCGCATGCTGACATCACAGAAAACTGCCAGTTTTATTTCGCTGGTTTTGCTCGCCATTATTCTCGGTGCCTTTGCTTTTGAATATGCAGGCTATCCGCCGTGCGAACTGTGTCTCATGCAGCGCTGGGCTTACTATGTCGGTGTGCCCTTTGCAGGCTTCATGGCGCTGGGAAATCCGCGCTGGATCAGGACCGGGCTTCTGGCGCTTGCTCTCATGTTGGCAGCCAATGCCATTTTCGGGGTTTATCATTCAGGTGTGGAGTGGAAGTTATGGGAAGGCCCTACCGCCTGTTCAGGTGGTGCAATAAGTGATGGCCTGCCCGATCTCACCAAACCCGGTGTCATGTGCAATGAAGCGGCGATCCGAATCTTGGGCCTGTCGCTGGCAGGATGGAATGCGATTGTATGTGCCGTGCTGGCGCTGGTGGCGTTGCGGGGACGGCAGTCTTAAACCTCAAGGCTCCAGTTCCGTATCCCAATAGAGATAATCCATCCAGCTCTGGTGCAGATAGTTTGGCGGGAATAATCTTCCGTTGGCGTGGAGTTGATTGACCGTCGGGCAGAAGGGTTTCTGCTTCGGGAACATTTTCACCACATGGGGCAGGTGGCCGCCCTTGGCGAGATTGCACGGCGAACAGGCCGCCACGACATTTTCCCATGTGGTCTGGCCGCCTTTGGAACGGGGCAGCACGTGGTCAAAGGTCAGGTCATCGGGTGAGCCGCAATATTGGCAATTGAACTTGTCGCGTAGGAACACATTGAAGCGGGTGAAGGCCGGATTGCGGGAGGGCTTCACATAGGTTTTCAGCGAGACCACCGAGGGCAGACGGAATTCCGTTGTCGGGCTTCTCACAACAGTATCGTATTCGGAGACGATGTTCACACGGTCCAGAAACACAGCCTTCAGCGAATCCTGCCATGACCACAGGGACAAGGGATAGTAGCTCAACGGCCGGTAGTCGGCGTTGAGGACGAGGGCCGGGCAGGCCTCTGGTGTTATGGGGTCATGATACAAGTTCACGTCTCCATTCCGGTTCATCCGGACCTAGACCTACTATATAGTGTGTAACGGTCCTGTGAAGGGGCTGAAATCGAAGCTGTTTCAGGCCTGCGACATTTGCTTCATGCCCCGGTAGTGGGACCAGAGCAGCCGAGCTGCCACGGCTCGGCAGGGACGGAAAGCTTCGCCTAAAACCAACATTGTCGCCTTGCCGGGTCGTTCCGGCAATCCGAACAGGTCGTGGGCTGCGGCTTGCAGCGCCACATCACCCCAGGGCCAGGCATCGGGCCGTTGTAATACCGAGAGCAGATAGATATCCGCTGTCCAGGGGCCAATACCCGGAAGGGCGACCAGCGCCTTGTGGGCCGCAGCGTCATCCAGCAGTTCAAGTCTTGCGAAATCCACAGCGCCTGTGTTTACGGCTTCGGCCAGTCCATGAAAGCTCTTTGCTTTGGCACGGGACAGACCGAGGGCCACCAGTTCAGCTTGGGGACAGGCGAGAATGATATGGTGGTCGCAGGGCGCAAGTCGCTGTTGCAGGCGCTTCCAGATTGCCGCTGCGGCGGCCAGTGACAAGAATTGTTCGGTTACCATTTGCAAAAGCGCTTCAAGGCCACCGTTCGCCTCCCGCAGTGACGGCACACCATGGGCTTTCACGACTGCATTGAAGCGAGGTTCCCGGCGGCAAAGCAGACGCACCGCTTTTGCGAGCGAATCGTCATCAAGTCTGGGGTGCAGCGGCATGCGGTTACGTTGCAAAGGTTGGCGTGTCCTGCAATCTATTTTCTGACCGGATGGCGTGAATAGGACAATTCCTTTCAGGCTGGACAAAATCAAAGAAAATAGGTACTAACCTATTTATGGATCCGATTGCCCACACCTTCCTCGCCGATATCGAGGCGTTTCTCGCAAAAACCAATTCTGACGCGACAAGCTTCGGAAAACAGGTGCTGGGCGATCCATCATTCGTTTTCGACCTCCGCAAGGGTCGTTCGCCCTCCACCCGCACCATGGAAAAGGTCCGCGCCGCCATGCAACCCATGCCCGTTGTTCCCACCACCCCGCTGGCCCCAAAGCCGATGACCCATCTCGACAAACTGGAGGCCGAATCCATCCACATCATTCGTGAAGTGGCAGCAGAGTGTGAGAAGCCTGTCATGCTCTATTCCATCGGCAAGGATTCAGCCGTCATGCTGCATCTCGCCATGAAGGCCTTCTATCCCGCAAAGCCACCGTTTCCGCTCATGCATGTCGATACGCGCTACAAGTTCCGCGAGATGATCAAGATGCGCGACGAGACGGCCAAGCGCCTCGGCCTCGATCTCATTGTTCACATCAACCCCGAAGGTGTGGCCAAGGACATCAACCCCTTTGACCATGGCTCACAACTGCACACCCACATCATGAAGACAGAAGGGCTGAAACAGGCGCTGGATAAATATGGCTTTGATGCCGCTTTCGGTGGTGCGCGCCGCGACGAAGAAAAATCCCGCGCCAAGGAACGTATCTTTTCCTTCCGTGATACGAAGCACCGCTGGGACCCGAAAAGCCAGCGCCCCGAATTGTGGAACACCTATAACGCCCGCAAGAACAAGGGTGAATCGATCCGCGTGTTTCCGCTGTCGAATTGGACGGAACTCGACATCTGGCAATATATCCACCGTGAGAGCATTGAGATTGTTCCCCTGTATTTCGCCGACGAGCGGCCAGTGGTGGAACGCGATGGCCAGCTGATCATGGTTGACGACAATCGCATGCGCCTGCTGCCCGATGAAAAACCACAAATGAAAAAAATCCGCTTCCGCACACTCGGTTGCTATCCCCTCACGGGTGCGATTGAATCCAGCGCTACAACATTGCTCGACATCATCGAAGAAATGCTGGTGGCCACATCTTCCGAACGGCAGGGCCGCGTCATCGACAAGGATCAGGCCGCGTCGATGGAGAAGAAGAAACAAGAGGGGTATTTCTGATGTTGATGTCTTGTTGTGTAGCGCATCCTTCGAGGCCCGCAAGAGGGCGGGCACCACAGGATGAGGTTGTTGATTTTACTCCTCATGCTGAGGTGCATCGCCCTTGCGATGCCTCGAAGCATGCGCAACAGGGAGAACTCTGATGACCCGTTTCGTTGAATACACCGGTGGCGGCGTTGAAGACTTTCTTGCCACGCAAGAGAACAAAGATCTGCTGCGCTTCATCACCTGCGGCTCGGTTGACGATGGCAAGTCTACGCTGATTGGTCGCCTGCTCTATGAATCAAAAATGTTGTTCGAAGACCAACTTACAGCACTGGAAGCGGATTCAAAAAAACTCGGCACACAGGGTGGCAATCTTGACTTCGCACTTCTGGTGGACGGCCTTGCTGCCGAGCGCGAACAGGGTATTACCATTGACGTGGCTTACCGCGCATTCACCACGTCAAAGCGCAAATTCATTGTCGCTGATACGCCGGGGCATGAACAATACACCCGCAACATGGCGACGGGCGCATCAACCGCTGACCTCGCAATCATTTTGATGGATGCGCGCAAGGGCGTGCTTACGCAAACCCGCCGCCACACATTCATTGCGCATCTGCTCGGCATCAAGCACCTCGTGGTCTGCGTCAACAAGATGGACCTCGTGGACTATTCCAAAGACGTCTACGACAAAATCGAAACTGACTACCGCGCTTTCGCAGCCACGCTGGGTGCCAGCAACATCACGCTCATTCCAGCCTCGGCCCTGAAGGGCGACAATATCATTGATCGCTCCAATGCAATGCCTTGGTATCGCGGTGCCACCTTGATGGCGCATCTGGAAACAGTGGCCGTGGGCAATGACGACGCTGACAAACCGTTCTTTCTTCCCGTGCAATGGGTGAACCGCCCCAACCAGAACTTCCGCGGCTTCTCCGGCACCATTGCCTCAGGCTCCATAAAGCCCGGTGACACCATCCGTGCTCTGCCCTCAGGCAAAACATCGACCGTTGAGCGCCTCGTCACTTATGATGGCGATCTGGCCATGGCCACATCTGCGCAAGCCATCACCGTGACGCTGACGACAGAAATTGATATCAGCCGTGGTGACGTGATCTGCGCGGCACAATCTCCAGCAGAGGTCTCCGACCAGTTCGAAGTGCAAATCCTCTGGATGGATGCGGAGGCCATGCTGCCGGGCCGTCCTTACATGATCAAGGCAGGCTCACGCACGCTGCCCGGCTCCATCGACCGGATCAAACACAAAATCAATGTCAACACCATGGAGAAAGCGGCGACGGAAACTTTGGCACTCAACGAAATCGGTGTTTGCAATCTTGAACTTGATGCTGCAATCGCATTCGCTCCGTACAAGGACAATAAAGCACTCGGTTCATTCATTATCATTGATCGCTTCAGCAACAACACCGTTGGCATGGGACTTATCAATTTCGCCCTGCGCCGTGCCGCAAATATTCACTGGCAAGCCACGGACGTCAACAAGGAAGCCCGCGGAAAACTGGCCAAGCAAAAGCCGACGGTGCTGTGGTTTACGGGGCTTTCCGGTGCCGGCAAATCCACCATCGCCAATCTGGTGGAAAAGAAACTGCACGCCCAAGGCCAGCTCACTTATCTCTTGGACGGCGACAATGTGCGCCACGGCCTCAACCGCGATCTGGGTTTCACCGATCAGGACCGTGTGGAAAATATCCGTCGTGTGGCCGAGGTGTCAAAGCTGATGGTGGATGCAGGATTGATTGTTCTCGTCAGTTTCATTTCGCCCTTCCGCGCCGAACGTTTGATGGCGCGCGAAATGTTGGGAGACGGAGAGTTTGTGGAGATCCATGTGGATACGTCTTTGGCCGATGCCGAGAAGCGTGACGTCAAAGGTCTTTACGCCAAGGCCCGCCGGGGTGAGTTGAAAAACTTCACAGGAATTTCCTCACCCTATGAAGCACCGGAACACCCGGAACTGCGCATTGATACGGCGTCACTGACGCCGGAAGCTGCGACGGAATTGGTGGTGGCTTGGTTGAAGCAGGTGGGAAGACTGAAATAGAACTCCCTCATCCGCCCTGTCGGTCGGATGAGGGGCAAAGCGCTCTTACTTCAAAACATCCGTCCAGATTTTCGTGTAAAGCTCATTCACCGCAGGCGGGCAGGCGAGCATGAATTCGCCCTTGGCGGCATTTTCGGCCGTCATGGTAATTTCAGGTGCACCCTGCAATTCCTTGTCCATGAAGGCCTCGGAACCCTTGATGCCGTTTGCGTATTTCGCGAAGTTGGAAATCATCGCGGCATTTTCCGGCAGCATGATGAAATTGAGGAAAAGCTTGGCGTTGTCGACGTTCTTCGCATCTTTCAGAATGGCGGCACTATCCATGAAGAAGGGGAAGCCTTCTTTCGGGAAGCCAAAGGCCACTTCCGGATTCTGCAGGCGCGCGCGCAGCATGGCCCCGTTCCAGTAGAACACCGCACCGTATTCACGTGACGCCATTTTTTCATGGGCGTTGTAATCCATTGCCAGCCACTTCGGCTTGGCTTCCTTCAACTTGTCGCGTACCTTGACGAGCACGTCCTTGTCGTCAGTACACCATTTGCCACCCATGTATTTGATGGCGGTGTACATGACGTCGTTCATTTCAGGGGCCACGTTGATTTTGCCAACCAGTTCTGGCGGTGGATCGAGGAAGATTGCAGAGGTATTGACGTCACCCTTATACAGGCTGGTATTTACACCCACACCAGTCAGACCCCACAGCCAGGGAACCGAGTAATGACGACCAGCGTCCCACTCGACATTGACCCAACGCTCATCAACATTCTTGAAATTTTCCATCTGGTCAGGGCGCGACTCAAGCAGAAGTCCTTCCTTTACCCAGACAGGCACATAATTCGCTGACGGCACGACGATGTCAAAACCATGGCCACCGGCCCGCACCTTGGTGAGGGCCGTGTCATTCGAGTCATAATCCGTGATGGTGACCTTGACCTTGTAAGCTGCTTCGAACTTCTTGATCATTTCGGGGCTGGTGTAGTCACCCCAGTTGAAAATATTAAGCTCGCCCTCGGCCAAGGCCGCGCCGGCACTCATCAGCAATGCGGCACCCGCCACTGCTGCCTTTAAAAACTTTCTCATTTTGTCCTCCGTTTTCAAGTCTTTTTGCGATTGATAAAGTAGAATAGCGTGACCAGCACCACTGACAAGGCCAGAAAAGCCGTGGCGATGGCGTTGATCTCCGGTGTCACAGCGCGGCGCAATTGCCCCAGCATGTACGTGGGAAGCGTCTCCTGCCCCGCTGATTTCACGAATTCGGTGATCACAACATCATCCAGCGAAATCACAAAGGCCAACATGAAGCCAGCGATGATGCCAGGCACCAGCAGCGGAAGCGTCACGCGGCGAAAGGCAGCCCACGGTGTTGCATAAAGATCAGCCGCCGCCCGCTCCAGCGTCATGTCCATGTTTTCAAGCCGTGCCCGGATGGGCAGATAGGCGAAGGGAATGCAGAAGGCCGTATGCGCCAGCAGCATGTAACCAATGCCAGTATAACCGGTCCATACCTTGAGGCGCGAAAAGACAATCAGCGATGCGATGGCGGTCACGATTTCTGGTACCATGAGTGGTTGGTTGATCATGGCATATTTGAAAGTGAGGCCGGGGTAGGGTTCGGTGCGCGTGGTGGCAATGGCGGCCATGGTGGCAACGAGCGTTGCCATGAGCCCTGCAACCACCGCCACAAACAGGGAGCGCAGGGCGGCTTCCTGCACGACCTCATTTTCCCAGGCCGACTGAAACCAACGCAGGGAAAAGCCTTCCCAAATCGCGATGTTTTCACCCGCGTTGAAGGCATAGACAACGAGTGTGAGGATCGGCAGATAAAGAAATGCAAAACAGAAAATTGCGATTGTGCCGAAGCCTGGTTGAGATTTCACCGAAAACGACCTGCGCGCATCAATGACCATGGGCGGCTCCCGATTTTGAAGCATTGCGCACATAAACAAGCAAAGCTGCCATCACGATAACCAGCAACAGAATGGAAAGTGCCGCCCCCAGCGGCCAATCGCTGCCCTTGCCAAATTGCAGGTCAATCAAAGTGGCAATCATCAGGTTCTTGCCGCCGCCCAAAAGGCTGGGAGCCACGAAAGCGCCGAGCGAGGGTATGAAGACGAGGATGGAACCTGCGACAATGCCTGGCTTTACCAGTGGAATGATCACGCGCTTCAATACCTGAAAGCGTGTGGCGTATAGATCGTAGCCCGCCTCTACCAGACGGAAGTCAATCTTCTCCATCGATGCATAAAGCGGCAGCACCATCAGCGGCAGATAGACGTAGAGCATGCCGATGAAGATCGCTGTGTCGGTGTACATGATCTGCACCGATGACGTTGTGAGACCTGACCATTTCAGCAGCGTATTGATCACGCCTTCATTGTTGATCACCTGCTGGATGGCAAAAGTGCGGATGAGAATATTGGTCCAGAATGGAATGGTGACCAGAAAGACAAGCAGGTCGCGGCGTTTGGGCGCTTGCGTTGAAATGTAATAGGCGGTGGGAAAGCCGATGACCAATGTGAGGATGGTGGTGATCAGTGACAATTTCATGGACCGCCAGATGATGGACAAATGCGCGTCGGCAATTGTCACCACTGTGTCATCAAAAATATCCCGCTGGAAAAATACGCTGAACCAGCCGTCCGTGGTGAACTGCCAATATTTCACATCGCCATGGTCGCCCTTGGCCAGAAACGAATAGAGCAGCATGATAAAGAGTGGACCCACCGCCGCCACAAGCAAAATGAACAAGGCAGGTGCCGACAGCAGCCAGCGATTCCAGATGTCTTGCCGCCTGGCGCGATCTGAAACCTGGAGTGCCGTTGCCATGCTCAATCCTTGATCAGGCATGCCGCACCTTTGGCAAAAGCGACGCCCACGGTCTGGCCTTGCTCAACGCCGAGGTTTGAACCGCTGACATTCTGTTTCCGCAACAAAAAGCTGGAGCCGTCTTTCAACTGCACATGCAGATGTGTATCGGTGCCGAAATAAACGACGTTCTCAACCGACCCAGATACATCTCCGGCCTTGGCAGAAACGAGTGTCGCATTTTCCGGCCGTACTATTACAGTTACGTCGCCAACAGAGGTGACACCTTCTACCGGATCAAGAAAGAGTTGCCCACCTGCCGCAAGATCAATCCGTAGCTTGTCATTGCTTGAGAGCCGTGCGGTGCCTTTGAGGAAATTTGTTTCGCCGATGAAGTTTGCAACGAAGCGTTCCGCCGGGCGCTCATAAATGTCGCGGGGGCCACCCACTTGCAGAATGTGCCCCTTGTTCATGACCGCGATACGGTCTGACATGGTCAGCGCTTCTTCCTGATCATGCGTTACGAAAATAAAGGTGATACCGGTTTCATGTTGCAGCCGCTTCAACTCAATCTGCATGTCCTTGCGGAGTTTATAATCGAGCGCTGACAACGGTTCGTCAAGCAACAGCACCTTTGGTTTTGGAGCGAGCGCACGCGCCAGTGCCACCCGCTGTTGTTGGCCACCTGAAATTTGCGAGGTCTTGCGGTCTTTCAATTCGACCATCTGTACAAGTCGCAGCATCTCATCGACGCGAGACGAAATTTCCGCCTTGGGCTTTCCCAGCATTTCCAGACCAAATCCGATATTCTGTCCGACCGTCATGTGCGGGAACAGGGCGTAGTTCTGGAACACCGTATTCACCGGGCGCTTGAAGGGCGGCAAGGTGGCGATGTCATCGCCGTACAACAAAATACTGCCGTCGGTTGGAAAATCAAAACCGGCGATCAGACGCAACAACGTTGTCTTGCCACAGCCTGAGGGTCCAAGCAGGGTGAAAAACTCGTTCTCGCGAATGCCCACAGAAACATCATCCAGCGCCTTGAAAGCACTGCCTGCAGCCCCTGTGAAAACCTTGGAAACACCCCGCACGTCGATTGCGGATTTCTGCGAACTCAAGACCTGTCCCCCAGCGTTCAAATTGAGGGACTGTATGCAAAGACCCCAATGATTTCGACGATGCTAGAACAGAACCGCCCGTCTTGCCAATGGGGGCAGATTGGCCATTTACACGGACCAGCCACCGTCGATGTTGATGGCCTGCCCGGTGATAAAAGCACTTTCGTCGCTGGCCAAAAACACCACGAGTGCTGCAATTTCTTCCGGTACACCTAGCCGCCCCATGGGCTGGCGCGACACGAAAGCCTTGTGCGCGGTCTCATAGTCACCTGTTGCCCGCATGCGATCATGCAGCGATGGCGTATCTACCGTGCCGGGGCAAATCGCATTCACACGAATGCCCTTTGTCAGATAGTCTGCGGCCATGGCTTTCGTCATACCGATGACGGCGGCTTTCGACGTGCCATAAAGAAAGCGGTTGGGCACACCCTTCACCGACGACGCCAGCGACGCCATGTTGATGACGGAAGCCTTGCCCTGTTCCAGCCAGCGCGGTGTAAATGCCCGCATCATGCGGTAATGCGCGCGCACATTCAGTTCAAACGCGAAATCCCAGTCCTTGTCGATGACATCGAGAATGGTACCGGAATGCACATAGCCTGAGCAGTTGAACAAGATGTCAGGTGCCTGAACTTTTGTGGCCATGGCGTCGACCGACGCTTGTTTGGTGACATCGACAATCATGGTGGCAATGGCCGGGCTTTCCTTGGCCAGCGCTTCCAACGCCCCAGCATTGATATCGGTTGCCAACACAGTTGCACCCTCGGCCACCATGGCCAAAACGGTGGCACGGCCAATACCTTGCGCCGCTGATGTCACCACCGCTGATTTTCCTGCCAAACGTCCTGTCATAGTGCACTCCTGTTCTGTGGAGTCATTGGCCTCAAACTGTTATATCAGTCAAGCGCTCACTGCGTAAGGCCATCCTTTGAAAGCTGTTGGTCACAAATATCCCTGCGGCGAACCCAGAAGACGCGCCAGCGCTTGTTGTGACACAATGCCAGATGGTTCAGTTGACAACAGTGTAGGAAATCCTGGCAACGCCAGTCTTGGTGAGGCCGATAACTTTTGCAGCACCCAGGCTCAAATCGATAATACGACCCCGAATGAAGGGCCCGCGATCATTGACGCGCACGACAACGGATTTTCCGGTACGCAAATTGGTGACACGCAGCTTGGTGCCAAATTTCAGATTGCGGTGCGCAGCCGTCAGGCCATGCGGGTTAAACAGTTCGCCGTTGGCACAGCGTTTGCCCGATTTATAGTAAGACGCCATCCCAACAACAGCGGCTTCGGTTGATACCGAGAACATCAAAACTGCGGCTGCAACCGCAAGGAACAATTTCTTCATATACTCACCCTCTTTTATTGCGGTGCAACATAGTTCCCTATGAGGCCAGAATAAGGCAGTATGCAACCACAATGCCGCACCTCGTTCATCCTGATTCCCTGCATTTCGAAACCTCCGTCGAGAGCTATTGGGAATTTTCTGCCGACGCGTTAAATCTGGATTTTGTTCCACTTGCGAAAAATCTCCGATGCGATGTCGCAATCATCGGTGGTGGTTATACGGGGCTGAGTGCTGCAATCGAACTCGCGGAAAACGGTGTCGACGTCTGCCTTCTGGAAGCAGGCGCCATCGGTTGGGGAGCGTCGGGTCGCAACGGCGGCTTTGCCTGTATTGGCTCGCATAAACTGAGCTATCCCACCATGATCAAGCGCTATGGACTGGAAGCTGTGAAGGATTTCCACACCGCCATGCGTGACAGCGTTGATCTTGTGGCTGACAATGCGACCCGCCATGGCATCGATATCTGGAAGCACGGCAGTGGGGAGGTGACGCTTGCGCATTTGCCAAACCGCTTCGAGGATATGCGCCGGGATCAGGAATTTTACAAAAAAACATTCGACGAAAACAATGAATTGCTTTCGGTTGAGGATTTGAAGGAGCAAGGCCTGCACGGCCCGCACTTCCATGGTGGGCTGAAAGGCCCCACAGGCTTCGGCATTCACCCCCTGAACTATGCGCGCGGTCTGGCGCGCGCTGCGCAAAAGGCAGGTGCCAAACTGTTCCCGCATTCAAAACTCATCCGCTGGGAACAGCAGCCGGGAGAACATGTTCTGTACACGGAGCAAGGGCAACTCCGCGCGAAACAAGTGATCGTCGCCACCAATGGCTATACGCCGGAAGATATTTCGAAGTATCATGCGGGTCGAATACTTCCCGCATTATCGAACATCATCGTTACAAGGCCGCTCACCAGTGATGAGCTGCAAGCGCAAGGCTGGACCTCGTCAACCATGGCTTATGACTCCCGGCAGTTGTTGCACTATTTCCGACTCTTGCCCAACAAGCGTTTCCTGTTTGGCGGACGCGGTGGAACCGACTCCTCAAACGCATCAGCAGCAGACTATCAGCACCACATCACCCAGACTTTCCACCGTTTGTTTCCGGCCTGGGCGAAAGCCGAGATCAGCCATTTCTGGCGCGGCCATGTATGCCTGAGTTATGACCGGGTGCCCTATGTAGGTCCGCTTGATGACAACAAGACAGTCTGGACGGCACTGGCCTATCACGGCAATGGTGTGGCGATGGGCACATGGTCAGGCCGCACCCTCGCCCGTATGATGATCAAAAAGACGGCGAACGCCATGGTGCCCGCCGTCATCACCCGACGTCTGGCCAAATTCCCGCTGCCTGTGTTCCGGCCCTCCTATCTCAAAGGGGCTTATCTCTGGTACGGCTGGCAGGATGGACGCTAAAACTGCCGCAGGCCATTTGTCTGCGCATAGGCCAGGCAATCTCGCCATGGCCGGATAGAGGCTGACGTTGTGGGTGAGTGCAGGGAAGTAGCGGCACTGGCATTGGCAAGAGCGAGACACTGCTCAAGCGGCCATTCCTCATGCAGGCCCAACAGCATGCCAGCATAGAAAGCATCGCCTGCACCCACTGTTCCCACGATTTCGATGTTTGGCACATTGACTGACGCCGCCACTGTTTTTTCTCCAGACTTTGGCATGGCAATGGCCCCGTCGGGATGGTGGATGGCGACGAGTTCATTGACACCACGGTTCAGCAAATCAGCGCAGGCAAGTTCAGCGGCAGCCAGGTCAAAGCGGTCTGCCTTTGTCACGCAAATGCCAGTGATGGCTTCGGCTTCTGAATCATTGATGATGAAATAGTCGAGGAGCGGAAGGCAGGGCCTCACCTGTTTTGCCTGCTGGTCCGGTGGAATGGGACATAACTCCATGGCGGTTTTGTAACCTCGGTCCCGTGCGTTCCGGAGGGCCACACGCCAGCCGTCGCTTGCATCCATGGACGTCGAAATACCGGGGGAACCGAGATAGTAGATCTTGCCTGTGTCATCACCCGGCAGCAATTGTTGTGCTGTCATTGCACCATTGGCACCGGGCTTGAAAAAGAAGGTGCGCTTGCCGGTGGCCTTGGCGGTCATGACATGTGTGAGATCCGTACTCCGGCCCGCAATGCGGATCACACGGCTTGTATCAAGTCCATGGGACCTGGCCTTGTCGAGAAACGTCTGGCCTGACGCATCGTCACCAATGACGCAGATCATCGTCACAGGAAAATCTGCCCCGAGTTTGAGAAGACCCGCTGCCGCATTATGGGGCGGGCCGCCGGGGGCTTCGATGGTTTGGCGGATGAAGGCGATTTGCTCTTCATCCGGCCATTGATCAATCATGTGGACGATATCGAGGACGATGGTTCCGGCAAGCACGATGCCGGATCTCGTCATTTTTTAAAGCCTTCGAGAACACTCTCTGTGATCATGAGATCATTCTCAAGTGCACGCACGGGCCGCAATTTTTTCTTCGTCAACACCGCATGGTAAGCCTTCACTGCTTCTGCCGGTGTCATGTCGCGCTCAATAACGGGACGGAAGAATGAGAGCAAGTCCAGCGGGCTTTCCGCCAGTTTGATCTTGCGGCCAAACAACGCCACCCGGGCACCTGCTTTTTCGCCTTGGTGGATAAGTTCCAGCGTGTCGCGGGTGGTGCCGCCGCCGCCGCCCAGAATGCCGACGACCAGTTCCGTGTCATAGCTTGCAAGTTCCTCCATGGCCTTCCTGCCATTGAACGGCATTTTCAGGAACAGCGGACGGTCGGCCTTGGTCATGCCGCCGAGACAGCGCAGAATATTGTCATTGACGAAGAATGGCATTTGTTCTGCCGAGAGGTTCTTCGGCGCATTGGGATTAAAGACTTCGAGGAAGTGGCGGAATTTCAGTTTTGAAGCTTCGGCGCGGAATTCATTATAGGCTTCGAGGTGCGCATAGTCGGCGCTCAGATCGTTGTTGAAGGTGACGGAGTAGAGCCCGAGGTCCGAGAACTTCTTGCAGTGATGTAAATTTGCTGTGCGGAAGGGGCGGGCGAATTCCTTGGCGTAATTCGAACCACGGGCGCGCCAGATGTCTGTGGCGTCATTGGCACGAATGGCAGGTGTGACGTGGGATTTCTTGAACACACCCTTGGCTGTCACGGCTTCGAGCGAAGATGCAGCAACCAGCATGATATCAACCACACCCTGCTTGACGACGTCGGCGATGGATTGTCGGAAGGTTGCAACGTTGTGCTGGCCCTTGCTCTCGTCATGCAAATCCTTTGGGCCGGGGGAGGAGACGCCAGCCGACATTTCCGGGTCCTTGGCATCGGCCACGATGAAGTCCGTGGGCTTGTATTTGCCGGAAGTGATACGTTTCAGTTTGGCGTCGAGGGATTTCATGGGGGCCTCATGGCGTTGGAACAGGTTTCTCCCCCAGCCATACAAACCTTTGGCCGAAAAACAACTGCGTAATCCGCCCGACCCGTATGTGTTGTCCGTGGGATGGCGGCAAGGTTCCTGGAGGTAGGCTCAGGTTTATGGTCCGCCCATCAGGCAGTTTAGCGACGACCAACCAGGTCGTGCCGTAATACTTGGATGGATAGAGGAAACTCATGTCCACGACTGCCAATTCTTCTTGGTGCGGGCCGTAGGAGTTAAGAAGAAAGACACTTAAGCCCAGCACTGTCACAAGACCAATCACTGCGCTAGCCCAATGTTGCTTGATCCAGTCTATTGTCAGGGCTCTGGTTAAAGCCTTATTCGTTTGTGACACCAAACAACTCCCCCAAGGATCCAACTGATGACCAATTCACTCGTTCTCTTACCAGCATTTGGTTGTGACAAGAGACTTTATCAACCCCAGCTACAGGCGCTCGGCAAGCAATATGCATTGAATGTCCTGATCCCCTCTGAAGTCCGCTATGACAAGATGGTTGCTGAAATTCTTGCCCAGGTGCCCGACAGTTTCGCCATCCTCGGCACCTCCATGGGCGGACGTTTGGCGCTTGAGGTGGCCTTGGTAGCGCCTGACCGGGTGGAGGCGCTCTGCATCATTGGAGCGGGAGCGGGACCTGTGGCAGATCAGGCGGCGGGTCTCAGGCGTTCAGCGCGCATTCGCGGCGGCGAGAGCGCGCAAGTCATCGCTGAAATGGCTGAGATGATTGCCCACGAGCCGGGGCCGCGCGGGCTTTCGGCAAAGCAGGCTTTTGTGACTATGGCGACGGCGCTGGATGTAGATATATTGGCGCGGCAGTCTGACGCGCTCGCACACCGCATTGATCTGTGGGAGCGGCTCGACGAAATCGAATGCCCGACTTTGTGCCTCTGGGGTGTGCACGACAAGTTTTCACCCGCTGCAGATGGCCTGCGTATTGCGGAAACGGTGCAGTATGGCAGTTACGTCGAGCTGCCGGACTGCGGCCATTTTCCGACGCTCGAATATCCCGAGGAAGCGACAGAGGCAATTGCCATGTGGCTCGATGATATTGATGATGTGGGCGAGGATCTGGAGTGAGTGAAGGGACCTCATCAAATAGGCGCAAACTTAACGCGGGAACCCTTGGCTTTGTCATTACCGGACAGCAGTGCAACAAGTGCGGCAATGACACCGTCTGTGGGATTTAAGGTCCCTTCCTCACTTCAAACTGGTGATATACTCGGCAATTGCCTTTACATCGGCTTCCGGCAGTTTTGAGAGGTTGGTTTGCACCTTGCCCATGCCACCGGATGACATGCGGCTGTAACCCAGCATTTCGCCGTTCTGAAAGGCGAGAGTCAGATCAACGGCATCCTTGTATTTGCCGCGGCCGACGAGATCAATCAATGACGGCACCTTGCCTTCGCCTTCCGGGTGTGGGCCGCCCGCAAGATATTTTGACATGTCGGATGTCATGAACACTGTTCGCGGCGTGTGGCATTCGTTGCAATGACCCGGGCCGTTGACGAGGTACTTGCCGCGATTCCAGCTTTCGGATTGCGAGGCGTCTGCGGCGGTCTTGGTTTCGTCGAAGCCAATCAATTTCCAGGCCCCCAGGCCGCGCCGGATAATGGGCAGGGCGAAGACATCGTGTTCGGGCACAGCGTTCTTCACGGGGGTCAATGTCATGAGATAGGCTTTGATGTCGAGAACATCTTCGACCTTCATGTGTGCATAGGACGTATAGGGAAAAGCAGGAATCAGATGTTCACCGCTATGGCTGATGCCTTTTTGCATGGCGTTGACGAATTGAATGTCGGTCCACTTGCCAATGCCGGTTTCAAGATCAGGTGTGATGTTGGGTGGATACAATGTGCCTACGGGTGTTTTGAGAACAGTGCCACCAGCAGGCAATGCAGAATCTAAATCCGCCAAATCTTTTGACGGCAAATGGCAGGAATGACAGCCACCTGCATCATAAAGTATCTTGCCATTTGCAAGGTCTGCCACATGTTGCGGCAAAGCATCGGCGGACAGTGGACGGGGAATCGTGATCGCCCAAAAGGCAGCAAGGCCCAGCGCTGCGAACAGCGCCAGGCCAGAAATGTTACGCTTGGTGAAAAGCTTGGGAATGACTTATTCCTTCGGCTTGCGGAATGACTCGTGGCAGTTCTTGCAACCTCCACCGAATTCGGCGAAAGCCGTTTTGAAGCCTGCTTCATCGGTAACGGCTTTCAGCTTTTCATGACCTGCATAAGCTTTTGTGCTTACGGCTTCAAAACCCTTGGCATCTGTCCAAATTTCGGGTTTTGCCCAGGATTCAACAGACTCAGGATTTTGTGACTCGGCGCTGAAAAATTTTGCCCAATTCGCACAGGCTTTGTCCATTGTCTCGAATGTGGCTTTGTGCAGAGCAGCATCGAAGGGCTTTTCACCTTTCATGACAGGCACAAAAACACCCATGGCTGCAGCCTGTGACTTCATACAGGCTTGACGTTCCTTGACGAGATCGTCTGCGGGGCCTGCAAAAGCCGATGTGGTGAGTCCGAGGGCCAGAACAGCCGTCGCAACGGAAAACTTGATCATTGGGAAAATCCTTTCTCCAGACAAAACAGAACTTTAAGCCGATTAAATTTGCCGACACAAATCATGTTACACATATAGATTGCGATCAGGCTATCACGAATTTGTGTTTGAGCAAGTGGGCTGTCGCAGATTTATTCGCAGTTAACCATGCCCTGTGAATGCCTGATGAACGCCGCGTTGCGGCCCGCTTCATCTGGCATCTGCTTAAACGCTTTGTAAGTTCAATCTGCTTACATCCGCACATAAGGGAATGCCATCATGATCAAGACACCACTTACACAAGC
>JANPCL010000125.1:0-1634 GCA_031430915.1 Hyphomicrobiales bacterium
TGCCTTCCGCCTGAAGTTCCTTGACCTTGCTCGCCTTGTCGCCGGGCAACACGTCGGCGAACACGCGATCAATCCCCACGCTTTTGGCGATGCGTTCTGCCGTCGCCTGGTTGTCGCCGCTCAGCATGATGACTTCGACGCTGCGCTCGCGCAACGCTTTGACCGCTTCAACCGCTGAAGGCCTGATTGCATCGGCGATGGCGATCAGGCCCAGGAGCTTGCCGCCCAGTGCCAGATGAACGACTGTGCGCCCAGCACCCTGCAATTCGGCGGATTTCGCGCCAAGCTTGCCGAGGTCAATCTTGTTTTCAGTCATCAAACGCTTGTTGCCGAGCAATGCGGTTTTGCCGCCAATCTTCGCTTCAGCACCTTTGCCTTCGAGATTCTTGAAGGCTGTTGCCTTGGTCACTTTCATATCTGCCGCCCGGCGCAAAATAGCTTGTGCGAGGGGATGATCAGAACCCGCATCCACCGAGGCGGCCGCGGCCAGCAGTTGCTGTTCAGTCACACCGGCTGCGACCACCAGTTCCACCACCTCCGGCTGACCCATGGTCAGCGTGCCCGTCTTGTCGAAGATAATGACGTTGAGTTTGGTTGCGTCTTCCAGCGCTGCGGCATTTTTAAAAAGGATGCCGTTTTGGGCACCAAGCCCGGTGCCCACCATGATGGCCATGGGCGTTGCGAGTCCGAGCGCATCGGGGCAGGCGATCACAAAAACCGTGATGGTGAGACTCATTGCAAACAGCAGCGTTTCACCAATCCACCAATACCAGACCGCGAAAGTCAACAGGCCCGTCACCACAGCGGCGAGTACCAGCCATTGCGCAGCACGATCCGCGAGGAGTTGTGACGGTGCTTTCGAATTCTGGGCTTCCTGCACGAGTTTGACGATCTGGGCGAGTGCCGTGTCCGCGCCGACCTTGGTAGCGCTGTACTGGAATGTGCCGCTCTTGTTGATGGTCGCTCCGATTACCGTGTCGCCAATTTTCTTGGTCACCGGCATGGATTCTCCGGTCAGCATCGACTGGTCGACTTGCGACTCGCCTTCCAACACAGTGCCATCAACCGGTATCTTGTTGCCGGGCCTGATCACGACAACATCACCGGACACGATCTGGGCGGTTGGAACTTCCAGCTCCTTGCCGTCCCGCAGCACAATGGCGGTGGGAGGCGCCAAATCCATCAGGGCACGCATCGCTTCCGATGCGCCTGCACGGGCACGCATTTCGAGCCAATGCCCGAGCAAGATGAAGACCAGCAGGATGGCAGAGGCCTCATAGAACTGTTGACCGCCATAGATGAAGGTGGAGCCCACACTGAACAGATATCCCGTGCCAACGCTGAGAACGACCAGCACCGCCATATTGGCGACACCGTTACGAAGCGAACGGTAAGCAGCCACAACAAATGGCCAGACGGGATAAAGAATGGCCCCAGTCGCCAGAATGAAAAGTACAATATCGAGGCGAATGTTGAAGGGTGGCGAGATTTTGATGAAGTCCATGCCCATTGGTGACAGGAAGAAGATCGGCAAACTGAAACCAAGGGCAACCCAGAAGCGATTGCGCATGTCTCGCGCCATCGCCTGCATATCCATGCCAGCGCCGTGACCCATTTCCTGCGCCATGGCGTCG
>JANPCL010000126.1:0-3443 GCA_031430915.1 Hyphomicrobiales bacterium
TCTTCGATTGCGGAACCCTTCGGCCACCTTCTCCACGCAAGGGGGCCTGGAGAAGAGACTGAATATAGACCTCCATCAAAGTCATTGAGGGAGGTGAAAGTATAGTCCCTTCTCCAGCCCACTTGCTGGAGAAGGTGGCCGAAGGCCGGATGAGGTCCCTTTTTCCGGCTCAACTCGCCAGGCGTTCTTCTTCCGGCTTTACTCCGAAGGCGTCGTTGAGGGCTGCGAGGGCTTCCCGGAGCTGGAAAAGATTGTCTTCCATGTCCAGAACCATTTCGGCCTCGGGCTCAAGCTCTGCGGTTGGGGCGATTTCTTCTGCGCCGCCGCCGTCAAACAGGGGCTCAAGGCTCTGGGTGATATCGAGTTGGCTTTCAATTTCACTGGCCAATTCACTGGCCAAGTCGAGCGAGGCGATTTCGGCTGCAAGGGTTGCGTCATCCAGCAGACCGACGTCGACATTCTGCAACACCGGTTCCGGTGCGCTGCTGGCCATGTTGTGGAGGTGCGTGCCATCCACCGGCGCAAGGTTCGGTATATCCTGTTGCACAGCCGTATCCTGCTGCTGTGTCCAGGGGGCGATGATGCTGGCTTCGCCCAGCATGTTGCCTTGCAGGTAGTCCACGCCGAAACCCGCCAGAATTTCGGCGTCAGATGCGGTGTCGACCCATTCCGCCACAACCTTGTGGCCAAAGGCATGGGCGAGTTGCACCATGCTTTGCACGAGGGTGGCATTTTCCCCTCCCTCGGCAAGGTTACAGCAGAAGCTGCCATCGAGCTTGATCAGGCTGATCGGCAGTTCCTTCAGATTGCGATAGGAGGTGTAGCCTGCGCCAAAATCATCCAGCGCCACGCCGCAACCGAGGTTGCGCAGTGCCACGACAAAATCATGGGACGTGGACACACTGCCCAAGGCAGCCGTTTCCGTGATTTCGATGACCAGACGGTTTGCGAGGCCAGGGGTTGCTCCAATGATATCGAGCAACTGGTTGTTCCAGCGCGGATCGTTCACCGTTGTCGCTGAGATATTGATGGAGAGCCTGGCGTCCTGATAGGTTTGCAATGTTTGCACGGCCAGCTGCAACACGGCCCGGTCGATGAGGCGGATAAGGCCCAAACGTTCTGCAATCGGGACGAGATGGCCTGCTGTAATCAGCGAGCCTGTGGTGTCGGCCATGCGCAGCAGAGCTTCGTGCATGACCACCTGACCGGTTTTTGCGGAAAATACGGGTTGGAAGGCCAGCTTGAACAGGCCATCACGCAGACAATCGACAATCTCTGTGGCGCAACGGGCGTTAAGAGCACGGCTCGCCTGGCGCTGTTCCGAGGTGGCGAACACCACATAGCCATCACCCGGCAGGCGGAAGGCGTCGCTCAGGGCGTCTTCGGCGCGGGCGAGGGCGGTTGACGCATCTTCAGCCATGGCGGGCAGGCTGACGGCGCCTATGGAGAGCAGGGCCCAGACCGGGCCCATCTTGGTTTCAATCACGCTGTCACGCACGGCGCGCATGAAGCGTTCCAGGGTGGCATTCAATTCATCAGGCTTGCAGCCATTGAGAATGATGCCGAATTTGGAACCGGAATAACGGGCAATGCCGTCGCCCATCCGCATGACGTTGCGCAGGCGGTTGCCGAGGGAGACGATGACCTCGTCGGCCACTTCAAAGCCATAGGCTTCGTTCATGATGTCAAGGTTGTTGACTGCCAGAATGGCGAAGGCACAGGGCTGGCGGTCGGTGGTGGCAACTGTAATCGCTTCTCCGAGAGACGCCGTCATGCGGGCCCGGTTCATCATGCCGGTGAGGGGATCGCAATTGGACAGGAAATTCAGTTGCTGGTCGCGCGTGTGGCGCTCGTTGGCAACCCGCATTACGCCCAAGGCTTCTTTCGGGTTTTCCGTGCGGTCGGCGAACCAGCGGCCACTGTCTTCAATCCAGGCACCGGCCTTCAGGCGGTATTCGATTTCATAAGGCACGCCCTGGCCCGGGTCACGGTTTGTGGAGCGCAGCACCGTGTCATAGCGGCTGAAGAAATTCTCGTTATCCATGAGGGCGGCAAAATGCCGTCCCGTGCGCATGGCGGATGCCTCGAAGCCTAGCACATCCAGCGTGTTCCCACTCCAGGTCAGGCGGTCCGAGGCAATGTCCCAGTGGTAGGACACCTGCCGCGTGAGGGCGAGGCTCATGGTCACGCGCTCTGCATCAAGTACTGGTGCTGGTTCAGCCATAGCTTCGGGAGCGGCAGGGGTTGCGAAAGAAAAGCGGTCTTCGTCCGCACGCGACACGTCAAGCGACAAGGTAAGCCTCCGGCCATCAGGACAGGATGCTGTCCCGGATCATGAATCAATCCGCAAAACCTAATCCTGGATGGTAAAGAATTCGCGCTAGAGCCTTGGTTAACAGAAGCTTACTTTTTTGGAGCAGGTGTGGCCGGGAACAGATTGTCGGTCTGCGCCCTCCTGTCTGGTACCCTGCCGAGGTTCAAGGCAGATTGCGTAGAAGATATGCATATTTGTTGTGTCTAGGGTCCAAACTGACACGAATTCGGGCATTTCGCCCGCATTTTTGACGCAAGTATGACAAATTCATGAAGGTTCTGCTTCGTTTTTGCACTGTCGCATCAGTTAACATGTTGTTTTTAAGTTTTGAATTGCAGCTATGCAAAATATGCACTACTAAAATTGGTGCGATGCACATATCTTTCGATTGTTGAAAGAAACAAGACGAAACGCCGGAACAGGTCCGGCTCCGAAAAACGAAAGGACTTTATCATGTTTGAGACACTCAAAAATCGCATCGCCAGCTGGCAGAAATACAGCCGCACAGTGACTGAGCTTGAAGCGCTCTCCAACCGCGAGTTGGCTGACCTTGGCTTTGGCCGGTCGGATATCCGCACCATTGCCCGCCAAGCTGCGCGCTAAACCATTCTTTGTCTGAAAGGACCATTCCTATGTTTGAGACCCTGAAAGCCCGCTACGCCACCTGGAAAAAGTACAGCCGCACCGTGGCTGAACTGGAAGCCCTGTCCACCCGCGACCTGGCCGACCTCGGCCTGAGCCGGGCTGACATCACGCGCGTGGCCCGCGAAGCGGCGCGCTGATCATGGTCAGTTTCACGGATTTTGGCCGCTACTTGGAGCGTCGTGCACAGCGCAAAGGCCAAGACGCCATCCGCCGTGCCATGGCCAACCTGTCGGACGCCGATCTGGCCGACATGGGTGCGAAGCGCTACCACGCCGAGCAATTGGCGAAGGTTTGATCTGAGATAAGGTCGGACAAACAAGTTCCTCCGAGGGGCATCGTTCAAACTGTTCGTAAGAACAGGGCGGGCGGTGCCTCTTTTCTTTTTGCGTTCACCCTCCCTCTTGACGCTACCAGATTCACACATCTGGTTTTGCCTTCATGGCTTTGATACCTCGTTTTGCGGCCATGAACTCGAACCATCCCT
>JANPCL010000127.1:0-5353 GCA_031430915.1 Hyphomicrobiales bacterium
GGTCAAGCTCCTTGTCGGCATTTGGGCCTGCTTGCACGAGGGTCTCCCAGGGTGGGTTCACCGTGGCCGAATCAGCGGGGAGGTCTTTTTCGAAGGGAAGGCGTGGTCCGGAACAAGAGGCCAGGAGGAGTGCGAGGGTAAGTAAAGCGATCGCCCTTCGGAGGCTTACGCATATGGCCCAACAGGCCCTCATCCGTCTCGCGCTTCGCGCGATCCACCTTCTCCCGCAAGCGGGAGAAGTGAAGGATTTTTTCACCTCTCCCGCTTGCGGGAGGGGAGGCGCGCAGCGCCGGGGAGGGCCTTTCGTGGGATCGTTCAAATTCTCACACCAATGCAATCGCCGAAACCAGCCTGCCATAATCCGTCTCCCCGCGATGGGTGGCGCGGCGGTAGCTGTAAAAACGGGCTTCGTCGCTGTAGGTGCAGAGGGCGAGGTCGTGAACCTCTTTCAGGCCCAAGCCTTTCATGCGTTGGCGGAGATAGGCTGGAAGGTCGAACATGTGGTGACCTTGTTTGGTAGAGGGTTTGAAAAAACTGGCGTGGGCTTGAGATTGGTCAAGGAAGGGTTTCGGGAATTCGGGGCCTACTTCATAGGCGATCTGTGAAATGGTTGGACCAAGAACGGCGATGATGTTGTCGCGCTTTGCGCCCAGTTTTTCCATGGCCTTAATGGTCGTGTCTGTCACTCCGGTGAGGGCACCTTTCCAACCGGCGTGGCAGCAACCGATGACTTGTGCAGTTTCATCGGCAAACAGGACGGGGCCACAGTCTGCAGTCAGAACGCCAAGTGCTATGCCTTTGGTGTTGGAGACAAGGCCATCAACTTTCGGGCGATTTTCAAGTGGCCAGACGGAACTGACTTCGACTACATCTGCGCTGTGCACCTGATGGGCTGTGACGACATGACCATCGCCCACGCGCAAGGCGCGGGCCACCAAATCACGATTCATCTTCACAAGTTCAGGGTCATCGCCCGACCCCAGACCGCAATTGAGTGAGGCGAAAATGCCAGTGGAATGACCGCCGCCCCGTGTGAAAAAGCCATGGGAGATGCCGTTCAGTTTCAGATGTTCTGAGTCAATCATAGGGCCTCAAAATGGATATGGCGGCTCATTGAGCCCACCGGTGACCGCCATCACCTTGAAAAGTTCGCCCATTTGGGCCGGGTTTGCAAGCCGTTCCGAAGCAGTGATGATATTCCGCTGTTGCGAGGCTGTTGCCGTTGCTGCCAAAACACGGGTTCTTGCCTCGAGGCCCATGGCTTGCAGGAAGTGGCCTTGCGTCATGGGCCGCGCAACGGTGGCGCCGCCTTTGGCGAAGCCGCGCCCCAGCGCCGCGAAGTCAACATGGGAGGTGATGTCGGCTTCTCCGGCGTGATCGGTGATGTTGCAATAGCTGTGGGATTTCATGGCTTGCAGTGTATCGCCTGGCGCGGAGCGCAGGTGGCCGTAGTCGATGATCAATGCGGCCCCCGAGACCGTGGTGAGATGGTTGCCGAGATGGGTTGCCACGGCATCACGGATGCTTGATTCCTCAAACACACCCTCTCCGGCAAACGGGACACGCGCGGGTGTGGGCAAGAGGTTTACATCGAGGCCGCTGCCTGTGGCCACAACGCAACGTTCGAACGACTGACCAGATTTTCGTTCGAACTGACGTATTGGCAGGGCATCGAAAAATTCGTTGGCGAGAAGTATTGTTGGCAATGCGGGCAGCGATGCAACAGAATCATGCCATGTTGCTGAAGGCATTCTTTCCAGCTGGGCGGCGCGCAGCACCGGCGATGTCTCCACGAGATGAATTGACGCTGCTTTGGCACAGGCTGGGATTTTCGTCAGTACACGGAGCACATCTGCCATCAGGGTGCCGCGTCCCGGCCCCAGTTCTACAAGTGCAAAGTGGCGGGGGGTGCCCAAGTGTTCCCAGACCTTTGCCACCCAGACGCCGATCAGTTCTCCAAAAATCTGGCTGATTTCGGGAGCTGTGGTAAAGTCGCCAGCCTGCCCAAAGGGGTCACGGGTCATATAGTAACCGTGTTGCGGGTGGCCGAGGCACAACGCCATATAGCGGTCGAGCGGCATTGGCCCCTCCTCCGCGATCATGGTTTTGATGATCTTGGTCAGCGCGGTCATTGCGTTTGGCGCGACCTGATGAGTAACCACAACCCGGCCAGCACCAATGGCAAGGACAACAGCATGCCCATGGTGAATACTCCGGCGAAGTAACCGAGGTGGGCGTCTGGTTCGCGGAAATATTCGGCGAAGATGCGAGACAGGCCATAGCCCACTGCGAAAATGCCGGCTGCACGGCCGGGATGTTGCAGGATTGAGAGCCGATGTGTGGCGACGCGCAGGATGACGAAAAGAACCAGACCTTCGAGCAGGGCCTCATAAAGTTGCGAGGGGTGGCGGCCAAAACTGTCGCCTGGAAAAATCACTGACCAGGGCATGTCACTTGGCCTGCCCCAGAGTTCTGCGTTGATGAAATTGGCGAGACGACCCAGGCCCAGTCCGACGGTGGAAACGGCTGCGGCCAAATCGAGCAACCGGTCAAGCTTCACGCCATTCCTGCGGCCCCAGAGCCAGCAAGCGATGATAACGCCGAGGAAGCCGCCGTGAAACGACATGCCGCCGTCCCAGGTTTTGAAAATCTCCAAAGGGTGTGAGAGATAAAACACAGGCTTGTAGAGCAACACATAGCCCAACCTGCCACCGCCGATGACGCCGATGAGGAACCACAGGAAGAGATCGTCCACTTGTTCTGTGGTCAGGGTTGGGCGGGTGGCGCCCCAGAGTTTCGGAAAGGTGACCAGGCGTTTCATGTACCAGGTCGCAAACAACAGCCCCACCACATAAGCCAGAGCATACCAGTGGACGGCGAAAGGGCCGATCTGGAATGCAATGGGGTTCAGCGGCGGAAACGGGAGTGCGGCGAGCATGGTGGCTCTATTTGGCGGTGCGGGACGGGAAGGTCAAACCTTAACGCTGCGGCGAGGCGGCACTTGAAAATCAGTGAGGTAATTCTTAGTTATGAGCGGAAGTCGAAAGACGTGGTAATATTGTGTGACAGATTTCCGCACGTTGCCCCTCATCCGCCCTCCGGGCACCTTCTCCCCGCCAAGAGGGGCGGGAGAAGGCCCATACGATCGGCCTCCTCCCGTTTCTTCTAACGGGAGAAGGTGCCCGAAGGGCGGATGAGGGGCCACACGCTATGTCTTTTGGTGATGATGAATTTACTCCCCACGATCAGTGAAAGGGCCCTGCCATGACTGCTACCTCTTCCCGCTTCTTTGACGAAATTTCCAAGTTGATGACCAATGCCACGGGTGCCGCGCAAGGCGTGCGCAAGGAAGTGGATGGCTTGGTGCAGGCCCAAGTGGAGCGCGTACTGAATAATCTCAATGTGGTGAAGCGCGAAGAGTTTGATGTGGTGCGGGATATGGTCGAAAAAGCCCGTAGTGAAAACGAGCGATTGGAAAAGCGCATTGCTGAACTCGAATCAAAGCTTGCAGACAAAACGCCAGAGGCGTGAGAATCACTCACATAAAATAGGTGTGGAGGAATCAGTCGCGGCATTGCCGCCGTGACGCCGCCCATGCAATTTCAGCCTGCAACGGTTTTGATTCTTCCGTTGGCTGAGGAATTGATGGGAAGTTATACAACCAGCTTCGACGAACAGCAGAACCCGCTGGACAGGGTGGAGAAGCTTGCGGAAAGCCGCCGTTGGCCCATGGACCGAACAAGCGACGATGAAGTGGTGATGACCATTTCCGGGGGCTGGTGCAATTTGCACCTGTCGCTGTATTGGCGCGATGACCTTGAGTCGCTGCAATTTGCTTGCTCCTATGACCTGAAAGTGCCCGAGGCCCGGCAAGGCGAAGTGCTGCGGTTGCTGAGCTTGATCAATGCGCGACTGCTGCATGGGCATTTCGATTTCTGGCCGGGCGAGGGCACGGTGAATTTCCGTCATAGTCTGATTTTGGCAGGTGGGGCTGAGGCCAATGATGCGCAATGTGATATGCTCATCCGCGCCGGGGTTGATGCCTGCCAACGCTATTTCCCGGCCATGCAATTTGTGATCTGGGCGGGCCAGCCTGCAGATGCTGCTTTGGAAAATGCGCTGCTTGAAACCCATGGGGAAGCGTGAGAGGGTTACATTATGACACTGAAACTCACAGGTACTCTTGTTCTCGTCGGTGCTGGTAAAATGGGTGGCGCCATGTTGGAGGGGTGGCTCAAGGCTGGAGCTGACCCCAAGAAAGTTGTAGCGCTCGATCCAGGGCCTCCGGCTGAAGTGGTGGCGCTTTTGGCCAGACATGGCATTCGGCATAATCCCGATGTGGCTTCCATTGTTGATGCTGAAGTTGTGCTGGTGGCTGTGAAGCCGCAGGTGATGGATGATGTTCTGGCCCCGCTTGGTGGGTTGGCGAAGTCAAAGCCCTTGGTCTTGTCGGTGGTCGCCGGAAAAACCATCGCGAAACTGGCGCACCACTTTGGCGATGACGCCAGCATCATTCGCACTATGCCCAATACACCTGCAGCCATCGGGCGCGGCATCACCGCTATGGTGGGCAATACGCAGGTTTCTGCGGCGCAATTGGCTTTGGCGGAACAGTTGCTGTCCACCATTGGCGAGGTGGTGCGGGTTGAGACGGAAGAGCAAATTGACTGGGTGACCGGGGTTTCCGGATCTGGTCCGGCTTACGTGTTTTTGTTGACGGAATGTCTGGCCGCGGCTGGTGAGAAACTTGGACTGTCTCCGAAATTGGCGGAGCAATTGGCGCGGGCTACTGTTGCAGGTTCTGGCGAATTGATGCGGCAAAGTGGAATAGATGCGGCAACGCTTCGGCAGAATGTAACCTCGCCCAAGGGCACGACATATGAAGCACTTCAAGTGCTGATGGCTGATGACGGACTGAAGCCTTTGATGGAAAAAGCCGTAGCGGCGGCGGCACGGCGCTCGCAGGAATTGGCGGGATGATTTCGTTCGGGGACTTTGAGAATGTTGATATCCGTGTTGGCACCATCGTTGGCGTGGAGCCCTTCCCCGAGGCGCGCAAGGCGGCTTTCAAGTTGCGAATTGATTTTGGGGCCGAGATTGGCGTCAAGAAATCTTCGGCGCAGATTACCAAGCACTATACGGCGGACATGTTGATGGGGCGGCAAGTGGCGGCCGTGGTGAATTTTCCGCCAAGGCAGATCGGGCCATTCATGTCGGAGGTGCTGACGTTGGGCTTTCCGGATGCCGAGGGTGGGGTGGTGTTGATCGGGCCGAGTAAGGTGGTGCCGGATGGTGGGAAATTGTTTTAGGGGGTTCTGAGCGGCTTTCCCTCATCCGCCCTTCGGGCACCTTC
>JANPCL010000128.1:0-6129 GCA_031430915.1 Hyphomicrobiales bacterium
GTTGCTTCGAGCTGCGCAATATCGTCCGTGGACAGACCATCTGATCCGAGTTTGAGTGATGTGATGAGCGCGCGGTGCACGATCAGGTCGGCATAGCGGCGGATGGGGGAGGTGAAGTGAGCGTAGTTGGCGAGGGACAGGCCGAAGTGCCCTGCATTCAGCGGGCGGTATTGAGCCTGCGATTGTGAGCGCAACACCACTTCATGGACGACGCGATGTTGCGGTGTGTCCTTGGCGGCGCGGAGGATTTGATTGAAGTGTTTCGCACGCACGACTTGACCCAGTGCGAAGGGTATGTTCGCTGTGCGCAGGAATTCTTGCAGGGAGCGCAGCTTTTCCTGCGAGGGTTCTTCGTGGACGCGGAAGAGTTGGGGCACGCGCTTCTTGTTGAGGAATTCTGCTGCGGCCACGTTGGCCTGAATCATAAATTCTTCGACAAGGCGATGGGCGTCGAGGCGTTCAGGTGAGATGACTTTTGATACGCGGCCTTCCTTGTCGAGAATTATTTTGCGTTCGGGCAAATCAAGGTCGAGGGGGCCACGTTTGTCGCGGGCTTTGGATAGTGATGCGTAGGCGGCCCAGAGGGGTTTCAGCACGGGTTCGAGAAGCGCGTGTTTTTCGCGACCATCGATAGCGGCTTGGGCCTCTTCATAGGCGAAGCCTTTCGCGATGCGGATGACGGCTCGGGTGAAGCGATGGGATTTTTTGTGACCCTCGGCGTCGATTGAAATGAAGCAAACGAGGGCAGGGCGGTCTTTGCCTTCGATGAGAGAGCAGAGATCGTTGGAAATCCGCTCCGGCAGCATGGGCACCACGCGGTCGGGGAAATAGGTGGAGTTGCCGCGCTTTCTGGCTTCGCGGTCAAGGGCCGTACCGGGGCGGATGTAAGCGGCGACGTCGGCGATGGCGATGATGATGTTGTGGCCGCCGTCGTCGGTCGAAGATGCGTAAATAGCGTCATCGTGGTCGCGGGCGTCGGCGGGGTCGATGGTGATGAGGGGGATGTGGCGCAGGTCTTCGCGCTGTTCCAGAGAGAAGGCGAGCATGCGTTTTACTTCGTCGAGGACGCCTTGCGGAAACTGATCGGGAATGCCGTGGGTGTGGATGGCGATGAGGGAGATGTTTCGTGGGTCATCAGATGAACCAACGCGTTCGCGCACGCGGGCGTGGGGCAGGCCGCGACCGCGATGGCGCGTCAATTCGGCTGTTACAAGTTCACCGTCTTTGGCACCACCTTCATCGCCTTTTTGCACGATGTAGTCGTCACGTTCTTTTTTACCGGAGGGGATGATGCGTCCGCCAGCATGCGAGTCCTTGCGGAAAATGCCGACGACTCGGATTGCGTCTGGCGCGAGGTTGCGCATGACGCGGGCCTGGTGGGTGTAGGGGCCGGTTCCCGCATAGGCTTCGATTTTTGCGAGGACGCGGTCACCGATGCCGGGGGCGGATTTTCCGTCGGCGATGACGGGCATTTTGGGCGGTGGGCTGCGGCCTTCGTTCCAGTCCAGCGGTTGGCCGATGGCATCGCTTTCGGAGTCGAGCGAGGTGATTTCAATTTCCATCACGGGTGAGAAGCCGCTTTCGCTGCGGGCTGGCTTTCTGGGGGAGATGGTTTTGAGTTTTGCCTTTAGGGCGAGTTTGTCTTCGCCCTTCAGTTTGAAGGCGCGGGCGATGTCACGCTTGCCGACATGGCCGGGCGTGTTTGCAATGAAGGCTGCAATTTCGGCTTCGGTTGGGCGGGGGGACTTCGGGCGGGGGCGTTTGGGTTTGGAGGTCATGCGCGTTTCCCCTCATCCGGCCTTCGGCCACCTTCTCCCGCCAAGAGGGGCGGGAGAAGGTGAACACATTGCGCCTTCTCCCGCTTCTTCCAGCGGGAGAAGGTCCCGAAGGGGGATGAGGGAGTTAAGGCACGGTTGGCGGTCAAATAAGTCATGCAGCCTTTGCGGCTTTTTTTGCAGCGGGTTTCTTTGCTGCCTTTTTTGCGGGGGCTTTTTTTGCTGCGGCTTTTTTTGCTGGTGCTTTTTTCTTGGCTTTCACCGGTCCACCCTTTGCCGCGCGTTCCGCAATCAACATGAGTGCCTGCTCAAGCGTGATGGCTTCGGGCGTGTAGTCTTTGGGTATGGTGGCATTGATCTTGTCGTGCTTGACGTAAGCGCCATACTTGCCGCCGAACACCTGAACTTTTCCGCCTTCTGGATGGTCGCCCAATTCGCGGAGCGCTGCGGGCGTGCGGCGGTTGCCGGGGCCTTTGGCGCGTTTTTCTGCCAGCATGTCTACAGCGCGGTTGAGGCCGATGGTGAAGACGTCTTCGGCTGACTCCAAGTTTGCATAGGTGCCGTCATGCAGGATGAAGGGTCCGAAGCGACCGAAGTTGGCGACGATTGGGGTTTTAGTTTCGGGGTGCATTCCCACTTCGCGTGGCAACGAGAGCAGGCGCATGGCGGCTTCGAAGTCGATGTTGGCGGGATCGGTGCCGCGTGGAATGGAGGCGCGTTTTGGTTTTTCGCCTTCGAGAGGTTCGCCCAATTGAAGGTAGGGGCCGAAGCGGCCGATGCGTCTTGTGACGTTGGCACCTGACTCAGGATCGGTGCCGAGGATGATGCCTTCGGCGGGAACAGCTTCTGCCGCTCCCTCACCCGGGGCTGACATTTGCCGTGTGTATTTGCAATTCGGATAATTGGTGCAACCGATGAAGGAGCCGAACTTGCCGAGTTTCAGTGACAGTTTGCCGTCGGCGCAAGAAGGGCAGGCGCGGGCGTCGCCACCGTCGGGTTTCGCCGGGAAAATGTGGGGGGCCAACAGATCGTTCAACGCGTCGATGACTTGAGTCACGCGCAGGTCTTTCACTTCGCCGATGGCCACGGTGAAGTCAGCCCAGAAGCGGCGCAGTACTTCTTTCCAGTTGACGTCGCCGTTTGAAATCGAGTCGAGTTGTTCTTCTAAGTCTGCGGTGAAGTCATATTCCACGTAGCGCTTGAAAAAGCTTTCCATGAAGGCGGTGACGACGCGGCCCTTGTCCTCAGGGATCAGGCGTTTCTTGTCGATGCGGACGTAGCCCCGGTCTTTCAGCGTGGTCATGATGCTGACATAGGTTGAGGGGCGGCCGATGCCGAGTTCTTCCAGTTTCTTGGTCAGCGAGGCTTCGGAATAGCGGGGTGGCGGTTCGGTGAAATGTTGGACGGGTTTGATTTCGGTGACGCCGATTGAATCGCCGCGGGCCATGGCGGGCAGGCGGCGGGAGTCTTCGTCTTCGCCGTCGTCGAGGTCTTCATTATAGACTTTGAGGAAGCCGTCGAATTTCACCACGGAGCCGTTGGCGCGGAAGCTGTAGGTTTTGCTGTCGCGGCCTGTCGCGTCGATGTCCGCTGTGGTGCGCTCCATCTCGGCACTTTCCATCTGGCTGGCGATGGTGCGTTTCCAGATCAGGTCATAAAGTGCGAGTTGGTCTGCATCGAGGGCTTTACGCATCTTGTCGGGATGGCGCGACATTTCGGTGGGGCGAATGGCTTCGTGGGCTTCCTGGGCGTTTTTGGCTTTGGTGGTGTATTTGCGGGCGGTGGGTGGAACGTAGGGTTCGCCGTATAATTTCAAAATCGTGTTGCGTGCGGCGGCGATGGCTTCGGGAGCCATGTCGGCACCGTCGGTTCGCATATAAGTAATGACGCCAACGGTTTCGCCGTCAATTTCCACACCTTCATAAAGCCGCTGGGCGATTTGCATGGTGCGGCTTGAAGAGAAGCCGAGTTTGCGGGAGGCTTCCTGTTGCAGCGTCGAGGTGCGGAAGGGCGGAAATGGATGGCGCTTGGCGGGTTTGCTTTCAACACTGCCAACTTTGAAGGGCTGGCCCTTGATGGCGGCGTGAATGGCATTGGCGGCCTCGGCGTCTCCGATCCCAAGTTTTTCCAGACGCTTGCCATCGATTGAGGCGAGGTTCGCTTCGAAGGCTTGGCCTTTTGGCGTAGTGAACTTGCCGTCGATGGACCAGTATTCCTGGCTTCGGAAGGCCTCGATTTCGAGTTCCCGGTCGCAGATGATGCGGAGTGCCACGGACTGCACGCGGCCTGCGGAACGGGCTCCCGGCAGTTTGCGCCAGAGCACGGGGGAGATTGTAAAGCCCACCAGATAGTCGAGGGCGCGGCGGGCGAGGTAGGCGTCAACCAGTGCCACATCGACTTCGCGGGGCTGGGCCATGGCGTCGAGAATGGATTGCTTGGTGATGGCATTAAAGGCGACGCGCTGGACGGTTTTGCCTTTGAGGGCGCCTTTTTTGCCGAGCACGTCCATGAGGTGCCACGAGATGGCTTCACCTTCACGGTCAGGGTCGGTGGCGAGAACGAGACGGTTTGCGGTTTTCAGGGCATTGGCGATGTCTGCGACGCGCTTGGCGGATTTGGAATCGACTTCCCAATCCATGGAAAAGTCTTCGTCAGGCCGCACGGAGCCGTCCTTGGCGGGAAGATCGCGGATGTGGCCATAGGAGGCGAGAACGGTAAAATCCTTGCCCAGATATTTGTTGATGGTCTTGGCCTTGGCAGCCGACTCAACGACGACAACAGTCATTCACAGGTTCCAGTCCGGTGGGGATACAACCCCAAATTGGCGAAAACACGCCTTTGAAGGCGCCCGCTCATAGGCGGAACGCTGCCCCATGGCAAGCAGGTGGTCCTGATGAAAGAATGTTTCAAGATACCATCGTACACAACTTTTAGTATGTTTCAATAGTTTGGCACACGTATATGGTGATTACAGTCGGCTTAGCGACGCTCAGGTGAGTCATGTTGCGACTGGAGCTGCAACTCAAGGTATATTCTTAGATACTAATTCAATCTCTATATACTAGGTGGCGCACAATGAACAGAGACACGGCACAATATATCGCGGACATGATCCTTCAGCTGAGAAATCTCGCGAAAGGATCACACATGAGCACACTGCAAGGCCTGCTTGAGATCAGTTACTATGAAGCTTTCAGCGCGGCCAATGCCATCGTGATCCCCGAAGGTGAAGAACAGCGGCTGCAAGACATGGGGGCCCATGCGCGGCGGTTTGAGGCGGCTTGAATGTTTCTCCACCAGCATTATTTTCCTTGACATTGTTCCTATATTGTTCTATATTGACCCCATGCGCAAGGGAGCAATCCCCTGCTGATTGACATCGTGAATAAGTGCCCCGTTGCCCGGGCCGAACATGGCAACAGCGTCCCGGCCGCTCAAGTCTCAGCCGGAACCCGGTGGGCGCTTGGGATGGTGGTGATGTGCTGCGCTCTTGGTTCGCGGCGGCTTGAAGTCTTTCTTGAATTGTCAACTTTTCAGGTCCATATGAAGGGTCCGGAGGACGACCGTGCTGAGAGAGTCCCCCCCGCCATCGCAAGATGGTCCACGCGTTAGGCGAGATGTCAAAGAGGTTGCCGGATGACTTTAAAAAGGCCCTTCGCGGGGCCTTTTTATTTCGGCATCTTGAGCGGCTGATTGCGAAGTACTTTGCACACTGCGAGATTGAACTTCATACTCCCGCTGTTTGCAATGACCTTGGGGTTGTCCGGGCAAAATGCTGACACCACAGTCATCTCACATTGCCGATCTGCAGTTTTGCGCAAGGTGAAGAAAATGGCGTAGCTTCGCCCACCGGGCAGTTCGATTCTGACCAAATTTCCATTTGACGAGCGGGTGATGGCCTTGCGTTCGAAACCCTTGATGAGTGGGGCGAGCAACTTGCTCAATTCATAGCGTTCAAGTGAAAAGCAACGCTGCTGATGGGCGTCGCCGTGGGGAGGCTCCAAAACAGACTGCGATGAGGTGGCTGACTTCGTTTCACTGAAACAATGATGATGAAACGTGACGTGAATGTTCACTGAATTGCTGAAATCAACAGGTACGATTGAAAACGTGAAAGGTTCGAGATGCGAAAGATCGAAATGCTCGCCATGAACAAGCAACGGTGATTTCCAATAGGTCATGCTGTTTTATGTCGCAGAAGCCGCGATTGCTCAACAGGTCAAAGCATAAGGTGGAATGTGGAGTGGATTATTTATCTCAAGGAAATTGGCGTGATGGAATTGCTGGGTTGGGGATTCCTGGCGTCCGAGTGGTGAGGAAGAGCGAATTTTTTTGGAGTTGAAGAGCGGAGTCC
>JANPCL010000129.1:0-10195 GCA_031430915.1 Hyphomicrobiales bacterium
CGGCCACCTTCCCCCGTTGGAACAAACGGGAGAAGGCAATCGCACCTGCCTTCTCCCCCGCCTCTGGGCGGGAGATGGTGGCCGAAGGGCGGATGAGGGGCGACGTGCGACGGCTCTGGAACAATACACATGAGTTCCGCATCGCAAGTCTTCGTCACGCAGGCCACCCACCTTGGTGTTTCACGTGAATCATGGGTTCGCGTGGAACAATTCGTTGCCCTGCTGCTGCAGTGGCAGGCGCGGATCAATCTGATTTCTCCCGGCAGTATTCCCCATATCTGGGATCGGCATGTTCTCGACAGTTTGCAGCTTCTGCCCTTGCTGCCATCTGGAACGAACAGTTTTGCCGATCTCGGCAGTGGTTCGGGGTTTCCGGCTCTGCCACTTGCCATTGCCAGCGGGCACACTGTTCATCTCTACGAATCAAACCTGAAGAAAGCCGCTTTTCTGCGGGAAGCCCTGCGCGTCACAGGGTGCAAGGGTGTGGTTCATTCCGAACGTTTGACGGGAGAAGCTCCGGCGACAGCATGCCCACGTGTAGATCTGGTTACGGCGCGGGCATTGGCTTCATTGACTGACCTGATTGGATTGGCACAGCCATTCTTGGAAAACGGTGCACAAGCCTTGTTTCTGAAAGGCCAGGATGTGGATCGTGAATTGACCGAAGCCCAGAAATACTGGAGAATCCAATATACTAAGCACGCCAGCTTAACTGATTCCCTAGGAGTCATTCTGGCCGTGCAGGAGGTCACGCGTGTCTAGTTCCATTGCAAGTTCAACCCGCATTCTGGCGATTGCCAATCAAAAGGGCGGGGTGGGCAAAACCACGACTGCCATCAATCTCGGAACGGCCCTTGCCGCCGTGGGCGAAAAAGTTCTGGTGATTGATCTTGACCCGCAAGGCAATGCCTCCACGGGTCTTGGCATTGAGCGGAAGGCACAGCAGAAGTCGTCTTACCACGTACTGATCGGTGAGGCTGAGTTTGACGACGTTATTGTTGATTCCGGCATTCCCCGCCTGCATTGTTCACCAGCTACCATTGATCTTCTGGGCGCTGAACTTGAACTTGCCGACTTTGACCGGAAGACCTACCGGTTGGCCGACGCCATCAAACGTATGGCCGAGCGGCAGGGCCGGGACTACAGCTATATTCTGGTGGATTGTCCACCCTCCCTCAATCTTCTGACTATCAACTCCCTCTGCGCGGCAGATGCCATTCTGGTGCCGCTGCAATGTGAGTTCTTTGCGCTGGAAGGGCTCAGTCAACTTCTGAAAACCGTGGAACGCGTTAAAGTCACACTCAATCCGCGCCTTGCCATTCAGGGCATTGTTCTCACCATGTTTGATCGCCGTAACTCACTGTCCGAGCAGGTAGCGCAGGACGTGCGCTCGGTTTTGGGTGACAAGGTTTATCAAACAGTCATTCCCCGCAACGTCCGGGTGTCGGAAGCGCCATCCTATGGCACACCGGTTTTGCTCTATGACAATGCCTGTGCGGGGTCGCAGGCCTATATTCACCTTGCGTCGGAGGTCATTCGGCGCGAACGGGATTTGAAGGCGGCGTGAGCCGATTCGATTCGTAACCGAAACCATTTTCTGAAGTCTGACCGGGTAGTGCTTGATGAACCAGATACAAAAGAAACGGCTGGGCCGCGGCCTAGCAGCGCTGATCGGTGATGATGTCATAGAGACAGCGGTCGCTGTCAATGCACTCGAACCTGCCCTGGTCACACTGGCCACGGGTCTAAGGCAAATTCCCGTCGAACTGTTGCTGGCCAATCCCAACAATCCGCGCCGCGTTTTCAACGACGACGAAATCGAATCACTGGCGCGGTCTCTGCGGGACAAGGGTTTGCTGCAGCCCATCGTGGTACGCCCCAAAGGTGATCACTACGAAATCGTGGCAGGTGAGCGGCGCTGGCGGGCGGCACAACGGGCTTCGATCCACACTGTGCCGGTTCTGATCCGCGACCTTGATGACCGCGAGTCCCTCGAAATCGCCATCATCGAAAACGTGCAGCGGGCGGACCTCAATGCGCTGGAAGAGGCGCGGGCCTACAAGATGCTGATGGATAGTTACGACTATACGCAGCAACAGCTTGCGGACTCTATTGGTAAAAGCCGTAGTCATATTGCCAATACCATGCGGCTGATGCAGCTGCCGCAGAGCGTGCTTTCACAAGTAGAGTCCGGCACGCTTTCAGCAGGTCACGCCCGCGCCATTGTGGCGACAGATAATCCGCAGGACCTTGCCGAACAGATCATAAGGCTCGGGTTATCAGTGAGGCAGGCAGAAGACCTGACACGCGAGAACACGTCTCGACCGAAGAAGACTGCTACGGGTAAAGAAAAAGATGCCGATACGCGAGCGCTCGAATCGTCAGTTGCTGCGGCGCTTGGCCTTTCAATTGCCATTGATCACAAGGGCTCTGCCGGAACGGTGACAGTGAGTTACAAAACACTCGAGCAGCTGGAATTGATTGCGCATCGTCTCAGCACAAAAACCTAATCCGGCAGCAAACCCCGCATCAGCCGTGGACTGTTCTGCGAGAGCCCGGATGCTTGTTGCATCAAGACTGACTTGACAGGCGTCATTTGATCGGCCGCGCGAAGACCAAGGTTGCGCATCAGTTTGAGCACGGGATTATCATTTATGAAGAGAGCGTTCATGCCGTCCATGGCCATTGACGTAAACTGCACGTCTGCGCGGCGCGCGACTTCATAACGCTCGAGGCAAGCCAACCCACCAATATCCTCACCACGCGCGATGGCCTGCGAGATTACGTCTGCCAGAACTGCTGCATCCTTGAAGCCCAGATTGAGACCCAGTCCCGCAAGCGGATGAATGGCATGGGCAGCATCGCCGACAAGTGCCACGCGGTCACTCACAAAACGTCCTGCCATTTGCCGAACCAAAGTATAGGAGCCGCGCTTTCCATCGAGACTTACGGTGCCCAAACGTGTCCCCATGCGCACCTGCAATTCAACGTCGAAGTTCTCTTCGGACAGTGCCATCAAACGTGTCGCTTCTTCAGGAGTGGTACCCCAGACAATAGATGAGCGGTCGCCCTTGAGAGGCAGCACCGCGAACACGCCGTCGCCTGAAAAATGTTCTTCTGCTGTATCGCCATGGGGCAGGCTGTGGCTGATTGAAAAACTGACTGCGGTCTGGCCATAATCTTTCCGCGCTACGGGAATGGCAAGGGCATCGCGGACACGGGAGTTGCGGCCATCGGCGGCGATCAGCAGGCGGCTGTGGATTGTTCTGCCATCGTCCGCGTTGATGCTGATGTGACCCGGCTTCAGCAGAAGACCTGCAAAGCTGAAGCCCGCAGTTATGGCAATGGATGGTGACGCAAGCACTTCATCCAGCAAGGCCTTCACCAGATCACCATTCTCAACCAAGGCCGCAGCGGCCTTGCCATTCGTTTCGGTCAAGAAATTCAACAGCGAAGGTCGATCGGCATGGGTGCCGTTGCCGTCTGTTACCAAGACATGGCGCATCTCGGCTGCGTGCGAACCTAAAGCTTGCCAGACGCCAAGGGCTTTGAACATGTTCTGGGTCGCTGCTGTGATTGCAGTTCCACGCGAATCCGCCGGAATGTGGCAGGGGTCGCGGGCATCCGCAAGAATCACGGTCATGGGTCGCGCCAACCTGTGACTGGCAAGGGCCAGCGCCATGGCCAAACCGTTGGGGCCGGCCCCCAATATTGTCACATCAGCAATCGTCATGGACGTCATTGTCGGCGTCCCGGGCACCCACGGCAACTCCACATATTGTCACCTCAAATCTGCATTATAATTAATCACTGCCCTAATATTAGGCGTTCAAAACCAGAAATCGAGACAGCCTGCCCACTGTGAAGAACACATTACTGTTACTACTCAATTACTTAGCTTCCCAAGATCAATTGGCACAACTCTTGATCTGTTAGCGCAAGGTTAACGCAAGGGGACCGCATGAAATACATTATTGCCATTATCAAACCATTCAAACTGGAGCAGGTGCGCGAGGCACTGGGGGCTCTCGGCATCCAGGGCATCACTGTTACCGAAGTCAAAGGCCATGGCCGCCAGCGCGGTCATACGGAATTCTACCGGGGTGCTGAATATGCTGTGAGCTTCGTACCGAAGGTCAAAATCGAGGTTGCCGTTGAAAGCTCCCTTGCTGACCGGGCCATAGAAGCCATCCAGATAGCCGCTCAAACCGGCCAAATTGGCGACGGAAAAATATTCGTTTTGCCACTCGAGCTCGCTGTCCGCGTCCGCACCGGTGAAACCGGTACGGCTGCCCTCTGATCCCATTCAACGAAAGGAATACCGCATGTCTGCAAAAGGCATCTTGAGATCAAAAACCGGTCTCGCAGTTGCGGGCGTTTTGGCGACGGCTATCCTGCCCGCCCAAAGTGCTTATGCTGCTGCCACTATCAACAAAGGTGACACGGCCTGGATGCTGGTCGCCACGGCCCTCGTCGTTTTCATGACTGTACCTGGACTCGCCTTGTTCTACGGCGGTCTGGTGCGCTCGAAGAATATTCTGTCCGTGCTTATGCAAGTTTTCGTGACTTTCAGCCTGCTCGCGGTGCTGTGGGCCATCTATGGCTATTCATTGGCCTTCACAAACGGCAACGGCTTCATCGGTTCATTCGACAAGATGTTCATGAATGGTGTGACTGTCTCGAGTATGGCGGCGACCTTCTCGAAAGAAACCTACGTTCCAGAATTTGTCTATATGGCCTTCCAGCTGACATTCGCTGCCATCACGCCGGCGCTGATTGTCGGTGCCTTTGCAGAACGCATGAAGTTCTCTGCCGTTCTGTTGTTCATGACAATATGGTTTACATTCTCCTACCTTCCCATGGCGCACATGGTGTGGTGGTGGGCAGGTCCAGACTGTTACACCCTGACCATGGAAACAGCCAAGGCCTGCCTCGGAGATGCAGCTGCCACAGACTTCCTTGCGAAGTTCGCAGCGGCCGCTGATGATGCTGCCAAAGCTACGGTTCTCAGCGACTATGGTACGGCTGTAAATGCAGCCAATGGCTGGTTGTTCAACAAGGGTGCCCTCGACTTTGCCGGTGGCTCCGTTGTCCATATCAATGCGGGAGTGGCAGGACTTGTCTGCGCCATCATGCTTGGCAAGCGAATTGGGCTTGGCAAGGAAGCTATGGCACCACACAACCTCACGACAACTGGTATCGGTACCGGCATGCTGCTGATTGGCTGGATCGGCTTCAACGCCGGCTCAAACCTCGAAGCAAATGGCTTGACGGCTCTCGTGCTTGTCAACACCCTGCTGGGTGCTGCAGCTGCAACGCTTGCGTGGTGTCTGGGTGAATGGTTCACCCGCGGCCATGCCTCGTTCCTGGGTGCTGCTTCTGGCATGGTCGCCGGCCTTGTGGCCATTACACCCGCCTGCGGCTGGGTAGGACCGATGTCGGCCATTGTCATCGGTGCCGTTGCAGGTGTCGTCTGCCTTGCCGCCGTAGTCTGGCTGAAAGCCAGGCTTGGTTACGATGACGCACTCGACGTGTTTGGTGTGCATGGCATTGGCGGTATCGTTGGTGCACTTCTCACAGGCATCTTCGTGAACCCAAACTGGACAGGTGGCTGGATGGGTACCGGTGTGACGGACTATGTCGCAGCCGATACCTCGAGCAAGTTGCTGGAATATTCGTTCAGTGGACAGATGATCTCGCAAATCTATGGCGTGGTCACGGCAGTTGTCCTGTCCGCAGTTGTCAGCGTGATTGCTCTCCTCATCTGCAAGGTCACAGTCGGCCTTCGGGTTGAAGAGCAGGCGGAACGCGAAGGTCTCGACTTGTCGAGCCATGGCGAGCGCGCTTACTCATAAGGTTACCTCCCCGCAAAACTGGTGCCTTCCCCGAGAGGGGGAGGCATTTTCCATTTCAAAGGCTCCACCTTAAGCAGGCCTTAACCATGTCACGGCAAAACAGATGTTAACCATTTGTTATCGCCGACGCGTCCGCCTCGGCCCGGAGTTCTGCCATGGCCTTGCACGAGACTTACGACACTGACGACAGCACCATTCCAGCGGGCATGCGACGATTCTTCCGTCGGCGCTTCCGGGAAGTTTTGGGGTTGTTGATTGTTGCCGTCTTTGGTCTATGCGCCGTTGCCTTGGCCAGTTGGTCAGCAGCTGATCCATCGCTCAATGCGGCGAATAATCAGTTTCCAGTCAATCTCCTGGGCTTGCCGGGTGCCGTTGTGGCTGATCAACTTTTGTCACTGCTTGGTCTTGCGGTATTGCCGTTTATTTTCATTCCATTTTCATGGGCCGTCCAACTGATCTCGCAACAGGGACTAAACCGCTTCAAATTCCGTTTGGGATATTGGCTGGCGACCACTTTGGTGATTGCCTGCTTCTTCTCAAGCCTGCCTCAACCCAACAGCTGGTCTGTCTCTGCCGGCCTTGGCGGACAAATCGGAGATGTCTTTGCTGGTGGCGTCATTTCACTGTTGGCATTGCTGCTAACACCCAATCCAGCGACTGTGATTGTAACTCTTGTTTCACTCATCGCAGGAGTTTCTCTCGTATTCAAAAGCCTCGATGTCTCCCGAGAGGCCATCGCCTCAGCCCTGATGAATTCGAAAGATCTCTCACAATCGACGCTCTCACGTCTCCTGCATGGCATTGTCGGCTTTGAACTGCCACGCATTCGTCTGCCGTTTTCAGCATCAGGTGCAAAGCCAGTTGCGAAGACCAAATCCACAAGCCATCGCGGCAGCACCGAGACGGTCGACGATGAACCGACTCCCATACTTGTTCGGGGCAAACTTCGCATCGATGATCAGCCTGCTGATGATCTTGGAGATGTCCCTTTTGATGTCGACGATACCCCAGATGACATCACACCTGTGGCCGCAAAGAAAAGCATTACCCCTTTACGCAAAGGCAAATCCCGTCCAGTCGGTGCCTTTGAACTTCCAGATCTTGAACTTCTCGCTGAACCGAAGAAAATGGCGCGCGGCAGTGATCTCTCGGCTGATCAATTGGAAGAAAATGCGCGGGCGCTCGAAGGCGTGCTGGATGATTTTGGTGTGAAGGGTCAGATTGTTGCGGTGAAGCCTGGTCCCGTTGTGACGCTTTATGAGCTAGAGCCAGCGCCGGGTATCAAATCATCCCGGGTAATTTCCCTGGCTGATGACATCGCACGCTCCATGAGTGCGATATCGGCCCGTGTTGCCGTTGTGCAGGGCCGCAATGCAATTGGTATCGAATTGCCGAATGCAAAACGCGAAACTGTCTATCTGCGTGAAATGTTCCAGACGGAGAATTTCATAAATGCCACAGGTCACTTGCAGGTGGCCTTGGGCAAGAATATCGGTGGTGAGCCAATTTATGCTGACCTTGCGCGCATGCCGCATTTGCTGATTGCGGGTACCACGGGTTCAGGTAAATCTGTCGGCATAAATACGCTCATTCTTTCGCTGTTGTATCGTTTGTCGCCAGATCGTTGCAAACTGATCATGATTGATCCGAAGATGCTGGAATTGTCCGTATACGAAGGAATTCCGCATCTGCTTGCACCCGTGGTGACCGATCCCAAGAAAGCTGTCGTTGCTCTCAAGTGGGCAGTGCGCGAAATGGAAGAGCGCTACAAGAAAATGTCAAAGGTGGGTGTCCGCAGTGTAGACGGCTACAATACCCGTGTGGCGGAACTCGCTGCCAAGGGTGAAAAACTGACGCGTACCATCCAAACCGGGTTTGATCCGGAAACCGGTGAACCAATGTTTGAGCAGGAAGAGATGGATTCATCGGCCTTGCCCTATATTGTTGTGATCATCGACGAAATGGCAGACCTGATGATGGTGGCGGGCAAGGATATTGAAGGGGCGGTCCAGCGTCTGGCACAGATGGCACGTGCCGCGGGCATTCATGTGATCATGGCTACCCAAAGACCGTCGGTGGATGTGATAACCGGCACGATCAAGGCCAACTTCCCGACCCGAATTTCATTCCAGGTCACATCAAAAATCGACAGCCGCACCATTCTGGGTGAAATGGGGGCCGAGCAGCTCCTCGGACAGGGTGACATGCTCTATATGGCGGGTGGTGGGCGAATCTCACGCTTGCATGGACCGTTTGTTTCGGATGGTGAAGTGGAAGCCATTGTGAAGCATTTGAAGGTGCAGGGAGCGCCTGACTACGTGGATGCTGTGACCGAAGAGGCCGACGAGGATTATGCCGATGGAGCCATGCCAAGCGACGGTGGCGGATCGTCTGGTGACAGTCTCTATGACCAGGCGGTGGCGGTTGTGTTGCGCGACAAGAAGGTATCCACCTCTTATGTGCAACGACGTCTGCAAATCGGTTATAACAAGGCAGCAAGCCTGATTGAGCGCATGGAAAAGGAAGGACTGATTTCCGGGACCAATGCGGCGGGCAAACGGGATATTCTGGTGCCGGGCGACAGTGCCAGACTTTAATTTTCGTTTTGCCTTAATCTTGCCAGAGTGTTTTCCTATATAGGATTCGATAGTATAGAGGGACTGAACATGTTGAAGACTGTTTTGCGGGTATTAATTCTGACAGTGGCCATGGGCCTGATGGCGTTCACGGGTGCGCAAGCGGCCAAGGTGCAGGGCATGGAAATTACGCCTGAAATCAAGGCGTCGGTGGATCGGCTCAACGCTTATTTCAACAGTTTTCAGACCTTGCAGGGTGAGCTTGTGCAGACCTCGCCCCGTGGCCGCACTGCCAAGGGCGTGTTCTTCATCGCCAAACCCGGCAAGCTGCGCTTCGAGGTGGAACCTCCAACACCCTATATCATGGCGTCAGACGGCAAGTGGTTGACCCTCACCAACAAGAAGATGAACAAGGGTGACCAGTTCCCCTTGTCGAAGACTCCCATGCGGCTTTTGGTGGCCAGCAAACTTGATATTCTGAAAGAGGCCGATGTTGTAGGCTTTGAACAAAATGGCGGCATCACATCCATTTCCCTGTCTGACAAAAAGGGCAGCCTGCCCGGCCAGATTGTGTTGATATTCGACGAGACACAGGATGTGTTGCAGCAGTGGATCATCATTGACGGCAAGGGCCAACGCACCACGGTGGAACTGGCAAACCTGGAAAAAGACGTCAAAATAAATCCGAAGCTGTTTCAGGTTACGATAAACCGGGGACAGTAAGAACTGGCCCTTGAGGTGCGACCCGTCGCCATGCCATGACTGGCCATGGCTAAACCATCGCACCTCACCATCGCCACCTGGAACATCAATTCGGTTCGTCTCCGGATAGACAGCGTCGTCAGGCTGCTCAAAGAACATGAACCGGATATTCTCTGCCTGCAGGAAACGAAATGTCCACAGGGGCAATTTCCGTCGGCACCCCTGAAAGAGATCGGGTATGGCCATATCGCAGAGTTTGGCCAGAAAGGCTACCATGGTGTGGCCATTGTCTCGCGCATCCCGTTTGAGACCTCACACTCCAAGTCTTTTTGCGGAAAGAATGATTGCCGCCACATTGCAGCGGTGTTCCAGAAGCCACTTCCCTTAGTCGTCCATAATTTTTATGTGCCAGCGGGTGGAGACGAACCGGACCCTGCCATCAATGAGAAATTTGACCACAAGCTGAAGTTTCTCGATGAGCTGGAAGACTGGTCAAAAAGCCACCAGGCTGAAAGCGGCATGGATGCCGTTATGGTGGGTGATCTCAATATTGCACCATTGGAGCATGATGTGTGGTCGTCGAAGGACTTGAAGAAGGTCGTCAGCCATACGCCGCTCGAGCGCAAGCGCATGCTTGAGGTGATGGCGGCGGGGGGATGGCAGGATGTGATGCGCAAGCATCTGCCGGAGCCCGAGAAACTTTATACATGGTGGAGCTACCGCGCAAAGGACTGGGCATTGGCAAACAAGGGGCGTCGTCTGGATCATGTGTGGGCGACCGGGGACCTGGCGGGGCGCAGCGCCGGGGTTGAGATCATCAAAGAGACGCGGGGCTGGGTGCAGCCTTCGGATCATGTGCCGGTGTTGGCGCGTTTTACGGTTTGATTTCGAACTCTCTTTTGAGAGAAGTGCGCGTTGCCCCTCATCCGGCCTTCGGCCACCTTCTCCCGCCAAAAGGGGGGTGAGAAGGCAAACCCAATGAGCCTACTCCCGTTTCTTCCAACGGTATATGGTGGCCGAAGGCCGGATGAGGCGCCGCGTGAAAACTCTAAAATTTACAAC
>JANPCL010000130.1:0-3345 GCA_031430915.1 Hyphomicrobiales bacterium
CCGCCTCAATCCCGTCGCGATCCCCCTGCTATGGCTAGGGGCATGATTCCGATGGCCAAAGCCAACCCTTTCCCCCACACTTGGAGCCAAGCCCCCTCCCCCATTCCCTCATTCCCGCGTTCGCGGGAATGACGGAGTGCGGGGTGGTTTGGCAAATCAATCGGTAATTGCTGCACTTGCCTTCCTCATGCTTGCCCTGTTTTGCGCCTTACCCGCGCAAGCCCAAACCATTACGGCCGCCAATGTGAAAATGGAGTGGAAGGTCGTTAACCGCTTCCGTCTGTTCCGCGACTCCAAGACGTTTCAGGAACATGAAAATGCCTGGCGGCAATACAAGATCCATGTCGACGGCGCAGCGCCCGATGACGCCACAAAACAGCGCCTGATGGAAACCACCTCGGTCATCGGCACCGAGCATGTGCTGAACGACCGCTACATTCCCTTCACCCGGCACCTGCGCACCAAGTATGATCCCATGGGCTGGGCCGCAAGACAGGTCGATGACACCTGCTGGTCACCCAAGGACCGGACCTATTCCGCCTGCGGCTCTGTCGAAACCTATGTGTCCCCCACGTCCCACGAAATCCAGATTTGGCTGAAGCCACTTGATGGCAAGAAGCTGATTGCCGAGTACAATTGCAATTGGCAGCTCAATGGTGGCGCCCCCATCACGTCGCCCTGCGATGAACCAATCACCGTCGGCATTCCCTTTCCCGATGGCGGCACAGTCTCCGTCGGTATAGACGGCGAAACGCCGATCTCCACCGATATCAAAATACGCGATCTCTTGATCGTTGGCCTGGGAGACAGCTTCGCTTCAGGCGAAGGCAACCCCGACGTGCCTGTGCGTTTTGACGAAAACCGCAGAGCCCGAAACGTCTATCCCCGGCGCGCTGGCAACGATGACGTCTCAGGCAATGCCCAGTGGCTGGATGAACTCTGCCACCGCTCGCTCTATGGCCACCAGTTGCGCACTGCCCTGCAGATCGGCATAGAGAACCCGCAGATCGCCGTTACATTCATGGGCTACGCCTGCTCCGGTGCCGCCGTCGCGGAAGGCATTATCGGACCTCAAACCTACATGGATTACGTCAGCAAGACCGATGGCACTGATTCTGTGCGCTCCGTCAGCGGTGGTTCGAAAGACACGCAACTGCGTTGGCTGCTGCGCGAACTCTGCAAGGCAAAGCCCGACAAGCAGGATGGCGTCTGGACCTGTCCTGACAAGGCCTTCCGCCGCAATGTGGATTTTGTGCTGCTGTCGATTGGTGGCAATGACATCGGCTTTTCCAACCTCGTAGGCTGGGCCACGCTTCGCGATTCAACATCGTCCGCCCTGGCAAAATTCTTTGGGGCCACAGTGTCACCGAAACAGTTTTCCGAAAACATGAAATCTGTTTTGCCGGAAGCCTATGGCACATTGGCCCGCGCCCTCGAAGCGGCTGTTCCCTTGCGCAATGGTGGACTTGACTTCGATTCCTCTCGCGTGGTGCTGACGGCCTATCCCGATATCTTGGAGGATGAAGCAGGAAACGTCTGCGCCGCCGGAGCCGAGGGTCAGGACGAAGACCTGTTCCCCGCCAACCAGTCGCTGGATGCTTTCAACTCCTGGCTTGTGGTGACGTCAGACAAGCTGGAACGCGCCCATGGCCAACTCGAAGCCCTGCAAACCCGCATGCAGGAACTGGCCGAAGACCACGGCTGGACTTTTGCGGCCCGTGCCTACGGCGACCGCCCCTTCCGGGGCCACGGCTTCTGCGCCCAGAACCAGAAAACCAAAAATGATCCGGCCGAAGTGTTGATGATGCCCTGCTGGGGCAAGGCCGATCGCGATACCCAGACCTGCGGCACAAATCTCGGCGGCAAAATCCGCGACTGGCGCCCCTACAATCCGCAAACGCAAAATTATCCCTACGCGCTGCGCCAGCGCTGGGTCCGCACCTTCAACGACGCCTGGCTGGTCATCAACCAGAAAGTCACAACCAGAAACGGCCACCTCGACGAAGACGCCTCAGCCCGGGTCTTCTCCGAAACCACCGGAGCCATGCACCCTACAGCCGAAGGCCACGCAGCAATGGCGGACGCGATGTTGCTTGATCTGCGCAAGGTGGTGAGGGGGATGTTGGGGGAGTAATTTCTTCTTCACCCATACGCACTCTTCGCGGCGGGAGTCACCCAAACGCATGAAGTGCACGAATGTAAACTGCACTGTTGCTTTAACTTAGGGTATTGCACATAAAAGTTTTATTTGTTTGTTGTTCGATTCTTGAAATTTAGACGAGCAGCTGAAAGTCGGCTAGCGATAGAACCTGGCCTTGGATCTGGCACTAAGCACGATTCAAATTTCTCAATTTCTGCAACTGTTTCACCAGATACTTCTATTACTTTGAAATTTTCCAGATCGACTCCATCAATCAAGAGACAATCCACAATTGAGGTGAGGGAAACATTCCCACGGTGACACGCTTCAACGCCCGGTATTATCATCGTCGTGGGAGCCTTTCGCCAGCGTAAACGAGCCTCCTCAGCATCCAGAAGATTCCTCTCGGCTAATTGTCGGTCAATTCGAAGCCAAACCACTACACGGCTGCCCTGTTCTTTTCCAAACCATCCATACCAATTTTTAAACTGCCCAGATTTGTCTGTCGCTGACGGACCAAAGTCAAAAAGAGAAACTGAGCCTAAAGATTTGCAAAATGAATTGTTATAACGACCTGCTACGATGGAAATACATTGAGTTTCAAATATGCTATTCAACTGTTTTTTTCCGGTCGCATGCCACAGCCCGCCGCTAAGAACAGACCATAAAGTATTTGGAAGTCCGGGATTGTCCATAGCGCCAAAACAAAATGCTTTCGTAAATTTGTAGAGCCCGATTGTTTCTATTGTTTCACGAGAAAAAGATTTGGATGAGCCTCTATAAAACTAGCAGATCGGGCTGTAACGCTTGACTCTAAACCTCGACAAAAACCCAATTCGGATTCTTTGCTTGCTAAAGCTTTCCACATATCTGCATTGGCATCATACTGACTAACCATGATCGTCTTGTAAGAGTTTTGATCCTGCGAACTTAGCGAACCAAACTCAAGCCGAGTAATTCCTTCATAAATTCCTGCAAATTCCAAAGGTTTTCCACACAAATCTCTAAGAGAGGCAAAAGTTGCAGCAAAAAGAGCCGCGTCCTCTGGGACAACTGGACTTCCCAACAAATCTCTGATTTCTTTCTGTGTATTTTGAGCCAGTGTCAATTTCGTGCAACAAGTCATCAACAAAAGGCCAGCCATAATTGCAAACACATGCACACTTGTTCTGACGCGCATCATAGCTCCTTTCAAATTTCTTTTG
>JANPCL010000131.1:0-4520 GCA_031430915.1 Hyphomicrobiales bacterium
GAAAGTTTCGCGCTGGGCGTCCATTTCTGATTTGATTTTCTTGCCCATGGCGCGGCGCAACAAGTCGGCCTGGGCCAGGGTGTAGCCTGCCATGTCGCGGGCGGTTTGCTGCACCTGTTCCTGGTAGGTGATGATGCCAAAGGTTTCTTTCAGGATGGGTTCGAGGATAGGGTGAAGATAGATCACCTCTTCCTTGCCAAGTTTACGGGCACAGTAAGATGGAATATTGGCCATGGGACCGGGTCGATAGAGAGCGACGAGGGCGATCAAATCTTCAAAACGGTCAGCGCGCATGGCACGCACGGCATCGCGCATGCCCGCACTTTCAAGCTGGAACACGCCCATGGTTTCGCCTTGCGCCAGCATGGCGTAGGTGGGGCCATCATCGAGGGGAATCTTGCTGGCGTTGAAATCCGGCACGCGGCGGCGGATGAGGCGTTGGGCCTTGTCGATGACCGTCAGGGTTTTCAAACCAAGGAAGTCGAACTTCACGAGGCCGGCTTTTTCCGCGTATTTCATATTGTATTGCGTGGCTGGAATACTCGACCGTGGGTCGCGGTAGAGCGGTACCAATTGTTCGAGCGGGCGGTCGCCGATGACAATGCCTGCAGCGTGGGTGGAGGCGTTGCGGTAGAGGCCTTCCAGTTTCAGCGCGATGTCGAAGAGGGCTTTCACTGCGGGGTCGCGGTCACGCTCTTCTTGCAGGCGCGGTTCCAATGCGATGGCCTGCCCCAACGTGACAGGTGCTGCCGGATTCATCGGGATCATTTTTGACAGACGATCCACTTGGCCATAGGGCAGTTGCAACACGCGGCCCACGTCACGCGTTACCATGCGGGCTTGCAGTTTGCCGAAGGTGATGATCTGCGCCACGCTTTCGCGACCGTAGCGGCTTTGCACATAGTCGATCACTTCGTCGCGGCGGTCTTGGCAAAAATCCACGTCGAAGTCGGGCATCGACACACGGTCCGGGTTCAGGAAACGTTCGAACAGCAGGTTGAAGCGCAAAGGATCAAGATCGGTGATCATTGTGCAATAGGCCACCAGCGAACCTGCACCCGAGCCGCGTCCCGGTCCCACTGGAATATCCTGTGCCTTGGCCCATTTGATAAAATCCGAGACGATGAGGAAGTAGCCGGCATATTGCATCTTGATGATGACGGAGAGTTCGAAGTCGAGGCGTTTGTCGTAGTCTTCGCGCGTCATTCCCGGAGCAAAACCGGTTGCAGCGAGACGGATGTCGAGGCCGGCTTTGGCCTGCTGGGTCAGTTCATGGGGTTCATCACCATCGCCGAAGCGCGGCAGAATAGGCTTTCGTCCCTGCACACGATAGGCGCAGCGCTGAGCGATTTCGATGGTGTTTTCGATGGCTTCAGGAATATCGGCAAACAGCGTTGCCATTTCCTTTTGCGATTTGAAATAATGTTCTGGCGTCAAACGGCGGCGTTCATCGGCGGCGACCACGGCACCTTCGGCGATGCAGATCAAGGCGTCATGGGCGGAGTAATCATCGGGGGCGGCGAAGAAGACTTCATTGGTGGCAACGAGGGGAATGCCGAGGTCATAGGCGAGTTCGATCAGGCCTTTTTCAGCGGCGCGTTCGGTGTCAAGGCTGTGGCGTTGCAGTTCAATGTAGAGACGGTTGCCGAAGAGGTCGAGCAAACGTTGCGCGGTGTCGCGGGCCAGTGGCACCTGTCCCTGCAAGAGTGCAGCGTTCAAGGGACCGGAGGGTCCGCCTGTGAGGCAGATGATACCATCCGTACACTGACGAAACAGTTCCCACGTCACGTGAGCTTCGTCCTGGGGTGCTATGTCAAGGAAGCTGCGGCTGGTGAGGCGCATCATGTTGCTGTAGCCGACGTCGTTTTGCGCAAGCAGCACGAGGGAGTGAAACTGTTTGAGGCCTGTGTGTTGTTTCTGCGGCGCGGAGGCGGTTTCTGCAAAATCCACTTTCAGCGACATGCCGATGATGGGCTGAATGCCTTTTTCCATCATCGCGTCAGAGAATTCGAGTGCGCCGAAGAGATTGCCAGTATCGGTGATGGCCACGGCGGGCATGGCGTTCTTGGCCGCGAGTGTGGCCATCTGCTTCACTTGAACGGCACCCTCCGACAGGGAGTAAGCGGAGTGGACGCGGAGATGGATGAATTGGGGTGCGGGGCGGTTAGACATGGACCCGTTGATACACCCCCTCCCCCCTTCGGGGTACTCCCCCAGCTGCGCTGAGGGAGAAAAGATGTGGATTTCTCCCTCGGCCCCTTGGCCGGGGGAGTGCCCGAAGGGCGAGGGGGTGTCCCCCCAGTTTCAGTGTCAGGTTTTTCGCACAACACAGGGCAACCCCGCTGCGGTATATTTCGCACATAATTCCTGCGCGCCCTCACGGGTCTTGGCACCCACCATGACAAACGCCATCTTGCGGCTGCCGCGGGAGAGGTTCCGCTTTCGCATGACGAAGGGTTGTGCTCCGTCCAAAGCTTGTGGAAAGCGCAGTTTCAGGCGTTTGAACATGCCCAAGGCGCGACCTTCGTTAAAGTCGGCTGCGAGCAAGGCACCCCAAGGCTGTGATTTGCCACGGGAAACGCCACTGGTGGGATTCACTTCGCGCGACGCCAGGGCAATGCATTGGCTGGTGAAGTCTCCCGTCTTTCCCAGTGGGGGCATGGCGTGATTTGCGGCTTTGTCCTTCCACTCATCAGCGATTTTGCCGGTGATATAAGCCACATAGTCTTCGGTTTCGCCGGGCAAGTTGCTTGTCCCCGCCAGCCAGCGGCCAATGCGTCGCTCACCTGCATTGTAAGCTGCTGCGGCTAAACCCAAGTTCCCAAAGTCTTTTTTCAAATCAGAGAGGAAGGATGCGGAGGCACCGATGGCTGCCACAGGATCAAAAGGATCGGCGAGATTTCGCCGTTCTGCTGTTTCCGGCATGAATTGGGCGAGGCCTTGTGCGCCCTTGGGGCTTACAGCATTGGGGTCAAAGAGGCTTTCCTTCCACAGCAAGCGGGTGAAGAAAACGCGGTCGAGATCGTTGGCCGTGGAGGCCTTGTCGATCGCAGCACAGATCGAAGCGGCGAAGACCTTGCGGTCTGGCTTGGTGGCAGCGTTGGCTGGCAGCGCTAACACAATTGCCAGAAGACTAAGCGTCCACCAATTTGCCATGTTGCAATACCGTGGTGCGCGTCATGTTGCGGGCGAGGTCAAAATTGTGGGTGGCGATGAGGGCGCCGAGGCCCTCTTCCCGGATCAGGCGCATGAATTCGCCCTGCACCAGTGCGGCGGTGTCGGGGTCGAGATTACCAGTTGGTTCATCGGCCAGCAACAGCAAGGGACGGTTGGCAAGGGCACGGGCGATGGCGACCCTTTGTTGTTCGCCGCCGGACATTTCTGCGGGGCGATGTTCGAGGCGGTGCGAGAGTTTAAGTCGGCCCAGCAAATCCTTGGCGCGGCTTTCTGCTTCGGCCTGCGATGCGCCTGCAATGAGTTGCGGCATCACGACGTTTTCGAGGGCCGTGAATTCCGGCAACAGATGATGGAACTGATAGACGAAGCCCACGCCAATGCGGCGGATGCGGGTGCGGGCCTTATCGTCGAGTGTGGTGCATTCCTGGCCTGCGATGAACACTTCGCCGGATGTCGGTTTTTCGAGGAGCCCGGCGATGTGAAGCAACGATGATTTTCCGGAGCCGGACTGGCCGACGAGTGCCACCACTTCGCCTGCATGAACAGTAAGCGACAAGCCATCAAAGACACGCAATTGCGCGTCGCCCTGGCCATAGACGCGGGTGACGTCTTTCAGTTCGAGGGCGGGTTTCAGTGTCATTCGTAGCGCAGCGCCTCAACCGGATCGAGCTTAGCGGCCCGCCATGACGGATAAAGTGTCGCAAGGAAACTGAGAACCAGAGACATGAACGTTATCAGCAGCACTTGTTGGGGATCAACACTCGAAGGCAGTTGCGCCAGATAATAAAGTTCCGCATTAAAGGGATCGACGCCGGAAAACCACTGGATCAACTTTCGGATGTTTTCAGAATTGAGCGAGATGAGCAGGCCGAGAAGTACTCCCGCAAGCGTTCCCACCACGCCGATCATGGCACCCGTTATGAAGAACACCCGCTGCATGGAACCTGCTGTTGCACCCATGGTGCGCAGGATTGCAATATCGCGACTTTTGTCTTTGACCAGCATGATGAGGCTTGAAATGATATTGAGGGCGGCGACCAGCACGACCATTGTCACCACAAGGAACAAGACATTGCGTTCCACTGTGAGGGCGTTGAAGAAAGCCTGGTTGCGGTCTTTCCATGTCTGGATCATCAGGTTCTTGCCGGAGGCAACACGAATGTCTCCGAGATAGGCTTGCACGTTGTCGGGATCGTCCACCAGCAATTCGATGCCGGTCACGCCTTCTTCGGAAGCGAAAAATTCCTGCGCATCGGAGGCAGGCATATAGACAACATTCTCATCATACTCCGACATGCCCATTTTGAATATGGCGACGACGGGATAGTCGCGGATGCGCGGTG
>JANPCL010000132.1:0-3618 GCA_031430915.1 Hyphomicrobiales bacterium
CCCATGATAGACGGCGTTTCAAGTTTTGCGGCGATGTCAGTCATATCAGCTTCCCCAAGATTTCATGATGGCACGCATGATCTTTTCCTGCGTCGCCTCGCGTGCTGGCATTTCAGCCACAAATCGTCCTTCGTTCATCACATAAATCCGGTCCGACATGCCGAGAAGTTCCGGCATTTCCGAGGAGATGACGATGACGGCCTTGCCCTCATCCGCCAGCCGGTTGATGATGCCATAGATTTCATATTTTGCACCCACGTCGATGCCGCGCGTGGGTTCATCCAAAATAAGAACCTCAGGTCCGGAGAAAAGCCATTTCGACAGCACGACCTTTTGCTGGTTGCCGCCGGAGAGATTGACCGTGGTCTGGTAAATGCCAGAGGAGCGGATGCCGAGGTCCTTGCGATATTTTGAAGCGACGCCGATTTCAGAAATATCATCGACCACGCCGCGTTTTGATACCCCGCCGAGATTGGCCAAGGTGATGTTGTGCTTGATGTGGTCAATCAGGACGAGGCCATAGGTTTTGCGGTCTTCGGTGACATAGGCCAAGCCTGCATCAGTGGCCTTGGGAATGGTAGAAACATCAACGGCTTTTCCGTGCATCAGCACTTCGCCTGTGATGCGCTTGCCATAGGCGCGGCCAAACAGGGACATGGCAAATTCGGTGCGGCCTGCTCCCATCAAACCCGCAATACCCACCACTTCACCCGCGCGGACGCTGAGATTGACACCTTTGATGACGTGCCGATCTGCGTGTTGCGGGTGGTAAACGCTCCAGTTCTTCACTTCGAGCAAGGTCTCGCCAATTTTTGGCGTGCGCTGAGGATAACGCTCTGACAGGTCGCGACCCACCATGGCCTTGATGATGCGGTCTTCATTCACTTCGCCAGACTTGACGTCCATGCTGTCTATCGTCTTGCCATCGCGGATCACGGTGATGCGGTCTGCGACCTTCATTACTTCGTTGAGCTTGTGGGTGATGAGGATGGACGAGATGCCTTGCGCCTTGAAGCCCTTCAGCAACTCCAGAAGCGCGTTTGAATCTTTTTCGTTGAGAGAGGATGTGGGTTCATCCAGGATCAGCAGCTTGACTTTTTTATTGAGCGCCTTGGCGATTTCGACAAGCTGCTGCTTGCCCGTGCCGATATTTGTGATCAGTGTGTTGGGATGTTCGCTGAGGCCGACCTTGGCCAGAAGTTCCTTGGTGCGGGAGAAAGCTTCATACCAGTTGATGATGCCGTGCTTTGCGGTTTCGTGGCCAAGGAAAATGTTTTCGGCGATGGAGAGCAAGGGAACCAGCGCCAATTCCTGGTGGATGATAATGATGCCGATGTTTTCGGAGTCGGATATCTTCTTGAACTGGTGTGCTTTGCCTTCGAAGATAATCGAGCCGTCGAAGGTGCCCGCGGGATAGACGCCTGACAGCACTTTCATCAGGGTGGATTTGCCGGCGCCATTTTCACCCACCACAGCGTGAATTTCGGCAGGCATGACTGTCAGTTCAACGTCCGTCAGCGCTTTCACGCCCGGAAACGTCTTGGTGATGCCTTTCATTTCGAGAATGGGCTGTGGGGTGGTCATTGTTGCCTTCGAGGAATCGCGTTTGGCCGAGAAGGGACCTCATCAGCCCTTCGGGCAGCTTCTCCAGTGGAGAAGCGACTGGGTGGAACACCTCCCTGACTGGTCGATCATTTAGGAAATTCCACGACCGAGTCGCTACTCCTCTGGAGAAGCTGCCCGATAGGGCTGATGAGGTCTTTTTCTCAGTCAGAAATGATGGCCCTCCCCGTGAAGGGAGGGCCCTGTCACTTACTTGAGGTCGTCAGCCTTGATGTAGCCTGAGTCCACCAGCATCTTGGTGATGTCGTTCATGCCGACGGAATATGGCGTCAGCAGATAGGATGGAACAACCTTCACACCGTTGTTGTAGGTTTTGGTGTCGTTGATTTCGGGTTCCTTGCCGCCCATGGCTGCGTCCACCATCTTGGCGGTTTGCTTGGCGAGTTCGCGCGTGTCCTTGAACACGGTTGAATATTGTTCGCCAGCCATCATGGCCTTTACAGAGGCCACTTCGGCATCCTGACCGGTGACGATTGGCATTTCAGCGCCTGGTGCGTAACCCACACCCTTCAGCGAAGAAATGATACCGCGTGACAGACCATCATAAGGAGCCAACACGCCATGCACCTTCTTGTCGGTGTAGTTGGCGGAAAGCAGGTTATCCATGCGGGCTTGGGCAACTGCACCATCCCAACGCAGTGTACCGACCTTGTCCATGCCCATCTGGCCTGATGGAATGACGATGTCGCCTGCCTTGATCATAGGATCGAGAACCGACATGGCACCATCATAGAAATAGAATGCGTTGGTGTCGTCTGGCGAACCGCCGAAGAGCTCAACATTCCATGGCTTGACGCTGCCGAAACGTTCTTTCAGGCCGGCAACAAGAGAGTTGGCTTGCAATACGCCGACGCCGAAATTGTCAAAGGTCGTGTAGTAGTCCACGTCGCCGGTCTTGCTGATCAGGCGGTCGTAGGCGAAAACCTTGGCGCCAGCTGCATGGGCCTTTGCAAGAATGTCCGACAATGTGGTGCCGTCAATGGCGGCGACGATCAAAACCTTGGCACCCTTGGTGACCATGTTTTCAATCTGGGCCAGTTGGTTTGGAATGTCGTCTTCAGCATATTGAAGATCAACTTCGTAGCCCAAGCTGGTGAATTCCTTCACCATGGATTCGCCATCGGAAATCCAGCGGGTGGACGACTTGGTCGGCATGGAGATGCCAACGAGGCCCTTGCCCTCGGCAAACGCCATACCGGCGCTCATGGCTGTTACTGCGGCAACTGTTGTTGCCAGGAAATGTCTACGATTCATCATATAGGTATCCTCCCTGTTGAACACAGCAACAAACCCGTTGAGGGGGCTTGTGTTGCTGTGGGAGGGACTCTTAGAGTGACTGCAAAAGACGATCAAGGGAATTTGTATGACAAATCAAGCGGGGCCATCGCGGGGGAAAAAGGCGGCGGGAGGCAAGCTGCATAGCCTTATTGCACAGGGCATTGGTGAGCGGATTTTAGGCGGCGAATTTGCGCCGGGAACATTTTTACCGAATGAAGCGGAGTGGGGTCGCGTCTACGGTGCAAGCCGGACGGCAGTGCGGGAAGCTATCAAGGCCTTGTCAGCCAAGGGACTGATTGCGTCTCGTCCCAAGGTCGGTTCACGGGTGGAACCAAAGACCCGCTGGAACCTGCTGGACCGGGATGTGCTGGCCTGGCACCGCTCAGCCACGGACCGCAAGGCGTTCCTGCACTCAACCCAGGAATTCCGCCGCATCGTGGAGCCGGGCATTGCAGAGTTGGCGGCGCGCAAACGCACGACGAAACAAATTGATCAGCTTGTCGAGGCGCTCGATGATATGCGCGAGGCCAAATCCCATGCAGACATGGTGGCGGCAGATGTCATGTTCCACGAGGTGCTGCTGGCGTCGGCGAACAACGACCTGCTGATGCCGTTCAATATTCTGATCGACGAGACGCTGGCAAATCTTTTTGACTTCACGACCCAACGCAACCCGCGCTTCCGGCAGGCGATCAAACTACATGAAGCAATTGCGCG
>JANPCL010000133.1:0-35270 GCA_031430915.1 Hyphomicrobiales bacterium
CCTCACGCTTTTCCACAGCAATGCCAATCCACACTGGCAGGCCCGTAGCCAGTGCTGCTTCGCAAGCCAAAACCGCATAGTCAGCATCCCGCATCATCTCCATCATGATAAGATTAACGCCGCCATCCTTCAAACCTTTGGCCTTCATTGCAAACAAGGCCCGCGCCTCATCATCCGGCCATTCAACCGCGAGATCATTGCGATCCGTGCCCAACTGCATGGGCCGCATGGTGGACATCGACCCCGCCACGCAAACGTCTGAACCCTCAACAGCCGCTTTCGCAATGGCGATGGCCACAGTGTCGATTTTATTGACATCATCAACCCGCCCGATGTGTGCAAAATTCAGTGCACTGGTGGCATAGGTGTTGGCGGTCACAATATCCGCACCCTGCGCCATGTAATCCAGATGCACCTCTTTCACGATATCACCATGCGTAAGGTTAACATCAGCGCACCACGTCTCGCCACTCATGGGCGCACCCCGGCGCTGAATGTCAGTGCCGGTGCCACCGTCCAGGATAATCGCCTCGCCTGCCGCCAGTTTGCGCCGGATAATATCGTAACTCATTTCAACTCTCTTCCACGGGCCGCTTGAAACGCCCGCATATGAAATTGCATCTGCCTCGGGTGATAAACATAGTCGCGCCCGACTGGACAAGCCAACCGCGCCCTGCACCCACCGCTTACACAATCCTCACCCGCATCCGACAAAACATGTTGCCCACAAGCGGCAACATCATAACGAACCCCGTCAAACGCCGAAACAGGGCAGGCCGACAAGCACGGCTTTTCCGCACAACTCTCGCAAGGATGTGCCCCCGCAGAATTGCGCGGCAAATCAAACGCCACCGGAAACAACAGCGCCGCCCGATAAGCATGCCACAAGCCATAATCACGGTGAATGTTCAAACCCAAAGGCGACACATGCCCAGCCCCAGCTTTCCGCGCCCAGGTCAGAAACGGCGGATAGGGCACATCAAACGGATAAACCGCCCGTGCATCGAGCGAGGACGCAAGCGGATCAACCACGGCTTTGGTCCACTCGTCCAAGGAAGCCGTGCGCTCATCCCGCGACGTGGCAAAGCGCCGGAACATGTCGAGACCCACATTCCCGATCAGAATGGTGAACGGCTGCTCAAGGGAACTAAACCATCCCAGCGGCGTAAAACCCTGCGCACGGATGGCGTTTAAGATCGGGTGTTCCATCACAAGGCCCTCATCCGTCTCGCTTCGCTCGCCACCTTCTCCCGCAAGCGGGAGAAGTGAAGAACCTTCACCTCTCCCGCTTGCGGGAGAGGACGCCGCGCAGCGGCAGGTGAGGGCCGTGCAACTACTTCCACCTCGGGTCACCCAACTCCATCACCTCACGCGGCAACCGGATATCATGTTTCGCCCTGATCCGCTCATCAATGCCGCGATCAATATATTCCGGATAATACGTCGACAAGATCTCACGCTTGCGTGCCGCCGCTTTTTCCACAATGTCGGGCTTGCCCGCTTCCACCCATTCTTTCGGGCTCATGCGGTTGGCCATATGCGGATAAACGTAGTCTTTCTGCATCAAGGTCAAGGTCTGGTTCGATCCCAGATAATGCCCCGGCCCATCCAGACACACTTCGCGGATGACATCGACAGACAAAGACTCATCCGTCACCTCAATGCCGCGCACGTTCCTGTTGATCGCACCCAGCATGTCATTGTCGATCAACAAACTTTCGAGACAAAACCCCAGCAGAGACGCATGCATGCCCGCCGATTCATACATCAAATTTATCCCGGTCATCGCCGCAATGCCGGCCGTAACACCCTTCTCATAGCCCGCCTGCATATCCGGCAATTTCGAGTCGCACATGCCAGACGCTGAACCCACTGTGAGATTATAAAACTGACCCATCTGGGCACAGCCCGCCGTGATCAGCGCCTGTTCACCAGACCCGCCGGACATGGACCCCGTGCGCAAATCCGAAACAAAAGGCCAAGGCCCCCAAATTGCCGTGGCACCCGGCACGATGCAGTTGATGTAAACCAACCCCGCCAGACATTCCGCCACCGCCTGCACAACAGTGCCAGCAAGTGCGGCTGGCGACGTTGCCCCCGCCTGTGCTGCAGACAACAACAACACGGGCATGCCGCCCCGCGCTGCCGCTTCGAGGCAACGACAGGCATCCTCGGCAAATTTCATCGGCGGCACGACAAAGCAATTCGACTGCGACACAAAAGGCCGCTCCCGCCACTTTTCTTCACTGCCCGCAATGGCATGCAAAATCTGCAAGCACTCATCAACATGCGAAGGCTCAACCATCGACGTGCCCACATGCTTCTGTGTCGCTGCGAGACAGGCATACATGGTGTTGATATCGAGATCATGCCCGGTGATCATGTCCCGAGCCGTAATACAGCGCTGGAAAAAATGTATATGCTCGCAGGTGTCCACAATCCGACCGGCATCATATAAATCGACCAGCAATGACTCGCGATACTGCCGGGTTGCAGGCTCCACGATATGCACAGCAGCTCCAGCCGTACCAAAATAAACCCGCGTGCCCGAAGGCTCCATGTCATATTTTGGATCACGCGCGTGCAACACAAAGTTCCGCTTTGCCTTGGCAATAGTATCTTCCACCAGACCCGGCGGAATGCACAAGCGCCCCTTGTCATTCATCCAGCAACCATGCGCCGACATTGCCTCGACACATGACGGAATCGCACTGCCCAAACCCACAGTTTCCAACAACTGCAAAGCCGCGCGATGGATGCGCTCCATTTCTGTTTGCTTGAGAGGCTTGTACTGCCCGCCATTCATGCCCGGGCGAACAGCTTTGTGCTCCTCAGTCAAAGGCGCCGACCGCATGGCCCGCCGGGCATCCCGCCCACCGCGACGTTTCGAAAGATCTTCAACAACTGACATGTAATTCTCCAATTCCACGCAACGGTCCCTCATCCGCCCTTCGGGCACCTTCTCCCGTTAGAAGAAACGGGAGAAGGCAGATACATTGGCCTTCTCCCGCTCTTTTCGCTGGAGAAGGTGCCCGAAGGGCGGATGAGGGAACTCTCGCACAATCTTTGCCTCTTTAAACCCCGCGCCGCCCGCGCCAATCTCACCCTCACCAGCGTAAATAATTCTCACCACCTCCGCCAATTCCCCTATGATATCACACATCAACTAACCTGCATGGTGAACCAACTTGGCCAAACGCGATCTCCCTCCCCTCCGCGCCCTCACCGCTTTCGAAGCCGCCGCCCGCTTGGGCTCCTTCCGTGCCGCCGCTACCGAACTGGGCATTACCCGCTCCGCCGTCAGCCATCAGGTCAAACTCCTGGAAGACCGAATGGGCCTGACACTCTTCCGCCGCGACGCCCGCCGCGCCGAATTGACCACCGTCGGGCAATCCTATTACCCCACCATCAAAGACGCCTTCGACATGATCGAAGCCCACACCAAGGCCGTCAAACCTTCAACGCTCGACAATGAATTGACAATCCAAGTCTACGTCACCGTCGCCCTGAAATGGCTGATCCCAAGGCTTCATGATTTCGAGCGCCGCTTCCCCGATATGAAAGTGCGGCTTTCAACATCCTATATCGATTGGGATTTTGACGAGCGTAACGTTGACGTCGGCGTGGTGCTTGCCCGCAACAAATCCCCCGAACATTATTACGCGCCGCTGTTCCAGTCCATGCTTGTGCCCGTCTGCTCTCCCAAACTCATGCAAGGCGAAAATGCGCTGAAAACTCCCGATGATCTGAAAAAGCACAAACTCATCGACGTCTATACCGCCGAAGAAGACTGGCAAATCTGGCTCGACGGTGTCGGCGTCGAAAACACAAAAGTCCAGAACCGCCTCTCGGTTGATAGTTATATTCTGGCACAGGAAGCCGCCATTGAGGGCAGGGGTGTCGCCATGACCATTGGTCCTTTCGCATCAGAAGAAATCAAACTGGGCCGCCTCGTGCAGCCGTTTCCGTTGCGGGTGCCACACAAGCACCAATGGTATTTCGCCTGCAATGCCGAACACCGCAAGAAAAACAAGATCAAACGTTTTGAGGATTGGTTGATGAAACAAGTGGCAACCGACCCCGCCCTCAGCGCCTATCGCATGCAAGGAAAAGCCGCATGACCGACGTGAGCCTTGATCCCGCCCGCCGCAGCCGCCGTGACGTCAATCGCCGTCCCGTCAGCCACGCCATCCCACAACAAAAACCGCTGAAAACCAAACGCCCGTTTCCGCCCACGAAATTGGTCAGCGATGATCAACTCGAAGCCATCCACCACGCCTCGCTGAAAGTGCTCGCCGAAATCGGCATGGACTTCATGTTGCCGGAAGCGCGAGACATTCTGAAAAAAGCAGGCTGCACAATCGACGGGGAACGCGTGCGCTTCGACCCCGCCATGATCGAACAGGCAATGAGCACGGCCCCGGAAACCTTCACCATCCACGCCCGCCATCCCAAGTGGAACATGGAAATGGGCGGCGATCACATCAGCTTCGGCACCGTAGGCTCCCCACCCAATTGTCACGACATCGAAGGCGGCCGCCGCACCGGCAACCACGCCGACTTCACCAAGTTCATCAAAATGGCGCAGCATTTCAACGCCATCGATTTCGTCTCGGGCTATCCTGTTGAACCTATCGACATTCACGCTGGGGTGCGACATCTCGAGGTTCTGCGCGAAGTTGCCTTCCTCACTGAAAAACCCTTTGTCGCTTACTCCCTCGGTGTTGACCGCATCCGCGACGGTATTGAAATCGCCCGTCTCGCCCGTGGCATTTCCCACGAACAGTTTGATCGTGAGCCCACACTGACAACAATCGTCAACACCAACTCGCCCTTGAAGCTCGATCCCAACATGCTGAACGGCATGCTGGAAATGAGCCGCCGCAACCAGGTCGTCTGCGTCACACCCTTCACCCTCGCAGGGGCCATGGCCCCCGTCACAGTGGCAGGCGCATTGGTCGAACAAAACGCCGAAGCCCTGGCAGGCATGAGCTTCTGCCAACTGGTCAACCCCGGCTGCCCTGTCATCTACGGTGGCTTTACCTCGAACGTGGACATGAAATCCGGTGCCCCCGCTTTCGGCACGCCCGAATACATGAAAAGCACCATCATCGGTGGGCAGCTCGCAAGGCGTTACAAAGTGCCATTCCGCACCTCGAACACCAACGCCGCCAACATGATGGACGCCCAAGCCGCCTATGAAAGCGTGTTCTCCCTCTGGGCGCTGACCATGGGTGGCGGCAATTTCATCATGCATGGCGCGGGTTGGCTCGAAGGTGGTCTCGTTGCCAGCTTCGAGAAATTCGTGCTCGACTGCGACCTCATTCAAATGGTGAAAGCCTTCCTGCAACCTATCGAAATCAATGACGACGCCTTAGGCGTCGAAGCCATCCGCGAAGTCGGCCCCGGCGGGCATTTTTTTGGCGCTAAACATACATTGGCGAGATACTCCGACGCGTTTTATGCCCCCATGGTGTCAAACTGGAGCAACAACGAAGTGTGGGACGCCGCAGGCCGCCCCGACGCCATCCAACGCGCCAACACCCTATACAAACAATCCCTCACCGAATACGTTGAGCCTCCAATGGATGAGGCCACAAAAGATGCACTCAACGACTTCGTCAACAGCCGCCTCAGCGAAGGCGGAGTGGCCACGGATTTTTGAGGAAGGCCCCTCATCCGTCTCGCGCTGTCGCGCGATCCACCTTCTCCCGCAAGCGGGAGAAGTGAAGACTCTTCACCTCTCGCGCTTGCCGGACAGGTTGCCGCGAAGCGGCGGGTGAGGGCCTTTCTTCATGACTGACATCATCGTCATCGGCGGTGCCAACCTCGACATCAAAGCCAAGTCCATCGAGGTCAACCACTTTGGCACCTCTAACCCCAGCCGAATCTCCACCTCACCTGGTGGCGTCGGTCGCAACATAGCGCACAATCTCGCCCGTCTTGGCGCAAAGGTCGGCCTCATCGCTGCCACTGGCACTGACCCGCAAGGCGAAGCCGTGCTTGAAGCCACGCGAGCCGCTGGCGTTGACACGTCGCGTATTCGCGCCCTTGCACCAGCCACAGGAACATACATTGCCGTTCTCAACCCTGACGGCGAATTGGTGACCGCCATGAGCGACATGCGTGCCGCAGATATGCTGACACCAGACGTCGTCATGCAATTCGAAATCGACATTCTCGCCGCCACCTTCGTGGTGGCCGACTGCAATCTGCCGCTGAAAACCCTCGAAATCATTGCCTCCGTCGCCCGCAACAAACTCTTCATCGAACCTGTTTCAGTGCCCAAATCCGCCAAGCTCGCAGCCCTGTTGAAGCAGGGCCAAGTCTTCATGGCCTCACCCAATCTCGACCAGATAGAAAACCTGACCGGAACCCGAGACATTTTTGACGGCATCAAGGCCTTGCACAACATGGGCCTCCAGCATGTCGTTGCCCACGCAGGTGCGGAAGGCGCATTCGTCTCCAACGGTGACGATATCGAACACGTGCCAGCCCAATCCTCAGGCTCGATCATCGACGTGACCGGGGCAGGGGATGCAGCAGTTGCAGGCCTGCTCTTCGGTCTGTTGCAGGGCGATGACCTTGTAACCGCAGCCAGTTTCGGCCAAACGCTGGCGGGCCGCGTCATTGCGTCGTCCCGCTCAACACTGGAGTGATCATGCAGGTCAAATTGTCGGCCCCCGTCGAAGCAGCGCTGAAAGCTGGCAAAGCTGTGGTGGCGCTGGAAAGCACCATCATCGCCCATGGCATGCCCTTTCCCCAGAACCTCGAGATGGCCCGCGAGGTTGAGCGCGTCATCACCCGATATGGTGCTGTTCCCGCCACGATCGCCATCATTGACGGCGAACTCTGCGCCGGCCTTGATGATGCAGCGCTGGAACATTTTGCCAGAACCGGTCCATCGATCATGAAAGTCTCGACCCGCGACATGCCATATGTCGTGTCGAAAAATATCACGGGAGCCACCACTGTGGCCTCCACCATGCGCATCGCCGCCATGGCCGGCATCAGCATTTTCGCTACAGGCGGCATGGGCGGCGCGCATCGCGGAGCAGAGCGTAATTTCGACATTTCCGCCGACCTGATGGAATTCGCCCACAGCGACGTGGCCGTGGTCACGGCAGGTGCAAAAGCCATTTTGGACTTGGCCCTCACACTTGAGATTCTGGAAACCCAGGGCGTGGCCGTAGTTGGCTATGGCACCGACGAATTTCCGGCCTTTTACTCCCGCCAGAGTGGCCACAAACTCACACAACGCGCGGACAATCCAGAACAAATTGCTTCTCTCCTTCTTTCAAAACGGAGTATAGGAATAAATAATGGCATAGTTGTGGCAAATCCAATCCCGTTAGAGGACGAAATTCCAAGTGTGATAATTCAGCCGCACATCGACAAGGCCATTGCCGAAGCCGCAGCAAACGGCATCATCGGCAAAGACGTCACACCCTATCTCCTGAAGCGGATAGCTGAAATCACCGAAGGCAAATCCTTGAAGGCAAACATCGCCCTCGTCATGAACAATGCGAAACTGGCAGCCCAAATCGCCGTGGCCTATGCTCACCTCTCGCAATAATCTCGTTGGCATAGCCTCCCTCTGCGCAGGCTCCCTCGTCTTCTCCCTGCAAGACTCGGTTATAAAATCCATCTCAGGCGATCATTCCGTGACCCTCGCCATCGTGATCCGCGCCATCGTCAGCTTCCCCATAATCGTTATCATGGTCGCACTGGCAGGCGGCATCCGTCAGCTCGATACGCCCCACTGGCCCATTCTCTGCATTCGTGGAGCAATCCTCCTCTGCGCCTACACCACCTACTTCATGGCCTTCCCAGCCTTGCCGCTCGCTGAAGCCATAGCCCTCTATTTCGTGGTTCCCCTCGTCGTAACGGTCATGTCCGGACCCCTGCTGGGCGAACACGTCAGCCTCAAGGCCTGGGGCGCAGTGGTACTCGGCCTCATCGGTGTAGCCGTCATTCTCCAGCCCGGAAGAGCCCTCTTCGAACCGGCAGCCCTTCTTTCGCTGGTCAGTGCCATCACCTACGCCTATTCCATGATCCTCGCCCGCAAACTCGGGCATGCCGTCCCCGCCACTGTCATGACCTTTTACCAAAACGCCGTCTATCTGGTGGGAGCACTCCTGATCGCCGTTGTCATCTCGGTCCTTGGCATAGAACCCTTCGGCCACCCCAGCCTCGATTTCCTCGTGCGCGCCTGGGCAGTGCCCAATCTTCGCGACCTCAGCCTCATGAGCCTCTGCGGTGTAATCGCAGCTGTCGGAGCCACCCTCCTCGCCCAAGCCTACAGGACCGGCCAAGCCAACATCGTCACCCCCTTCGAATACACAGGCATGATCTGGGCCGTCGTCTTTGGCTTCGCCTTTTTCGGAGAGGTTCCGAAACTGAGTACCCTCGTCGGCATGGCCCTGATTGCAGTGGCAGGTGTTCTGGCCCTGAATGCTGGATCGCCTCAGCGTGAAGGCCACACCGTAGTATCATGATCCGGGTGCTGACGATTGCTCAACCGCACAGCTTCGACGCGCCCCGGCCCATCAATCTCCTCCGAAGTCCCCGCATCGCGTATCGCAGTGATCGCCGAAAACCAGGGCATGCGGCTTTCGGTGCTGTCATGCGATAGTGGCACCAGCGACTGCGGCGCGTCAAAAGCCCCGATGCACAATCCAATCTCGTCAGAATTCAGAGAGTCATAAAACAAGGGCGTCCCACACTGCGAACAAAACCCCCGCTGCACATGCTCCGAAGACCGAAACCGACCGGGCACTCCCCGCGTCCAAGTCAACGACTCCTTCGGCCCACTCACAAGAGCAGCAAAAAAATTCCCCACCGCCTTCTGGCACATCCGGCAATGGCAGATATGGGCATTGTTGATGAGATCAGTGGCGGAAAAACGGGTCGCACCACACTGGCACCCGCCTGTGAAAGGGGAATTGATCATCAAACTTGTTCCTTCTTTTTCTCCCTCGGCCCCTTGGCCGGGGGAGTACCCCGGAGGGGGTAGGAGGTGTCACAACAAGCGAGATCAATGCAGCACCAGAAAATTTTAGCAACTCAGTTTCAGCACCTATGGTTTCACGCCATCAATCAAATCAGGCCGCAGAATTTAACCGTAATAAATCAACGACCAGACAGGTTTATCCCTGAACCAAACAGTCTCCTGCCCCAAAAATCCGTACCGCCGAAATAGGAGTCACGATAAATCCAGTCTCCATCACGGAACGACAAGTCATGGGAGCCGAGCCGGGAGGCCGCGTCCTTCGCACCGCCAGCAACATAGGTAACTTTCTTGGCACGAATGATGAAGCGGTGGAGCGCGTTCAATTGAGTGGACGCATTTGATAGACTTCCGAATCCAGCTGGGCTTGTTTCACATCCCCGGCTTCAAGTGCCTTGCGTACACGCTCTATCTTTTCGAGGCCATCCGGGAGAATACGGTGTCTACGCTCAACCCCCGAAATTTCGACAAACACCTTTACCTCGGCAAACAGTAGGCCGACATGAACACGTTCAGTGCGTTCTCTTTCGACAGGAGCAATGTAAGGAAGGCCATCGCTTGTTTGCCTGAGGCGTTGTACCACCGAAGTGCGAACACTACCAGACCGTCCACACCATCAAATCGCTTACTCCGCTTCGCTACGTTGTGCGTTTTGAATGACGAAACAATTTTCTAGTATGAAGGACCACGACTAAAGGAAGATATCCTTTTCGTATTCCTGGACGAAAGCCATTGCATTTTTATCGACGTGAAACTCGGCAACGGAAGCCGCATTAAATCTCCCATTCAAATCCAACATAGCTGATCGAGATGATGCATAGGGCATTTTGCAAGCAGAACCGTAGATACGTCGTTGTTTTGACAATAGTTCATTCGATTGCAGTAGTTTTAGATTTTCATCAATGTAACCAAAACCGACAAATACGATACTTTCTGCCCATAAAGTCGCTTCATCAATTTGAGCCTTGATGTCGGTCTCCGCCACACCTTCAGTGAAGGTCTTGATGTTTCTAGCCATCTTCAGAATTGTAGTAGGATTAACTTTTTGACCAAACCCTGTTTCGCCACCTTTTGCAACGGCCGGTAGTTCTCCCAGACTTCCATAAGGGTGGATGACCTTTAGTTTTTCGCAAGCAGCGATTGCTATGGAATCTTCGAGATGAAAGTATGACGCGAGCGTTCTGCGGGCAATTTGTGTCACGCACCTATCGTAGTTGAATGATATGAACCTTGCTTTGTTAAAGACATTGTCAGTGTCTTCTGCATACAATTGCGTGAACATTCTTTGGAGGCAGAAGTTAAGCCAGTTGTTCTGGTCGAATGGCGAGCTGCGGAGCCCTGTGCCATCTTGTGTCGCAACAATAGATTGCCTCTCCCTTTGCAGGAGTATCTTTGCAATGGCCAATTTCGCAACAGAAACTAGATTCGTGTCCTTGTGACGAGTTGCAATAACGTTGTCGATCGAAACTGGATGGTTTGCCAATATATTGGCTAACTTCTGGCCGGATAGATAAACGTCAGAAAAATTCTGTGCTGTTTCATTGGCAATTATTTGAAAGGCGTTGTTAATCTCAAACGAGCCTAAGACCGGAGAGTTACCGTCCGACCTACCTGATAACTCGCCACGAATGAGCTCCACGAGTTCACTGCCCAGTGGAAACCCAAAATCAAAGCTGGCTCCAGCCCCCACAACAAATAGCGTATTTTGTCTTAACATCCTATCACTCCGCCGCCTCTTGCCGTGGCCGCCTCAGCACTTCCTTCAAATACTGCCCAGTATAACTCCGCTTCTCCTTCGCCACATCCTCCGGCGTTCCTGCAACCACAATCTCCCCGCCGCCATCTCCACCTTCAGGCCCCAGATCAATCACCCAATCTGCTGTCTTGATGACTTCCAGATTATGTTCAATCACCACCACCGAATTGCCCTGTTCCACCAGTTCGTGCAGCACCTCCAGCAGCTTCCGCACGTCATGGAAATGCAAGCCCGTTGTGGGTTCATCCAGCAGATATAGCGTCCGGCCAGTCGCCCGTTTTGATAGTTCTTTCGCAAGCTTCACCCGCTGCGCTTCACCACCGGACAGGGTCGTCGCCTGTTGTCCCACTTTGATATAGCCAAGACCCACCCGCTCTAACGTCTCCATGGTATTGCGCACGGACGGCACAGCGCGGAAGAATTCGGCGGCTTCGCTGACCGTCATGTCCAAAACATCGGCGATGGATTTGTCCTTGAACTTCACTTCCAACGTTTCACGGTTGTAGCGCTTGCCGTGGCAGGCGTCGCAGGTCACGTAGACATCCGGCAGGAAGTGCATTTCGATTTTGATGACGCCATCACCCTGGCACGTTTCGCAGCGCCCGCCTTTGACGTTGAAAGAAAAGCGCCCCGGCTCATAGCCGCGTGCTTTTGCTTCAGGCAATCCTGCGAACCAATCGCGGATCGGTGTGAAGGCCCCTGTGTAAGTGGCGGGATTGGAGCGCGGCGTGCGGCCAATCGGTGACTGGTCAATGTCGATGATCTTGTCAAGGTGCTCCACACCCTCAATGCGATCATGTTCCAGCGGAGGTTCTCGCGATCCCATCAATTTCCGCGCCAGTCCACGATATACCGTGTCGATGATCAAGGTGGACTTGCCGCCGCCGGATACGCCCGTGATACAGGTAAACACCCCCAGCGGAATTTCTGCGGAGACGTTTTTCAGATTGTTCGCCCGCGCCCCTGTGATCTTGATGGATCGTTTCTTCTCCCACTTCCGGCGTCTCGATGGTGTGGGCACCTGTTCGATGCCCGTCAGATATTTGCCCGTGAGACTGGCCGGGTTCGCCATGACTTCGGCAGGCGTGCCCTTGGCCACCACATGACCACCATTGACCCCGGCACCTGGGCCAATGTCCACCATGTAATCCGCCAGTCTGATGGCGTCCTCGTCGTGTTCTACCACGATGACGGTGTTGCCGATGTCACGCAAGTGCACGAGGGTTTTGAGCAGCCTCTCATTGTCGCGCTGATGCAAACCTATTGATGGTTCATCCAGCACATAAAGCACGCCCGTAAGCCCAGACCCGATTTGCGAGGCCAGTCGAATGCGCTGGCTTTCCCCGCCCGACAATGTTCCCGCCATTCGTGACAGCGAAATGTAATTCAAACCCACATCAACGAGGAACCGCAAACGCTCATGGATCTCTTTCAAAATCCGCGCCGCAATTTCTTTTTGCTTCGGCGTCAGCTTTGCTTCGAGTTGGCTGTACCAGTCGTCCGCCTCCGCAATTGAAAACTTCGACACATTGCCAATGTGCAAATTGTCAATCTTCACGGCCAGTGCCTGCGGCTTCAAGCGAAAGCCCTTGCAGACGTGGCATTCATGGTCAGATTGATAACGCGCCAATTCCTCGCGCATCCATTCTGAATCCGTCTCGCGCCAGCGCCGTTCAATATTGCCGATGACACCTTCAAACGGCTTCTTGGTTTTGTAACTGCGCAGACCATCATCATAAGTGATTGTGATTTCGTCTTCACCCGTGCCATTCATGATGGCATCGCGGAAGGACTTCGACAGCTCCTTCCACGGCTTGGTCATGGAGCCCTTGTAGTGCTTGGCCAAAGCCTCCAAAGTTTGGGTATAGTAGGGCGACGTCGCTCCCGTTTTCGCCCAAGGCGCAATCGCCCCTTCGCGCAAAGACAAAGTAGCATCGGGCACAATCATCTCGGCTTCGAATTTCAATTCAGTGCCAAGGCCATCGCAAGCGGGGCAGGCGCCAAACGGATTGTTGAACGAGAACAGCCGTGGCTCGATCTCTTCAATTGTGAATCCTGAAACGGGGCAAGCGAATTTTTCCGAAAACATGATGCGCTCATGCGTCTCGTTCTTGCTCTTGTTCGCACTCTCTTCCGATGTTTGTGAGGGGGGTAAGGGCTTGTCAGTAAATTCGGCAATTGCCAAACCATCTGCCAGTTTCAGCGCCGTCTCGAAAGAGTCAGCCAAACGCGTTGCAATATCTTCGCGCACCACAATACGGTCCACGACGACATCGACATCATGCTTGTATTTTTTGTCAAGCGCAGGCACCGCATCAATTTCGTGGAACACCCCATCCACCTTGACGCGCTGGAAGCCCTTTTTCTGCAGCTCCTGCAAATCCTTTTTGTATTCACCCTTCCGTCCGCGAACGATAGGGGCCAGGATATACAGGCGCGTTCCCTCTGGCAGCGCCATGGTGCGATCCACCATTTGCGTGACCGACTGCGCTTCAATCGGCAAACCTGTGGCCGGCGAATAGGGAACCCCTCCGCGCGCAAACAGTAGCCGCATGTAGTCATAAATCTCTGTGACAGTTCCAACCGTCGAACGCGGATTGCGCGAGGTCGTTTTCTGCTCAATCGAAATCGCAGGCGACAGACCATCAATCTGATCTACATCCGGTTTCTGCATCATCTCGAGAAATTGCCGTGCATAGGCCGAAAGTGACTCGACATAGCGACGCTGCCCCTCGGCATAAATCGTATCGAAAGCCAGCGACGATTTCCCGGAGCCGGACAGCCCCGTGAAGACGATGAGTTTGTCCCTTGGGAGTTCAAGGGAGATGTTTTTCAGGTTGTGCTCGCGGGCACCCTGAATCGATATTGTGCGTTTCATGTCGGCCATGGAGAGGTGCTAGATCAAAGAGAGAACGTTGACAACACCCTATACGTCATAACGTGGTGACAGGATGTGACAGCAGTGAAGTTTCAATAGGCCAGCGCGGCCCCATTCTCGGTGACTGAAGCGGCTATGACTTCGAATCCCACGCCTTTTGAAGTGCCCGCAATGCGCACAGGCACATAGCCATTGCCACTTCCCAGAGGGGCCAAAGTGATTTCGTAGGTTTGCGGTGCGATGTCGCCGTCTTCCACATCACTACCTGCCACTGGCGTGTAGACCATTTTACAGGTCACGGAACGTTCAGTCTTGCCCCCGCCGCTGAGGCTAACATCAAATACATCGCGGCCATCGAAGGCTCGGTGTTTGCCAGCGCAAGGCTTGTCGGAGCGGCTGAGTTTCAAAAGCATTGATAAAGGATCCATGACTTTTGCCGTCAGCGCAGCGCGAATGCTCTCGCCATAATCATCGCCATCAGCAACCAGTGCGCCATTTGAAGCGAAGTTGAGGCTGCGTGTTTTCAGTTTGTCGTTTTTCTTGCGGGCATAATTGTAGCTGGCTGGTTTGATGCCGGCTTCGGTCAATGTTCCGCTTGCCGAAAGGCTGAGCCTGATCTTTGAAAACATTTTTGACACGCCCACCGTTTTGGCTTCAAGGGCAGCTGAATAAGTGCCGTCTCCCACTGTGGCAGAATAGTCTGCCTTCATCACACGTGCACCACCCAGCGATACCTCATAACGCGCTGAAATCACGTCAGCGGCCTGCGCCTGACCCAACGGTACAATGGCCAGCAAGGCAACAGTCGCCAGAAGGGGTGCAAAACTCATCATAGTTGTCGTCCTTGTCGCATCGCCAGCACGTCGCATGCCAAGCCAATAGGACTCAAATATGGTGGAAATGCCGCAAGCACTTCAAGCCCTGCGGCTTGTCCGGAATTCAAAAACCAGATGCGCCACAAGCGCTGTGAAGACAACAGCTCCACCAATCAACGTGCGCTGATCGGGTATTTCGCCATGTACCTGCCACACCCAAATGGGTCCGAGCACCGGTTCGAGGACCCCCACCAGCGCGGCAATTGCTGCTGGCAACATCCGCGCGCCAAATGAAAACAGCGCCAGACCAAGCCCAAGGTTCAAAGCTCCAAAGGCCGCAAGCCAGGCAAGATCACTCCAAGACACATGAAACCGGCTGGCCAGAAATCCTGAGACAATCATGGCCACAGCAACCGCCAGCGTATTGGCGGGCACCATGCGGATAGCACGGTGACGTCGTGTCGTCACCGTGGCAACGGCGAAAACAAAAGCAATGAGCAGCGATAGACCATCTCCAATGGGCGAGAGTTTCCCTGTGAAGGTATTGGACACCATGATGCCTACACCAATGATCACAAGGGTGATTGCAACCCATGTGGCAAAAGCCGTGCGCTCCCTGAACACGACCCAGCTGATCAACGCCGCCAACAGCGGCACACCTGCCTGCATCAATAAAATATTGGCCACCGTTGTGTAAGACAGTGCCACCACAAAGGCTGTGGACGCGATGGCAAAACATGCCGCCACCAGCAAGCCGGGTCGGCCCATGTTGCGAAACGCAGCCGCAGTTGAACGCAGTCCGTCCCGCAGCAACATAAACATCAGCAGGAAGGCAGTGGCAAAACAACTGCGCCAGAACACCACAGTCCAACTGTCATCAACAGTGATGAAGCGCGCAATTGTTCCACCGAAACTCCACAACACCGCAGACCCCGCCACAAGGGCAAGGCCAAGCCTGAAATGGTCTCTTCCCTCAGTTCTCAACATTCCAGGTGTTGGAAATAAAAGTTTCGTCTTCCTGCGTGCCCCGTTCAAACGACAGGAAGTCATAATAGCCGCAATTGTCCGGACCCGGAAAAGCGCGGCAGGTGGAGGGACGCGCATAATAAATCGTGCAGCGCCGCGCATCCGTATCGAAGAACTGGCAGATCTTGCCGAAGTGCTGGTCGGCCTTGCGCCGCATCACCCGCTTGTAGCCATGCGCCGCCTTGAAATATTTCTTCTCGGCCTGGGCCGAAGTGAGATTGAAATGCTTGGCAATGCGCTCCGCGTCTTTGTCTTTCACTTCGATCACGGGATAGGAACAGCAATAGCCCGGGCATTTCAAACAGTCATATTTCGGTTTTTTCGCCATCTCTTCCGCCCAGATTATTAGCGATTCTCTCGCAATTTCGATGGGCGGACCATTCAACAGCAGCGGCATGAACGCAAGAGGTGCATTCGATTTCCCTTGGGAAAAATCAGATTTCAAGTTCAATCAGGAACGGTCCAGACTGTTTGAAGCTCTGCAACATCAGAGCCGCACAATCCTCAAGCGTAGAACACTTGGCCGCTTCCACACCCATGCCATTGGCCATTTTGACAAAGTCCAGATCGGGATTGCCGAGATCGAGCATGTTCATGGCGGTGGGGCCTGGGTTTGCGCCGACGTTTCCGTATTCCGCTATCAGGATTTGATACTTGCGGTTAGACAAAATCACTGTCGTTACAGGCAGTTTTTCGCGTGCCTGTGTCCACAAGGCCTGAATGGTGTACATCGCCGATCCATCGGCCTGCATGTTGATGACGCGGCGGCCACGACCTGCAACCGCTGCACCCGTTGCGCAGGGCATGCCGTATCCTATTGCGCCACCTGAGACCATCATCCAGTCATGCGGTGCCGCTCCGAATGAATTGGCGAACATGTCGCCGCTAAGGGTGATGGCTTCATCGGCGACGATGGCGCCTTCCGGCAAAATGGCACCCAACATTTGCCCGAGCCCGGCAGAGGAAGGGAGACCTTTTGGAATATCGTGCATGGGGAATGACGGCGCGGCCTGTGGCTTGGCACTCAGTTCATCGGCAAGCGCAAGCAAGGCCTCTTCCGCATTCTGGTCAACATCGCAAAGTGCCATGACGCGTGCCTTTGTCGGCGCGTGGTGAGATGGTACATCCGGATAGGCGAAAAAACCAAGCGGTGCGCGGGCGCAAACGGTTATGATATGTTCGATATCTTTCAAGGCCTCGATGGCCAGTTGAGCCGGATAGGGCACCCGCAGCAAAGGCAGGCAGCCGCGACCGCGTTGCTGATAGCCATTGAAAGACTCTGCCAAAACCCGGCAATTCGTTTTCACCTGAATAGTGTTGGCATGTTGTTGTGCCGCCGCCAGAACAGCATCGTCACCAAGCAGCAGCAACACGTTTCGCTTCTCGCGCAGCACTTTCGCAGCCTTGCGGATTGCTGCCGTGCTGACCTTGCGCTGCTTTGGCACGGGCAGTGGTGCAGCGATTTTGCCACCCTCCTTCCACGAAGCATCTGATGGAAGAATGAGTGTTGCGATCTGGCCCGGAGAAATTCGCGCGGCTTGAATTGCATGAGCGGCATCCCTGCCGACAGCGCTGGATTTACGCGACGTTTTAACCCACTGCGACACAGTTTTTGCCAGTGCCTGCGTGTCCTGCGCCAATAGCGGATCAAAAGGTTTATGATACGTCGCCTGGTCCCCCACAATGTTCAGCATCGGCACACGGGCGCGCTTGGCGTTATGGAGATTGGCCAAGCCATTCGCGAGGCCGGGTCCGCAATGCAACAGCGTGACAGCAGGTTGGCGCGAGACGCGAGCATAACCGTCAGCCATGCCTGTGACCACGTTTTCCTGCATGCCGGGAATGCAGCGCAATCCGGGAATACGATCCAGTGCCGCCACAAAATGCATTTCGCTGGTACCCGGGTTGGCGAAGCAAACTTTCATGCCATGGTCCACGAGGGTGTGTACCAGTGATTCAGCGCCATTCATTTTTGGTTTTGTCATTGCGACAGAATAAGGTCTGCGGCTTTTTCTGCAATCATTATCACCGTGGCATTGGTGTTTGAAGAAACAACGCGCGGCATGATGGAGGCGTCCACAACGCGAATGCCTTGCAGGCCGTGAACACGCAGATCAAGATCGACAACCGAATCGTCATTGCGGCCCATGGCGCAAGTGGAGGTGGGATGATGATCGGTCTTGGCCATACGGCACCCATAGTCGATGAGGGCGTTGTCGGAGGTCACATCAAGGCCGGGCACACGTTCGCCAAGGACGAAGTCTTTCAACGCCGATTGTTTCAAAATCTCGCGGGCCATGCGCACGCCGCGCAACGACATGTCCCGGTCATGCGGATCAGACCAATAATTGGGATCGATCAGGGGTGCGTCCTTGAGATTGTCGGACTTGAGGCGCACAGATCCACGCGAACGCGGGCGCATATAGGCGGAGTTGATGGTGAGGCCACCGTTTTTAAGTTTTGCAATTCCGGTTTCAATGCCGGACCCCATGCCGACGTGGAACTGCATATCAGGTGCATCGGCATTTTCGTCCACATACCAGAAGCCACCGGAGTCGAACAGCGAGGAGGCGACGGGGCCAGATTTGGTGAGCAAGTAACGCAGGCCCGCGAGGGCGGCCCAATAGGGTTTGCCATATTTGTCGAAGGTGTGGTCGCCGTTGCATTCGGCGATGACGCACATATCGAGATGATCTTGCAGGTTGGAGCCGACACCGGGCAAGTTATGTAAAGGCGTGATGCCGGCAGATTTGAGATGGTCCGCTGGGCCAATGCCAGAGAGCTGCAACAATCGCGCAGAGCCAACAGTGCCAGCGCAGAGCAAAACTTCTTGTGACGCGTGTACTCGCTGTTCAGGCCCATCTTCAGGAACGATATCGATGCCAGTGACGTGTTTGCCGTCGAGTAAAATGCGGCGTGTGAGGCAGTTCAGGACGACTGTAAGATTAGGCCGCGCCATGGCCGGGCGCAGATATTCTTGCGACGTCGAGGAGCGGCGAGCATTGCGCTGTGTCAGTTGGTAAAATCCCCAGCCCGCAGGGTCTCCACTTGAGAGGTCGGCGTTGTAGGGAATACCGAATTGCTCGGCAGCTTTTTGGGTGGCGCGCGCAATGGGCATCGGGAAGCTTGGTTTGGAAACGCCAATGGGACCGCCCTTGCCGTGGGCTTCGTTGTCATAGGTGTCGTTGTCTTCCGCCTTTCGGAAGTAAGGCAGCACGTCATCATAGCTCCAGCCGGTGCAACCCAATTGCGCCCACAAATCAAAGTCCTGCCGATTGCCCCGCGTGTAAATCTGCGCATTAATGGTGGAGCCGCCGCCGATGACCTTGGGAAGGGTGAACCAGAAAACCCGGTCCTTCATGTGTTTCTGCGGTACTGTGGACCAGCCCCAGGAGCCAATGCCCTTGGTCATCTTTGCGAAACCTGCGGGCCATTTGTAGAGGATGTTGTTGTCATTGCCGCCAGCTTCGACAAGCAGCACGTTGCAGTCAGGGTTTGTAGTTAGCCTGTTGGCGAGCACACAACCAGCGCTGCCACCACCGACGATGATGTAGTCGTAAGACTTTGCGATTGCGGGCATGGCTGGCCTTAAGTTACTGTTTGGTTACTTATAGGGCGAAGCGATAGATGGCGTCAATTCCATCAACCAGCCCTTGCGAGCCTCGAAGGGCTGATTGACGCTCGCTAAACCTCACTCACCTGATACGTCGCCTTTTCCAGCCACTCCGGCTCAATCTCCACACCCCAACCCGGTTCACCCGTCACCGTCACATGACCATCCTCAATCATGTATGGATTATTGCGGAACAACCCATACTGCCACGGATAGTAATCAGCACCCTCAATCGAGAACTCAAGATATTTTCCGGCGTTCGGAATAGCTTTCAGAAAATGCATCGTACACAACGTGACCATCGACAGGTTGGCGGCGTGAGGCGTCACTGACAGGCCAGCGTTTTCCGCAAGTTTTGCCACTTCAAGTGCGCGGGTGAGGCCGCCCAGATACATGATGTCGGGCTGTACCACGTCAACCACGCGCTGGTTGATCATGTCCTTGAAGGTGCGGATTTCACAGTCTTGTTCGCCGCCTGTCACGTCGATTGAAAGTGCATCCGTCACTTGTTTGGTTTGATCGAATTCCCAATAGGGGCAGGGTTCTTCGAAGTGGCTGATGCCTTCTTGTTCCAACATGCGACCCACTTCGATGGCGCGTTTGGGAGAATAGCAGGAATTGCCGTCCACCAACTTATCGATACCATCACCCAAGGCGCGTGAGACCATTGGGACAACAGCTTCAGTGCGGCCTGGCCACTCGTCCTGGTCGCGTCCACATTCGGCACCAACCCGCCATTTGAAGGCGGTGAAGCCCCGTTCATCGCGCAGTTTCAGGAAACGCTTGGCTTCTTCTTCCGGCGTGATGTCGCGTTTCATCGAAGAGGCATAGGCGCGGAGTTTTCCGGGGGTCCCGCCGATCAGTGACACAACGGGCTTGCCTTCAATTTTTCCGCGTAAATCCCAGAGGGCTGTATCGAGCCCCGTCATGGCGCGACGGAGATAAGAGCCGGGGTATTTATGTTCGCGTTCGCTGATGAGGTTTAGTGTGTCGGCGAAATTGAGCGCGTCAGTACCCAACGCATGTCGGGCAATTTGGCGGTGAAAGATTTCGCAGGTGATGTCGGCATTGTAAGTGGAAACCTGGCCCCAACCTTGCATGCCAGCGTCAGTGGTAACGCGTACGAAACCTGTGAATTCGTTGCAGAAGGTTTCAAGTTTTTGAATCTTCATCACGCGACATTTCCTCAAATACCATGACGGATTGGGCGGGGGCGTCGAGACCATTGCCCGTCAGGTTGAGCCAGAGTTTTCCGGATTTGGCTGTCACACGCAATGTGGTTGATGCGCTAGTGCCATTGAACAAAACGCATATCCGACGTGCTAAAGAAGACAGCACCATGGCAATGGTGCGATTGTTGTCTTTTGACCAATCCATAGGTGTGCCATCCGCTGTGAACCATTCTACATCCGGTGGGACGTCACCAAATTGCAAGCCGTTGAGAAACTTGTCGCGGAAAACATCAAACATGTTCAGCCGCAACTTGGCCAACACAGCGAACTGCGTCTCCAGTTTTGTGTTCCGGTTTTTCCAGTCGAGCCATGTGGTTTCATTGTCTTGGGCATAGGCATTGTTATTGCCTGCTTGTGTGCGGCCGAATTCATCGCCTGCCGTGAGCATTGGTGTGCCGTGCGCAAATAGGAGCGATGACAGCAAAGCCAAGGCTCGCGAACCGGGGCAAGTGACTTCGTTGCTTTTGCCATCACGGTTGTTTTCGCCGTTGGCCATGTTGTTCTTTTGCGTGAAATGCAAAAGGTCATGCAAGGTAAAGCCATCATGGGCGGCGATGAAATTGATAGAACGTGAGGGGCGACCCTTGCCCTGCAACACGTCAGCAGATCCCGCAAGGCGTGTCGCCATGTTGTTGGCAGACCAGATATCGCCACGCCAGAAGCGGCGCACGTCATCACGGAATTTGTCGTTCCACTCATACCAGTTCTTGGGAAAATTTCCGAGTTGATAGCCGCCGGGACCAATGTCCCAAGGTTCCGCAATCAGGATGCGCGATGACAAAACCGGGTCGTTTTCGATGGCAGTCAACAAGAGCGCTTCGCGATTGAAGCCATTGTTGTCTTCGCGGCCCATGATGGTGCCGAGGTCGAAGCGGAAGCCGTCAACGCCAGCGTTCAAAACCCAATGGCGCATAGCCTCAACAATCCAATGCACCGTGTGCGGACGATCAAGGGCGAGTGTATTGCCCGTACCTGCGTCATTGATATTGGTGCCATGGAACAGGCGGTAATAGCCAGTACAGTCAAGCCCACGCTGTGAAAGTGTAGGGCCGAGCATGTCGCTTTCGCCAGTGTGGTTGAACACCACATCGAGGATGACGTTTATGCCTTCGTCGTGCAGCTTTGAAATTGTTTCGCGCAACTCCTGCAATCCACCGGGTGCAAGACGCGGATCAATTGCGAACATCGAAACCGGGTTATATCCCCAGGCGTTTCGCAAGCCCAAATTCACGAGATGCCGCTCATCAATCCATGCAGCGATGGGCATGAGTTCGACAGTATCAACGCCCAGCATTTTGAGGTGCTTGATGATGGCGGGTTCAGCAAGAGCTGCGATAGTGCCGCGTTTGGCGTGGGGCACATCGGGGTGGCGCATGGTGAAACCGCGCACATTCAATTCATAAATCAGCTTGGGTTCAGTGGGTGGTCGCAGTGGCAGAGGTTGTGTAGACTTTACAGCAATGGCTTTTGGAACGAGATGCGCAGTTTCGTTGCCATGGCGCGAAAGTTCTGCCGCATATTTGAAGGGGCCGGAGACAGCTTTGGCGAAAGGATCCAACAGCAATTTGTGTGCATCAAAGTGATGACCCGACGCTGGGTCGTAGGGGCCGTGGGCGCGCAAGCCATAGTATTGGCCTTCGGCGATTCCCTCAACGAGCGCGTAGTGAATATCGCCATCGCGTTGTGTGAGTTTGTGATGCCAGAGTTGTTTGTCGTTGCCATCGAAAAGCACGACATCAACATGCGTGGCCGCATGCGACCAAACCGCGATGTTGGCGCCGCCGTCTCTCAAAGTCAGGCCAAGCGGAAAGGGCTTGGCCTTGGCATTGCGGATATGGAAACTCAGGTGATCACCGTTGGTGCAGTTCGGCCCGTGTAGGCTTCGATGCCTGCAGTGTTGCTGGCAAAAGCGATCATGGATTTGAGGGCGTCTTGTGGATCAGCATGGTGCCTGGCTTTGTCGGCTTCATATTGTTCGATGTAAACCCGCAAGGTTGCACCTGACGTGCCTGTACCGGACAGGCGGTAGATGATGCGGCTGCCGTTGTCGAATATCAGGCGCACACCCTGGCCTGAAGTGGAGGAATGATCGACGGGATCGTTGTATGCGAAATCATCTGCAGTCACGATGTCGTCTTTGCCGACGCGGGAGGGCAGACTGTCACGCAGCGTTTTCATCAGCTTGTGGGCACTGTCGGAATCAACCTCTTCATAGTCATGGCGGGTGTAGAAGTTACGGCCATATTCTAACCAGTGGGCTTCGACAATTTGTTTTACCGATTGCTTGCGGCGGGCCAGAATGTTGAGCCACATCAGCACGGCCCACAGTCCGTCTTTTTCACGGACGTGATTGGAGCCAGTGCCGAAACTTTCTTCGCCACAAACGGTGACAAGGTTGGCGTCCAACAGGTTGCCGAAGAATTTCCAGCCTGTTGGGGTTTCGAAACTGTTGATGCCGAGTTTTTTGGCGACAAGATCAGCAGCGCAACTGGTGGGCATGGAACGGGCCACACCTGTGATGCCCGAAGCATAGCCTGGTGCAAGTGTTGCGTTGGCGGCTATAATGGCCAACGAGTCAGACGGTGTCACATACATCCCGCGCCCTATGATCAGATTTCGGTCACCGTCACCATCAGACGCCGCACCGAATTCTGGTCCACCTGTGGGCATGACGAGATCGACCAATTCCTTGGCGTGGACCAGATTGGGATCGGGATGGTGGCCACCGAAATCAGGCAGGGGGATGCCATTCATCACGGTGCCTGCGCCTGCACCAAGGAGGCCCTCGAGAATACGTGTGCCATAGGGTCCAGTGATTGCACCCATGCCGTCGAACTTCATGCGGAAGCCGGATTTAAACATGGCTGAGATAGCGTCGAAGTCGAACAGCTTCTGCATCAAGGCGGCATAGTCATCAACGGGGTCGATGACTTCAACGGTCATGTTGCCGAGTTTTGATGTTCCAACTTTTGATATATCGACGTTGCCACGTTCAATTTTGTATTGCGTAATTTTTTGTGTGATGGCGTAAATCGCGTCGGTGATTTTTTCGGGCGCGGGGCCGCCGTTGCCGGTGTTGTATTTTATGCCAAAGTCGCCATCGGGTCCACCGGGGTTGTGAGAGGCCGAGAGGATCAGTCCACCGAAGGCTTGGTATTGCCTGATCACGTTTGAAGCTGCAGGGGTGGAGAGCAAGCCGTCGCGCCCCACAAGTACACGGCCAAAGCCGTTGGCCGCGGCCATTTGGATAGCGGTGACGATGACCTCTTTGTTAAAATAGCGACCATCGCCGCCGATGACCAAGGTCTTGCCTTCGTAACCGGACAACGTATCGAAGACCGATTGAATGAAGTTCTCCGCATAGTGTGGCTTCGCGAAGACCACGACTTTTTTGCGCAGCCCGCTGGTGCCGGGTTTTTGTCCGTCGAAGGGAATCGTCGTTACTGTTTCGGCCATGGTTGCGTTCCGTGATCAGGCGAGAAGGGATTTGTAAAGCTTGAAATAGGCAGAGGCGCTGTGGTCCCATGACACATCCTGGGCCATGCCACGCTTCTGCATGTTGCTCCAAACGGATTTGTTGGAATAAAGCCGTGCTGCGCGCTCCAATGACGATTGCAAGTTAGCCGAGTTGATGGGTGAGAATTGCAGGCCCGTGGCAACGCCAGGGCCAAGTGCAGCTTCATTCGCGTCAATGACGGTGTCGGCCAAGCCGCCTGTCCGCCCCACAAGTGGCACGCAGCCATAACGCAGGCCGTAAAGTTGGGTGAGGCCGCAGGGTTCAAAGCGGGAGGGCACCAGCATGGTATCTGCACCTGCTTGCACGAGATGGCTCAAGGCTTCATCATATTTGAAGCTGATGCCGATGCGGCCTTTGTGTTTTGCCGCTGCGTCCCGATAGGTATTTTCAAGGCCGGGTTCTCCCGTGCCGACAAGGGCGAGACGTGCGCCGGATGCAATCAGCCAATCGATGTGTTCAGCTAAAAGATCGAGGCCTTTTTGCCATGTCAAACGACTGACGACGCCGTGCAAAATGCCATCACCTTCATCCAGCCCCATGCGCTGCTCAAGGGCGCGTTTGTTGGCTATTCGCTTATCCAGAGTTTTGACGGTATAGGTTTGAGCAATGTCTTTGTCAGTCTCGGGATTCCACACATCGGTGTCGATGCCGTTGACAATGCCGCTGAGGGACACTCGGCGCTGGCGCAACAAACCGTCGAGGCCCATGCCGAATTCAGGTGTGGTGATTTCGTGGGCATAAGTAGGGCTGACGGTGGAGATTGCATCTGCGCAGGCGAGGCCGCCTTTCAGGAAACTGATGCCGCCGTAATATTCCACACCATCGACGGCGTAGGCATTGGGGGGTAGCCCCAGATCGCTGAAAGTCTGCGCGCCGAAGGTGCCTTGGAATGCGATGTTGTGGACTGTGAGCAATGTCTTGGGTTTGCGTGTGCCTTGCGCGGCGTAGCGCACATTGGCGGCGGCAAGTGCGGCTTGCCAGTCGTGCAGGTGTAGCACGTCGGGAACGAAGGCTTTGACTTTGCCTTCGCCAATATCGGACGCGGCGCGAGAGAGCGCGGCGTAGCGTTTCGGGTTGTCGGGCCAGTCTTTGCCATCCGGGCCGAGATAAGGATTGCCGGGGCGGTTGTAGAGATGGGGCGCGTCGAGCACGACAACGTCGAGGCCCTTGGCTTTTGCGCGCACCAATCCAGCGGCTCCACCATAGAACTCACCATAGAGGTGGGCGGGTTCGGCATCGTCAAGTGCTGCCATCACGGCGGGATAGCCCGGCACGAGGCTAAGCATCTCCACGCCCTTGGGCGCGAGCGCAGCAGGCAAAGCACCCACCACGTCGGCAAGGCCACCGGTTTTCACCAACGGAAAAATTTCCGATGCGACAGACAGAACCCTCATTACGGCAAACGGTCCAACATGCTTTGGGTGATCAACACCACGCCTTCGTCGGTGCGGCGGAAGCGCTTGGCATCGAGGATTGGATCTTCACCTACAACCAGACCTTCGGGAATTGTGATATCGGAGTCGATTACAACTTTCTTCAAACTGGCGTTGCGGCCAATGTTGACGCGTGGCAGCACGACGGCATCTTCCAGTGACGCGAATGAATTGACGCGCACACCTGTGAACAGCAAGGCCCGACGGATCGACGCGCCCGATACGATGCAGCCTCCCGATACCAGAGATGACACAGCAGAACCGCGACGGCCTTCCAGATCATGTACGAATTTGGCTGGCGGTGTGACTTCGCCATAGGTCCAGATCGGCCAGTCCTGGTCATAGAGGTCGAGTTCCGGAACTGTATCAGTCAGATCCACGTTGGCTTGCCAATAGGCGTCAACTGTTCCGACATCGCGCCAGTAAGAACCTAGCTCCAGTTCAGAGCGCACACAGGAGTCGGAGAACAAGTGAGCGACGGCGGTGCCATTTTTGACGATGTAGGGAATGATATCCTTACCGAAATCATGGGACGAATTCTTGTTCGCCGCATCCCTGCGCAACAGGCCGGCAAGGAAGTTGGTTTCAAAGACATAGATGCCCATGGAAGCCAGTGCGATGTCTGGATTGCCGGGCACATGCGGTGGGTCGGCAGGCTTTTCGACAAAGGCAGTGACATGTTTTTTGGCGTCGATGGCCAATACGCCAAAGCCAACGGCTTCCATGCGCGGCACTTCGAGGGCACCCATGGTGACGTCAGCACCGGAATTGACATGCTGTTGCAGCATCAATTCATAGTCCATTTTGTAGATATGGTCGCCCGCGAGAATGATGATGTATTTGGGCTTGTAGGTTTCAATGATGTCGAGGTTTTGATAAACGGCATCGGCGGTGCCAGCATACCACATGTCTTCCGACACGCGCTGTGATGCCGGGAGAATGTCAAAGCCTTCATTGCGTTCCGGGCGGAAAAAGTTCCAACCGCGCTGCATGTGACGGATCAAACTGTGGGCCTTGTATTGCGTAGCAACGCCGATACGACGAATGCCGGAGTTCAGGGCGTTGGACAGTGCGAAATCAATAATTCTGGACTTGCCGCCGAAAGGTACTGCGGGCTTGGCTCTTCGGTCGGTCAATTCCATCAACCGGCTGCCGCGTCCTCCGGCCAAAACATAGGCCATGGTTTCACGTGCGAGTGGCCCGGTTTTTTTTGTTGCAGCCATTTTTTTCTCCCAAACTTGTACTTGTTTTCTAAGACTCACTCAAAAAATAGATCGTGGCAAGAGGTGGCAATGTAATCCTTGCCGATGCAGGTTTACCCATGAAGGCCCCTGCGTCGGCATCCACACCGCCCATGTTGCCAAGGCCGGAACCCCAATAGATTTCAGAGTCTGAATTCAATACTTCCTTCCAGCGCCCGCCCTTGGGAAAAGGCACTTGGTAACCTTCACGGGGGACGGGCGTAAAGTTGCAGACGACTACAACGATCTGGCCACCTTCACCATCGTGACGGGCCCAGGCGAAAACCGAATTTTCGGAGTCATCGGCATTCATCCACTCGAAGCTTTCGGGTTCGCAGTCGCGGGCATGCATGGCTTTGACAGACGTGTAGGTCTTGTTCAGATCACGCACGAAATTCTGCATGCCCTTGTGGCTGTCGTGTTCAAGCACATGCCAATCGAGACTGCGGCTTTCGGCCCATTCGTCGCGCTGCGCAAACTCTTGACCCATGAACAGCAGCTTCTTGCCGGGATAAGCCCACATGAAGGCGTAGTAGGCGCGAAGGTTGGCGAACTTCTGCCAGTCATCGCCTGCCATTTTGGTGAGCATGGAGCCTTTGCCATGCACCACTTCATCGTGGCTCAAGGGCAATACAAAGTTTTCCGAGAAGGCATAGAGCAGGCCGAACGTCAGTTCGTTGTGATGGTGCTTTCGGTGGATGGGTTCACGTTTGAAATATTCAATCGTGTCATGCATGAAGCCCATGTTCCATTTGAAACCGAAACCGAGCCCATTCATCGATGTGGGTTTGGACACGCCAGGGAATGCTGTCGATTCTTCGGCAATGGTGACGATGCCGGGATGCTGCGCATAGGCCTCGTGGTTGACGCGCTGCAAAAAGGCAATGGCTTCGAGGTTTTCGCGGCCACCATCCTTGTTCGGAATCCACTCACCAGCTTTGCGGGAGTAGTCGAGGTAGAGCATCGACGCCACGGCATCGACGCGCAACCCGTCGATGTGATAACGGTCAAGCCAGAACAAGGCGTTATTCAACAGTACACTGAAGACTTCGCGGCGACCGAAATTATAGATCGCCGTATTCCAGTCGGGATGAAAACCCTGCCGCGGATCGGCGTGTTCGTAAAGCGCGGTGCCATCGAATTTGGACAAGCCATGTTCGTCCGTCGGGAAGTGAGCTGGCACCCAGTCGAGAATGAGTCCGATGTCAGCAGCATGGGCGGCTTCGACGAAACGTTTGAAGGCCTCCGGATTGCCAAAGCGCGAGGTGGGGGCGAACAGGCCAGTCGGTTGATAGCCCCAAGAGGGATCATAGGGATGTTCGCTGACGGGCAGGCATTCGATATGGGTAAAGCCCATGGACTTGACGTATGGGATCAATTCGCGGGCGAGGGCGTCGTAATCCAGAAAGCCATCTTCGTCTGTGCGGCGCCATGACCCCAAATGCACTTCATAGGTAGACATGGGTTTACGCCGCGCATCGCCATTTTTGCGCGCCTCTATATAAGCCCCGTCGCTCCATGTACCGATATCGCGGTTGGAAATGCGCGAGGCTGTATTGGGGCGCAACTCCGCTTCATAGGCGAAGGGATCGGCTTTCAATGGCAAGCGATTGCCGCCTTGGCCGATGATTTCAAATTTATAACCCTGGCCGATTGTGGCACCCGGTACGAAGGTTTCCCAGATACCAGTGTTCATGCGCAACCGCATGACATGCAGGCGGCCGTCCCAATTGTTGAAATCACCAATGATCGACACCCGCTTGGCATTGGGAGCCCAGACCGCGAAGTGTACCCCGTCCGCACCGTCGTGGTGCATGGAGTGTGCGCCCATTTTATCATAAAGGCGGAGATGGTTTCCTTCCCCGATATAGTAGTCATCCATTGGACCAAGGACCGGGCCGAAGGAATAGGCGTCGGTCACCTTCCAGTTGCCACCCGCATTGGAGCAAGCAAAACGGATGGGCTGCTGGGCTTCGGCGGTGACTGGCCCTTCGAAAAATCCCGCGTCGTGGCGCTTGTCGATGCTGCCCAGATTTTGGCCACCCAACGACTCCACAATGATTTTATCTGCACCTGGAACAAAGGCGCGGGCAATCCACTGTTTACCCGTTTTGTGCAGACCGAGGACAGAGAAGGGGTCTCCATGGCTTCCGTGTACAATCGCGGCCATAGCTGCGGCCCCGGTTGTCCAAACAGGCTGTTTCGCCATCGTTATCCGCTCCCCTAACCGTGGTGCTTGTCTGCTTATGTTTCAGACTTCGGCACACCATTACACACACTTAATTCACCGGCAGCTTCCAGATATCACGCGCGTAATCACGGATCGTGCGATCGGAAGAGAACCAGCCCATGCTGACGCTATTGATGATCGCCTTTTCCGTCCAGTTCTTTCTTGCCAGCCACAGTTTTGAGACGTTTTGCTGGGATTGCACGTAAGAATCGAAGTCGGAGCCGACCATGAAATAATCATTGCCCATGAGGGAATCAACGATTGGCTTGTAACGGTCGTGGTCGCCTTGGCTGAAAGTGCCCGCCAAAAGCGCATTCACAACACCCATAAGGGCAGGGGATGATTCGACAATGGCGCGGCCATTGACGCCCGCAGCGCGGCGGGTTTCCACCTCTTCGGCGGTGAGGCCGAAGATGAAGATGTTATCCGCACCGATTTGCTCCAGCATTTCGACATTGGCGCCGTCCAGCGTGCCGATGGTCATGGCACCGTTAAGGGCGAGCTTCATGTTGCCGGTGCCAGAGGCTTCCATGCCTGCCGTGGAGATTTGCTCGGAAAGGTCAGCGGCGGGCACGATGACCTCGGCCAGGCTCACATTGTAGTTTGGAATGAAGGCAACGCGCAATGCGCCTTTCAGCGTCGAGTCGTTATTCACCACTTGCGCCACATCGTTGATGAGTTTGATCGTCAACTTGGCCATATGGTAACTCGCAGCGGCTTTGCCTGCGAAAATCTTGACCCGCGGTGCCCAGGTTTTTTCAGGGTGGGCGCGCATGTCGTTGTAAAGCGCAATCGTCTCCAGAATGTTGAGCAGTTGGCGCTTGTATTCGTGGATGCGTTTGATCTGCACATCAAACATGGAGTCAGGATCGAGCGCCAGGTTCATTCTTGCCTGGACGAGGTTGGACAGTGCCGCTTTGTTGTCGTGCTTGATGCGCTTGAAAGCGTCCTGGAAATTGCTGTCTTTGGCCAGCGGCAGGGCTTCCTTCAGCAATTGAGTTTCAGCGAAAATATCTTTGCCGATGGCGTCTTGCAAAAGATGGGCGAGTTCTGGGTTCACACTCTTCAACCAGCGGCGCGGGGTGACGCCGTTGGTTTTATTGTTGATGCGGCCGGGATAGAGCTCATTCAGTTTGTTGAAGACGCTCTGTTTCATCAGGCCCGTGTGCAAGGCCGATACGCCGTTGATGCTGTGGGAGCCAACGAAGGCCAATTGCCCCATGCGTACGCGGCGGCCGCCTGCTTCATCGATCAGTGAGATGGCCGAGATAAAATCGTCCGTGCCCAGACCTTTTTTCTTGGCTTCCTCAATCACCTTCGCATTGATGGCAAAAACAATCTGCATGTGGCGCGGCAGCACACTTTCAAACAAATGGACCGGCCAGCTTTCCAGCGCCTCCGGCAGCAGGGTGTGATTGGTGTATCCAGTCACACCGCGCGTAATATCCCAGGCCGCGTCCCATTTCATTTTGTGAATGTCGATCAGCAACCGCATCATCTCGGCCACTGCGATCGCAGGGTGAGTGTCGTTCAGTTGTATCGCAATCTTGTCGGGCAGGTTTGTGAGATCAGGATACTGTTGCAGGTGGCGGCGCAGAATGTCTTGCAGAGAGGCTGACGTGAAGAAATATTCCTGACGCAAGCGCAGTTCCTGACCTGCGGGAGTCGAGTCAGCGGGGTAAAGCACGCGGGTTAAAATCTCGGCCTTGTTGGTGCTCGAGAGTGCGCCAGTATAGTCACCGACATTGAAAGCATCGAGATGAATGGGGTCAAGTGCCTTGGCGCTCCAAAGGCGCAAGGTGTTCACTCGGCTGCCCTTCCAGCCCACCATTGGCGTGTCATAGGCCGTGGCATGCAGCACCTCGCCAGCGTTCCATGTGTGGTGAATTGTGCCATCCTTCATGGTTTCAGAGGTGACGTGGCCACCGTATGAAATCCGGTACGAGGCTTCGCGCCGCGCAAATTCCCACGGATTGCCATAGTCAAGCCATGTCTCCGGTGCTTCGGTTTGCCAGCCGTCTTTTATAATCTGGCGGAACAGTCCGTGATTGTAACGGATGCCATAGCCGTAAGCCGGGATGTTCAGAGTGGCCATGCTTTCCATGAAGCAGGCAGCAAGACGGCCAAGACCGCCATTTCCCAATGCGGCGTCAGGCTCAAGTTCTTCGACGAAATTCAAATCGACGTTCAGATTGGACAGGGCTTCCTGAAAAGCGCTGGTGAGTTCCAGATTGCTCAAGGCATCGCGCAGCAATCGGCCAATGAGAAATTCCAGTGAGAGATAATAAACCCGCTTGGATTGGTCCTGATAACTCTTGCGTGTCGACGCCATCCATCGGTCGATGATGGAATCCCGCAGCGCCAAAATCGTCGCGCGCAGCCAGTCGTGCCGCTTGGCCACAACTGGGTCCTTGCCGATCGCATAGGTCAGCTTGTGGAGAATGCGAGTGCGGATAATATCGGCTTCAGTGTGTGCGTTCATCAAAACGGTCCTGTACAGTGGTCGTGTATCCTGCCCTCTTAGACGATTTTGCTGCAAGTGCGAAGGCGGGATTTCGGGGTGTGGATTGTTTTTACCACTATGATTACCCCGTTTCGCGCGGCTGAGAAGCTGGCAGCCGGAGTGGTCTCAAACCTTGCCAAGAATAGCTGAAACAATGTTCGAAACTCTTGTGGCCGATATCTTGTCGATCTTGCCGATGACACGAACAATCCTCGCCGTCTCAATGGTCGTGATTTTACTCGTCCGAATGACAGATGCGCTCGCAAGGCCCGTGCCTTTCAGCGGAAACCCCACGTCATCCGGCCATGGCTTGTTGTCGGCACTGGTGATCATGGCGACCCAGAGCAGACTTTGCCGCGCATTGAATGCAGTACTCGAAACAACCAAGGCAGGCCGTCGTTTTTCTGCCAGCTTGTCTACATAGGGAAACGGTACGACGACGACATCGCCAAATCTCAGCGATGCCTTAGAGGTTGCCGTAGGCTTTTTCATCTGCGGCGCTATTCCATTCGGTGAAGACAGAGAAGGGATCATCTTCGGAGCCGGCTAACGCCTTGTCGACGACAATACCACTATCCGTAATGGCAAAACGCAGGCGATCACCGGGCTTCAAGCCCAATAATTTCCGCACTTCCTTGGGAATAACGGTTTGGCTTTTGGACGTGATTTTTGAGAATACAGCGTTCATAGAAGTAAAATATCTTACCGTCTTACATAAATCAAGGGGTGAGCCTCAAGGGACTTTTTAACTCCACCTCCTCCAGATTATTCCCCGGCCCCACCCTATCAACCACGATAAACCGGCTGTCAGCTTCGAACACCAGCAAGGGAAAATGCCAGATGTTGCGATGGTAATTTATGCCTTGTCGGCCTGTCGCGGCAAAGGCGCGGTAAGTTGCAGCGTCGTGGGGATCGCCACATACCAGCACCAGCCATGGCCGGTTTTGTAAGGGATAGAATAACTGCGAGCCCAAGGGATGGCGTTCCATCAGATTGATCATGAAGGGCTGCGGGCGCGGATTGGCGGTAAACAGGCTGACTTTGGTTTGACCGCCGTCGTTGCCCACATCAATGCTGGCCAGATTATCAAAGCGTAAAGCGAAGCCCTGATTGATGTGCAGCGGCTCGCACCCCTTGGTTTCCACCACTTCCCCAAATGACGCGAAGGCTGCTTTCGTCAGCGGTTCCGGTTTCAGCATCAGCGGAACAGTTTCAGCTTCGGATGGCGGTTCACGTCCTTATAGAGCAAATAGCGGAAAGGGCCCGGGCCTCCTGCGTAACAGGCCTGCGGGCAAAAGGCGCGCAGCCACATGAAATCTCCGGCTTCAACTTCGACCCAGTCGTTGTTCAAGCGATAGACGGCCTTGCCTTCTAGCACATAAAGCCCGTGTTCCATCACATGGGTTTCCATGAAGGGAATGGTGCCGCCCGGCTGCAATGTGACGATGTTCACATGCATGTCGTGGCGGATGTCATTGGGATCAGCAAAGCGCGAGGTGGCCCAGGTGCCGTTGGTGCCGGGCATGGCGGTGGGAGTGACGGCCGAGTCCGAGGTGACGAAGGCCTCGGGTTTGTCGATGCCGTCAACGGATTCATAGACCTTTCGCACCCAATGGAATTTGGCGGGTTCGCTACCAGTGTTTTTCAGCGACCATTTGGTGCCGGAGGGGATATAGACATAGCCTCCGGTTCTGACATCGTGTGGCTTGCCTGCGATGGTGACGGATGCGGCACCACTGACAAAAAACAGCACGCCCTGCGCATTCGCATCAGGCTCTGGATTATCACTGCCGCCGCCGGGTGCGACTTCCATGATGTATTGCGAGAAGGTTTCAGCAAAGCCGGACAACGGCCTTGCAATGATCCACGCCCGGGTGTTCTCCCAATGCGGCAACAGGCTGGTGACGATATCCTGCATCACGCCTTTCGGAATTACAGCATAGGCCTCGGTAAAAACAGCATGGCCCGTGAGCAGTTGGGATTGTGGCGGATGGCCGCCCATTTGGGAATAATATTGTGATGTCATGATTGCTGTGTATCGCATTCTTACCCTATGGTCGAGAGCATGCCGAGGAGAGAAATTGACATGAAGTATTTCCTGAAGCGCGCCATTGCGCAAGGGCGGGGCGCTGAGCCTGCCGACCTGGTTTTGAAGAATGGCAGCTTTTATGATCTGGTGTCGGGGCGGGTGATTGCATCTGATATCGCCATTTGCGGCGACCGGATTGTTGGGACTTGCGGTACTTATCGCGGCAGTCGCGAAATCGATATCACGGGGCAAATCGTCGTTCCCGGTTTTATCGATACGCACCTGCATGTGGAGTCATCGTTGGTGACACCGCACGAATTTGACCGTTGCGTGCTGCGGCATGGCGTGACCACGGCAATTTGCGACCCACATGAAATTTCGAATGTGCTGGGCCTTGAGGGACTGCAGTATTTCTTCGACTGTGCCGAGCACACCATCATGGATTTGCGGGTGCAATTATCCAGCTGTGTGCCTGCCACCCATTTGGAAACTTCAGGCGCGAGACTGACGGCGGAAGATTTGAAGCCCTTCATGGGCCACCCCAAGAATATCGGCTTGGCCGAGTTCATGAATTTTCCGGGGGTGCTGAATCTGGATCCCGAATGCCTCGACAAATTGGCACTGTTTGAGGGCGGTCATATTGACGGCCACGCGCCTCTTGTGCGCGGCATGGATTTGAATGGCTACTTGTCCGCCAGCATTCGCACGGATCATGAGACAACGACAGCGGACGAGGCGCTGGAGAAACTGTCGAAGGGTATGCACATTTTGATCCGTGAGGGATCAGTGTCGAAAGACTTGCACGCACTGGTGCCGATCATGACGGAGCGCAATTCGCCGTTTATTGCTCTGTGTACGGATGATAGAAACCCATTGGACATCGCAGAGGAGGGGCATCTGGATTTCATGATCCGCGAGGCGATACGCTGTGGGGCTGATATTCTCGCCACCTATCGCGCCGCCAGCATTTCCGGGGCGAGGGCGTTTCGCTTACATGATCGCGGATTGGTGGCTCCCGGCTGGCGGGCCGATCTTGTGGTGATGGATAGTTTGGAGAGTTGCCGCATCTCTCGCGTATTGAGTGCTGGTCGATTGGTGGACGATCATTTGTTCGCGACGCGCAAGTCAATTTCGCCCGTTGGCTTGAACAGTGTGAAATCGAAAACAGTTTCGGCTTTGCAATTGCAATCACGAGGCACCGGAGTCGATGTGCCGGTTATTGGCGTCAACCCGGGAAAAATCATCACCCAACATTTGCGCCGCACTTTGCCAGCGGAAAATGGCGTGGTGACTGCTGATCTCGCACAGGATTGCATCAAAGTCGCAGTCATCGAACGGCACGGTGTGAACGGCAATATCGGAGTGGGATTTGTGAATGGCTTTGGCTTGAAACACGGTGCCATCGCTTCGACTGTCGGTCATGATTCGCATAACATTTGCATCGTTGGCGTTTCAGATGAAGACATGGCCTTTGCGGCCAATCACCTGAAAAATATTTGCGGTGGATTTGTTGTGGTGCGCGATGGCAAAGTTTTGGCTGAGCTCGCTTTGCCGATTGCGGGCTTGATGAGTGACCGGAGTTTTGAAGAAGTGCGGGAAGCGCTCATTCCGCTCCGGGGCGCTGCAAAATCGCTCGGAACAATGTTGCAAGAGCCGTTTTTACAGGTGGCGTTTTTGCCGTTGCCGGTGATTCCGCATCTTAAAATTACAGATCGCGGGATGGTGGATGTGGATAGGTTTGAGCTGATTTGAAAGTTTGCCATGAGGGGCCACAAACAAAAAAGCCGCCCAACTTTCGCTGAGCGGCCTTCAATTCGTTTTCGAAGATTAAGCGTTTTCTTCCGCGATGCGCTCGGCTTCTGCTTCTTCAAACAGGGCTTCGGCAGCGGCGCGGACTTCGGCGCGGTCGCTTGCGGGGCCGGTCATCACGTCACCGCGGGCCTGGGCTGCGGCTTCTTCAACCGAGCGGGCCACGTTGATGGTGATC
>JANPCL010000134.1:0-10746 GCA_031430915.1 Hyphomicrobiales bacterium
CCCGCGTGTAGCGAAGAGGAACAAGTGATTTGGAACCCCGCTTTTTTCCACGAGTCCAGATTGGTTTGGCCAAAGCGGGGTTCCAAATCGCTCACTCCGCTTCGCTGCGTTTCGCGTTTGGAATGACGGACAGATGAGAAAGCTGCACCCCCGCCCCGTCAAAATTCCCCTCGCTCAACCACGCCTCAAACCCGGCCCTCGCCTTCGGCCAGTCCTTGTCGATCATTGCGAACCATGCCGTATCCCGGTTGCGTCCCTTGATGATCATGTGCTGTCGGAATATCCCCTCAAACTCAAACCCGAAACGCAGGGCTGCTGCCCGTGATGGCGCATTCAGGGCGTCGCATTTCCATTCCAGCCTTCTTACACCCAGATCGTCGAAGGCGTGGCGCATGAGCAGGTAGATGGCTTCGGTGGACTCGCGGGTGCGCTGTAACTGCGGGCTCATCCAGATGTTGCCGATTTCGATGACGCCGTTTGGGCCGTCAAAGCGCATGAAGGCACCCATGCCCAAGGCTTCGCCGCTGCTGCGTTTGACGAAAGTGTAGAACCACGGGTCGCGGGCGGCTTCGCGGTCTTTCAGCCAGCCCAAAAACGCGGCTTCATCGGCGAATGGTCCGTAAGGCATCCATGTCCAGATGTCTTCGCCTGCCACATTCCTGTAAAGCGACACACCGTGATGGGCCACGCTCAAGGCATCCAGCCTGATCCAGCGCCCGTGCAGCGGACGGAGATCGGGTTTCGCTCCTGATGGCAGGGGGTCAACGAGGGGTCCAACGGCTTTGGTCATGTTCATTCCTTTTTGTCTGGTCCCCTGATGCCCCAAGGGCTATCCCCCCACAATGACCACTTTGAACGACGCGGGCCAAGCCGCTCTTGGCGCACTGCCGCCGGGCCGCCGTATCCTTGGCCTGGACCTTGGCACCAAGACCATTGGTTTGGCGACTGCTGATCTTGAAGGCCAGATTGCCACCCCGCGCGAAACCATTGCCCGCAGCAAATTCACGCTTGATGCCAAGCTGCTGCTGGAGTTTGCGGGCCGCGAAAACATCGGTCTCATGGTCATCGGTCTGCCCTTGAATATGGATGGTACCGAAGGTCCGCGGGCGCAGGCGACACGGGCTTTTGTGCGCAATCTCTCAAAGTTCACCGACGTACCCGTTGCGTTTTGGGATGAGCGGCTGTCCACCGTGGCTGTTAATCGCGTCATGTTGGAAGCAGATTTATCCCGCGCCAAGCGGGCGGAGAATGTCGATAAACTGGCGGCATGCTATATCCTGCAATCGTTTCTTGACGCCTGTGCCTAAGCCTCATAAGCAGCGCTTTTAATGACATCCCCCGCGCCACGGCCCGCCCTGTTCAAGGCTCAGCATTTGCTGGCCATCACAGACCTTCACCACATCGAAATTACAGCACTTTTGGATTTGGCGCAAAGCTACTCCGAAACTGGCAAAGCTTTGGGGCCGGATAAAAAGATCCTGGAGGGGATGACCCAGGTCAACCTGTTCTTCGAAAACTCAACACGCACACAGGCCAGTTTCGAAATTGCGGGGAAACGGCTGGGCGCTGACGTGATGAATATGGCGATTGCCAATTCGTCCGTGGCCAAAGGCGAAACGCTCATCGACACCGCCATCACCATCAACGCCATGCACCCGGATTTTCTGGTGGTCAGACATCAATCCTCAGGGGCCGTGGAACTGCTGTCGCAACAGGTGAGTTGCGCCGTGATCAACGCCGGCGATGGCCAGCACGAACACCCGACACAAGCGTTGCTTGATGCACTGACGATACGCCGCCATTTTGGCCGTTTGCAGAGTTTGACGGTCGCCATTTGTGGTGACGTGCTGCACAGCCGCGTGGCGCGGTCCAACATTCATTTGCTGAATGCCATGGGGGCGACGGTGCGTGTGGTTGCTCCCTCCACGCTGTTGCCAAGCGGCATCGCCAATTTCGGCGTCGATGTATATCGCAACATGGCTGAAGGCATTCGCGGCGCTGATGTGGTGATGATGTTGCGCCTGCAACAGGAGCGGATGAGCGGTGCCTTCGTGCCGTCGCTTCGTGAATATTATCAGTTCTATGGCCTCACGGAATCAAAACTGCGGGAAGCACAGCCCCATGCGCTGGTCATGCATCCTGGCCCCATGAACCGTGGCGTTGAAATCGACTCGAGTGTGGCTGACGGTGCGCAATCAGTGATCCGCGAACAGGTGGAAATGGGTGTGGCCGTGCGCATGGCCGTGCTGGATGCTCTGGCGCGAAACCGTGGGGTGGCAGCATGAAACGTCGCGCTTATCTCAACGCCCATCTGCTGTCCCCGCGTGAAGGGCTGGATGGCATCGGCGGCATATTGATTGATGATGGCCGCATCATCGCCGTGGGCGCGAACGTCACTCGCGATCAGGTCGGCGGCCAGACGGCTGTTGTCGATTGCAAGGGCCAACACATCATCCCCGGCCTTGTTGACATGCGCGTCTTCACCGGCGAACCCGGCACCGAATATCGCGAGTCTCTCGCCAGCGCATCTGAAGCCGCTGCCGCTGGTGGCGTGACGACGATGATCGTTATGCCGGATACGCAACCCGTCATCGATGATGCGGCGATTGTTGACTATATCCTGCGCCGCGCCAGAGACACGGCATTGGTGCGCGTCGCCCCCATGGCCGCCTTGACCAAGGGCTTGCACGGTGAATCCTTGTCCGAAATCGGATTGCTGAAAGCCGCCGGAGCTGCGGCAGTGACCGATCCCAACAAATCGATCAGCAACGCCAACCTGTTCCGCCGTGCCCTGACCTATGCCAAGGACTTCAACATGCTGGTCGTCGCCCATGTGGAAGAACCCAGCATGTCCTCCGGCGTCATGAACGGTGGCGAGGCGGCTTCGCGGCTTGGGCTTTCAGGCATACCCGCACTGGCCGAAGTCATGCAGCTGGAAAGGGATTTGCGCCTCGTCGAAATGACGGGGGCCAGATACCACGCCGCACAAATCTCCTGCTCCGAGTCCATTGAGGTCATCCGCCGGGCCAAGACCCGCGGCTTGCCCGTCACCTGCGGCGTGTCGATCAATCACCTCGTGCTGAATGAAAACGACATCGGCTCCTACCGCACTTTCTTCAAACTCTCGCCGCCCTTGCGCAATGAAGACGAACGCAGGGCGCTGATTGCTGGTGTGGCTGACGGCACCATTGATGTGATCGTCTCCGCCCACAACCCGCAAAGCGACGACACCAAACGCCTGCCCTTCGCCGAAGCAGCGTTTGGGGCCATCGGGCTGGATACGATGCTGTCCTGTGCCATATCACTTTCCCACAATGAAAACATAAGTTTGTCACGTTTAATTGAAGCAATGTCTCAGGCACCAGCTGGCATTTTGGGGTTGGAATGCGGCAGGCTGGCTGCGGGTGCGCCTGCGGATATCGCAGTTGTCGACCCCGGCCTGAGCTGGAAAGTCGAAGCGTCAACGCTGAAATCCCGCTCGAAAAACTCGCCGTTTGAGCACAGAACCTTGGAAGGACGAGCCACCGAAACCCTCGTTGCCGGACGGACCGTTTTCACCTACGGTGGATGAATGGGCACTACGGTCATATTGTTCGCTGCTATCGGTTATCTCTCCGGCAGCATTCCCTTTGGTCTGCTTCTCTCGCGCTGGGCTGGGCTCGGTGACATTCGCACAATTGGTTCCGGCAATATCGGGGCGACAAATTTACTGCGCACCGGCAACAAAAAAATCGCCGCCCTCACCCTGCTCTGCGATGGCTTGAAGGGTTATGTACCGGTTCTTGCGGCAAGTTTTTATGCATCACCTGAGGCCATGATTGCGGCAGGACTTGGTGCCTTGGCGGGTCATCTGTTTCCTGTGTGGCTGAAGTTCAAAGGCGGCAAGGGCGTGGCAACGGGTCTTGGTGTAACCTTTGGCTGGTCATGGATTTTGGGGCTGCTCTTCAGTGCAATCTGGCTCGTCGTTTTCTTTGCCACGCGCATTTCGTCGGCCAGTGCACTCGCCGCTGTCGCGGTCGTTGCAGTCGCCACTCTGACCAAGTTTATGCCTGTCGTCGGCTGGTGGCCCTCACTCGTCCTCGCCATCGCTGTCTGGTTCATGCACCGCACCAACATCGCGCGGTTGCTGAAAGGTGAAGAACCCAAATCCTCTTTCTCCAAGAAAGCATGACGGAGCTTTCGGACACGGAGCGCCTCGCGTGGTTGCGGTTGGCCCGCACTGAGGGCATAGGTCCCACGACGTTTCCAAAGCTTATCCGCCGCTATGGCAGTGCATTGAAGGCGATCTCTGCCCTGCCCGACCTGATGACCAAGGCCGGTGCCCGGCGCGGACTCACGGTATATCCGATTGAACGCGCTGAGAAAGAAATGGAGGCAACAGAAGCGGCCGGTGCCCGGCTGGTGGCCAGTGTGGAGGCGGACTACCCGCGTTTGCTGGCAGAAATTGACACCGCTCCACCACTGCTTTGCATGATCGGAAACTCTGACTTGGCGGCGCGGCAAAGTGTCGGCATCGTTGGCGCACGCACGGCATCGGCCAATGGTCGCAAGATGGCGCGCATCCTGGCGCATCAATTGGCGGAAGCAGGCTACCTCGTCACATCGGGCCTTGCACGCGGCATTGATACGGCAGCCCATGAATCCGCGACCTCAGCCCGCACGGCGGCGGTGATTGCGGGAGGAGTTGATCACCGCTATCCACCGGAAAATGCCGAGCTGCAAAACGCCATCGCCCGCGACGGTCTGCTCATCACTGAAATGCCGATCGGGTCCGCACCCCGCGCCGAACATTTCCCACGGCGCAACCGCATCATCTCCGGCATGAGCCGCGCCGTTATCATTGTCGAAGCGGCGTTGCGCTCTGGGTCACTGATCACTGCCCGCTTTGCCAATGAACAGGGCCGCGAAGTATTTGCAGTCCCTGGCTCACCCTTGGATCCGCGCTGCGAAGGTACCAACAAGCTGATCAAGGATGGTGCCAACATTCTGGTGTCGGTTGATGATGTCCTGAATTTTCTCAACGCTGAAACGTCGCCACTGCAAGGGGCGATGTTCGAACGCGAACCAGAGCCGCTGTTGCCGCCGGGTCAGGACGCGGATGAGGCCACACGGCGCGAAATCATTGGGCTGCTGTCGGCCAATGCCGTGGATATCGATGACCTGATCCGCGAAGCCCAGTGCGAAGCCGAAGAAGTGATGGCCGTTTTGCTGGAATTGGAAGTGGCGGGGCTGGTAACACGAAGTAGTGGGGGCATGGTGGCGTTAAAGCTGGGGTGAAAGGACCTCAATCCACTTCATCCACAGGCACAATCCACTTTTCCACCTTGCTGTCTTTTTTCCACTGCAAAAACGCAGGCGTAGTCAAAAGCGATTGCACATAAGCCTGTATTTCTTTCTTCACAGGTATCGCGAAAGTCTCGATGCGTGAAGCGACGGGGGTGAACATCGCATCAGCCGCGCAGAATTTGCCAAACAGGAAGGGGCCGCCTATTCCGAACTCTTCGCGGCAATCAGCCCAGATTTGCTCGAGGCGGGCGACATCTTTTGCAACTGCGTCAGTAATTCCACCGGGTGGCAATTTGAAGTCGCGTCGCAGGTTCATCGGGCAGGCGGAACGCAGGCTGCGAAATCCCGCATGCATTTCTGCAGACACTGAACGGGCGCGGGCGCGGGCGGATTTGTTCTTGGGCCATATGGCTTTTGTAGCCCAAGTCTCGGCGGCGTATTCAATGATGGCTATAGTATCATTGATCATCAAGCCATTGTGCAAAAGAATGGGCACCTGCCCTGCTTTGGAAATCTTGCGGACTTCACGCGTAAAGCGCGGTTCGCCAAAGCGGATCATTTTTTCCTCAAACGGAATTCCCGCCATGGCGAGTGCCATATAGGGCCGCAGCGACCATGAGGAATAGTTTTTGTTGCCGATGATGAGAGTTGGTTTTGTCATGCTCCCACGATGACTACATCACATGGATTTTGGCAAGTACTTCCACGATATCAGTGCCAAAAAACCACCCAAAACCGCTATGACAATGAATACAATGCCGACGTTGAAAAAGAGCAAAAGCCCCATGAACAAAAAACCCGGCAGCAATTCAGAGCATTCGAAAAACGTGCGATAGACACTGGTCATGCGTTGCCGGTCACGCGCCTTGACTGCGCGATAAAACGTAATGCCGCCCACACCATCAAGGCCAGACGCGCATACCGCCGTCAACAAAAGGCACGCGACAGCGAGATAAACATGCTGTGTGCCGAGCAGGCCTGCAAGAATTGCAAACACAGCCATGAAGGCAAAGCACAAGGCGATGACGAGGCGCACCCCGTGTTCTCGCGCCAGAAGGCCGAAAAAGAAACTGAGCGGCAGCGTGAGTTGACTGGCCGAAATGATGAAGCCCGCCGTGGACTTCGGCAAGCCACCTTCAATCATCAGCAGCGGTCCATAGATGAACAGGGCAGACCAGAAACTGGAGCGCCCAAAGGCAATTGCCCATGCGAGTCGCAAGCGCGGCTGACGGATGAAATCCATGGCATTGGCCAAAGGATTAAACCCTGCCAGCGTACCAGTGGGCAGCATCTGCGGCTCCCGCAAACGAAACACCCAGAAGCCGGCAAGATGGGCCAAGCCCGCCAGCACCACCGCCACCTGCGGCACGATGGAGCCGTAATGCGCATAAAGCCAGGTGCCAATGGCAGGCCCCGCCACCCAGCTGGCTGTGGCAATGGTCATGCGCATCGGTTCCACCTTGGTGAGGTCAGGCTTGGCGATATTGTCCATGATGTAGAGGGCAAGCGTGATATTGAGGATCGACGCGCCCACGTTGCGGAAATATGTGGCCATTACCTGCCCCGCCACCAGATTGGCTGCAAATATCATCGCCGCCAGCATGACGAGAACGATGCCGATGGAATAAACCCAGCGGCGGCGCAGACCCCGGAACAGATACGGCAAGGTCAGCGTTGTCAGCAGCACACAGAAGGAAACTGCCGTGGCGACGATGGAGACTTTCTGGCTTGATCCCAGGAGATCATAGGCCTGAATGGGAATGACGCTGACATTGAGCGCGCGCAGGAAGGACTCGCCCGCAAACAGGGCACTGATAGTCCAGGCCCCAGCCTTGCGACCAGGAGCAATAATATCAAGGGTAGGATCTGCCGCCATGGAGTATCTATGCCACCAATTCACGAGTCGCTCACGCGGCTGCTTGGTGATATTTCTGCGCCAACCGACATATTGCAAAGCACATGATACAAAATCACGGCCCTGAGAAACAACGCGTCGCCCTTTTCTCGCTTCTGGCGTCTGGCGGGCTTGCTTTGGCGAAGTTTGCGGCGGCAATTGCGTCAGGCTCCCTCGGATTGCTGTCCGAAGCGTTTCACAGCCTCATGGATTTTGTGGCAACGGCCCTCACCCTGCTTGCCGTGCGCGTCTCCGATAAACCAGCAGACGACGACCACCATTATGGCCATGCCAAGGCTGAAAACGTTGTGGCCCTCATCGAAACCGGCATGCTGTTCGCCGTTACGGCGTGGGTGACCTATGAAGCCGTCACCCGGCTGATGGCGGGCTCCCATGAGATTGAACTGAGCTGGTGGCTGTTTGCCATCATCATCGCTTCGATCATTATAGACTATAACCGCAGCCGCGCCCTGAAACGCACAGCAGACAAGACCACCAGTGCTGCACTTGCTGCCGACGCCCTGCATTTCGCAGCTGACATGTGGAGTTCCATTGCGGTTCTCATTGGCCTTACGCTGGTGTGGCTGGGCTACGGCTTTGCTGACTCTGTTGCGGCTCTCGTGGTTGCGGTTTTCGTGGCACGTGCCGCCTATGGCCTCGGCAAGCAAACTCTCAACAATCTGCTGGACGCAGCACCCGTTGGCACTACAGCAAAAATTTCTGAAGCTGTTGAATCTGTAAATGGTGTTCTTGGCATACGCCAATTGCGGGTGCGTCCGGCAGGGCCAACCTTGTTTGTTGATTTGAGCATCGATGTGCCGCGCACCCTGCCAACGGCGCAACTTGATGTAATCAGGCGCGATGTAGCTGATGGAGTCAGCGCGATATTTGAAAATGCTGATATCTCCACCCAGATAAATCCGGTTGAACTTGATTCAGAAACCGCCTTCGACAAGGTGGCGCTGATCGCCGACAAGCATGACCTCAAAGTGCATCATTTGGCTGTGCAAACACTTGATGGCCGGCTGGCCGTAAGCTTTGATGTGGAGGTTGACTCCGCAACGCCGCTCAGTCTTGCGCATGACAAGGTGACCGCCCTTGAAAACGAAATCCGAGATGGTCTGGGGGCCAATGTGGAAGTGGAAAGCCATATCGAACCGCTTGAACCCCGTCTTCTGGCAGGGGCACCGCCGTCAGCAGCCATCATCAAAAAAGTCGAAACTGCGCTGGACAAAGCTGCACGCAGGGAACCGACATTGAGTGACCTGCACAACATCCGTGTGCGGACGAATGCGGCGGGGCTCTATGTGCACTATCACTGCCGCTTCACGCCGGAATTGCCAATTGCTGATGTGCATGCTGTGACGGATCGTATTGAAATCGCTTTGATGGGCAGCCTGCCTGCAATCAAGCGGGTCGTCGCCCATGCCGAACCGGTGGGATACAAGAAGCACTGGCTCTAGCCAGCGAGTACCACGACAGGGGCAAGCGTGGCGAGTGCCATGGCAGCAGCAAGACCAATGAGAATCAGGCGGCGCAAATGCATGACACGCTTGGCCTCATCAACTTTGCGCGCAGAAAACCGATCCGCTTCAATAACATGAGATGCCGTAACCATTGTCTCTACCGTCTTTCAGGGCGCTTCAACCCCACCTCTCTGATTACACCGTGTACGGAGCATCAAAGGCATGGGCAGGGCTGAAATGCGCCAAAATCATGAACTTGAGACAATAACTATCAGAACACGGATGAGTTCCCGCTGAATGGGGGATTCATGTTGGGTTCAGCAAGACGACCTGCGCAGCCACACCGAGATGTCATGGAACGTGCCCCCACCCGCTGGTGCAGGCTGGTCAGCGCCTGTCAGGCTGTTGATGCCGCAGCCATCAGCATAGGCATGGTTGGGCCAGATGCCTTCGGCCACCAGAACGCCGCGCTGCTGACCTCTATGAACTTTGGCAAAAACATTTACCTGGCCACGGCTGTTTCCCAGTACGACAGGGTCCCCATCAGCCAATCGCAACTCTGACAAATCATCAGGATGCACAAAAACTGAAGGTCGCCCTTCCCGCTTCACCGATCCCGGTGTTTCGTTGAAACTGGAGTTTAAAAACGTCCGCGCTGGCGACGTGGTAAGGCGGAAGGGTGTTTCCTCCGATGTGCGCTCAGTCACCGCCCAATGATCCGGCCATGCGGGCATGGCTTCGAATGGACCGAGTGGACCCATGTTGGAAAGAACACGGCCTGCTTGCTTCCAATCCGGCTTGAAGCGGAACTTGCCATCAGGATGGCCGAAGCCATTGATAAAATGCGCGGTATCAAAATCCGGCTGCACGTCAAACCAGTTTTCAGTGTCGAGATCGTCGAGGCCACGGCGTTTGGAAGCTTTTAATGTTTCGTCGATGATCTCACGCGGGGTCATCTGGAACCCCTTGTGCCCTGCGCCCAATCGCGCTGCCAGTTCACAAATCACATCATGGTTGGAGCGGCATTCGCCTGGTGGCTTCACCAATTCGCGCCCGAACATGATGTGCTGGTGCCCACCGCCCTGGTAAATATCATCGTGTTCCAAAAACATGGTGGCCGGCAAAACAATATCCGCCATGGCGGCAGTTTCTGTCATGAACTGCTCGTGCACCACCGTGAACAAGTCCTGCCGTGCAAAACCTGCTTTAACTTTGTTTTGATCAGGTGCCACCGAGACGGGATTCGTATTCTGAACGAACAGCGCCTTTACTGGAGGACCGCCGCGCAAATCCGCTGGGTTGCCAAGTAGCACTTCGCCAATGCGGCTCTGGTCCATGGTGCGAACGCCGGGCTTCGCCATGTCTTTGCCTTCAATCAACTGTTTGTTCCATTTGTAAATACCGCTGTTGGAATGCAGCGCCCCGCCGCCTTCATGCAACCAGGCCCCGGTGATCGCGGGAATGCAGGAAACGGCATGCATGTTGTGCGCGCCGTTGCGTGAGCGCGAAAAGCCATAGCCCAAACGGAAATAGGTTTTCGGCGTTTGCCCGATAAGCCGCGCCAACTCTTCAATCTGCGTGACTGTCAGCCCGGTAATATCTGCGGCCCATTCCGGCGTTTTCAGCGACAGATGCGTTTCAAGGCCCTGTGGATCATCCGTGTACTGACGGAGATAGTCCCGGTTTGCAAAACCTTCGCGGAACAACACATGCATGACAGCACAGGCCAACGCACCATCGGTTCCGGGGCGGATGATGTATTTATGGTCGGCCTGCTTCATGGTGCCAGTATCGTAAACATCAACGCAGGCCATTTTCGCGCCACGCTTCTTGGCAATCCCCACATGTGTCATCACATTTACCTGTGTATTCACGGGGTTCCCCCCCCAGATCACAATGAGGTCAGACTTCTGCATTTCGCGCGGATCAACGCCTGCAATGCGGCCTGTTCCCGCAAAATATCCGGGCCAGGAAAGCGCTATGCAAAACGTACCATACATGCGGGAATAGGATTTGGCATTGGTCAGGCGTTCAATGCCATCACGCATGACAAGCCCCATGGTGCCAGCGTAGTAATAGGGCCAAATCGCCTCGGCACCG
>JANPCL010000135.1:0-80833 GCA_031430915.1 Hyphomicrobiales bacterium
GCAGTCCGCGTGCCCGAAATTGCAACCGTAGCCCCCGCCCCATGCAGCGCCCGCGCCACCGAAGCCCCAATCCCGCCCGTGGCACCCGTAACGAGTGCGGTTTTACCGATCAGTGAAAACATCATTTTAATCCTCATTCAAAAATCGCTGCACATTCTGCCTTCTCCCGTTCCTTTTAACGGGAGAAGGTGCCCGAAGGGCGGATGAGGGGCCGAATGCGCCTTACCTCAAAACCTCAACAACCGCCGCCACGTCCTCCGCGTTCCCCACAGCCATCGCCTTTGCCTCCGGCGCATTCTTTTTAGCAAGCCCCGTCAACACTTTACCACTGCCAACTTCAACAAAAACATTAACACCCAAATCACTCATGGCATAAACACATTCGCGCCAGCGCACAGTGCCCGTCACCTGCTCGACCAGCCGCTGACGTATCTCCGCAGCATCAGACAAGGCACCTGCCACCACATTGGCAATCACACGCACCACCGGATTCTTCATCTCCGCATTCGCCAAAGCCGCGAGCATCGCCTCTGCCGCAGGCTGCATCACGGCGCAATGAAACGGTGCCGACACAGGCAACAAAATCGCCCGCTTCGCACCCTTGGCCTTGGCAATATCAAGCGCCCGCTCAATTGCCGCCTTGTGACCCGAAATCACCACCTGACCATCGGAATTGTCATTCGCCGCCTGGCATACATCACCCTGCGCCGCCTCCGCCGCAACTTCAGACGCCGTCTTGAAGTCCAGCCCCAGCAAAGCCGCCATAGCCCCGGTTCCAACAGGAGTCGCAAGCTGCATCGCCTTACCGCGAATCTTCAAAAGCCGCGCCGTATCCCCAAGCGTAAAAGTTCCAGCAGCAGCCAGCGCAGAGTATTCCCCAAGCGAATGCCCAGCAACGCAAACAGCCGTATAGCCAACCGTAATACCATGCTCCACCTCAAGCACCCGCATCGCCGCCAAACTCACCGCCATCACAGCCGGCTGTGCATTTTGCGTGAAAGTAAGCTGATCCTCCGGCCCCGACCACATCAGGTCAGACAGCTTCTGCGAAAGTGCATCATCCACCTCCGCAAAAACCGCCCGCGCCGAAGCAAAATTATCCGCAAGCGATTTTCCCATGCCCACCGCCTGACTACCCTGCCCCGGAAATACAAAAGCGATCGACATGATTCAATATTTTCCCATCGTTTGAAGGCGTGGTGTCATGGGGGGAGGACGGAGTCAAGAAGTCTTGAAACTCACAATGCTATAACCATCTTTTGTCTCGACCCTGTTTCAAACCTCAATTATGCTGTTCGACAGGAGAAAAGTTATGACTTCTATGCCAACAACAAAAATAAGGGACTTCCAATCTCTTTCTGACCAACTACGTTCGTTCTTGAAAACCGAATTGGTGAATTTGTCTGTAAGCAAGATCGAAATTGAAGATGGCCAAGACCATGATGGGAACGCCGTAATAAATGTTGTCGTCCGTCACAAACTCATCAACAAACCTCTCAACCCAACTGACTGGTTTCGCATCGACGGCAAAGCCAGGGATTTGGCGTGGAAGTTGGGAGAACGGCGATTTGTCCACATCCGTCATATGTTCAACAACAAACAAGAACTTGCTGCTTGAAAATGATTGATGATTTTTTGGAGCAAGCGAACCGTTTGGCAGTTTTGGGCGCACTCAAGCCGCGACAGATTGATTTGCGCCGTGCCATAAGTGCCGCTTATTATGCAGTGTTTCACTCCTTCTGTCAGAATTGTGCCGACACACTTGTAGGAACGTCAAAGCGCAATCGACCAAATCGGGCCTGGCAACATGTTTATCGCGGTCTGGATCACGGAGCCGCACGATCAGCCTGTGAAGCAGCCCGCAACATCGGGTTTCCACAATTGATCAAGGATTGCGCGGATACCTTTGTCGAGTTGCAAAAACAGCGGCACGACTGCGATTACGACCCAAATATTCGTGTTTCCCGTCTTGAAGCCTTGGCAGTTGTCAAACGCGCCACAGAGGCAGTCAGAAACCTCCGGAACTCCCCATTTAACGACCGCAAGGCATTTGCAGTTCAGGTTCTTGTCAAGAAACGATAGAAATTCACAGCCGTATCCCGACCCCACTCCCCAACGTCGTCTTCATGATCGGCTCAAAACTGTTGTTGGGGGGCAGTAGATGGGGTGACCCACCTCTGGAATATACAAACATATAGCGTAACGACCGCGCGGTGTCAAGCAGTTTTTTCCTGAATAATACGTTTTTATCAAAACTAACAGGAATTCAACTACTTGACGCCAGCATTCTTCCCCATCATGTCAATCAGCCGCGGCACATACCGCTCCCCGTAGCCCAGCGTATCCGCCAGTACGAAAATCTGGTGGATTGTCTCCGCAATCGGCGAAGCCACTGGCATATTTTCAGTCATGTTGGTGTAGTAGCGCAAATCCTTCCGGCCATTGCGGATTGCAAATTTCGCGTGACTGTCATCATCACTCAACGGTACATTGATCAGCCGGCCGAACATCACCGACATGGCCCCTCCCCCCATGATCACGTCACGCAAGGATTCCATGTTGATCCCGGCTTTCGCAGCCACAGTGATTGCCTCCGCAGCTACGGCCGCATGGGCCATGGACATGAAATTGTTGATCAGCTTCACCTGATGCGCCGCCCCCACGGCTCCACAGTGAACGATCAAATCCGCGAAACAATTGAGAACAGGCCGGATGGAATCGATCACCGCCAAATCGCCCCCCACCATAAGCCCCAATTTTCCGGCCTCTGCTTCCTTGGGTGTGCGGGTCATTGGCGTGTCCACAAGAATGATCCCTTTCGTCGCCAAGTCAGCCGCAATCTTGATCGTCGAATCCGGCACCGCAGTCGAACAATCCGCAATTATCAATCCGGACTTCGCCCCTTCCAAAATTCCGGTTTCGCCATAAACCGCCGCTTCAACTTCCGGCGTTCCAGTCACACACAGAATCACCAAATCAGATTTTGCCGCGATCTCCGCATTCGAATTCAGCTCGACCGCACCCTTGGAAACCAAACTCTCCACATTCGCCCGACTGCGATGGGCCACCACATTCAAAGCAAAACCTTTCTCAATAATATTCTTGCCAATGCCATGCCCCATCAGGCCCGCACCGATCAGTCCCACTGTCTTGATTGTCATTTGGTATCATCCTTCAAAAGCCGCGTGAAATTTTCCTCTTCGAGCACATAAAACAAATCGTCAGAGGCATGGGCAAAGCCCAGCCTGTCATAGAAACTCTGCGCTCCGACATTTGCATGATCAACCTCCATTTTAACAAAACTGGCCCCCAGTTTTGCTGCCTCTTTCAAAGTGCCGCGCAACAATTTCTCACCCACCTTGCGCCCCCGCGCATGGCCCATGACATAGAGATCGCTGATATAAATCCCCTTCGCCCCACGCCAACTGGAATACGTGAGAAGCCACAGACATACGCCCAGCAACAGCCCGGAATCCTCTGCAACAGTAACATGCACAAATCCTTTGTTCTCTCGCAACGATGCACCAGTGACTTTCGGCACAACGGATTTTCCCAAGTCCTTGGGCAAAGCCCGCAGCATGGCGGCCACAGCATCTTCCTGGCCCTCGCGCATAAAACGAATTCCAATACTCATGCGCCAAGCCCCGAGAGCAGCGCAGCCAGGTTGCGCCCGAGGGAAGGAGACGGATAGCCCCCCTCCTGCACCACAACCATCGGCAATTTCATTTCGGCAATCCGGCGGCCAATAATTTCAAATTCCGCAGTATGAATGGCAAAGCCCTTGAACGGATCATCAACAGAAATATCCAGCCCCGCCGCAACGACAAGATGATCCGCGCCAAAATCTGAAATGCGCTGCAAGGCAATGTCCAGGGCTGCCAGATAGCCCGTCAAATCAAGTCCCCGCTCACGCGGCAAATTCAGATTGAAGCCCTCCCCCTCACCGCGCCCCCGCTCGTTTTCATAGCCCCAGAAAAACGGATAAAACCGAGCAGGGTTTACATGAATGGAAACCGTGAGAACATCAGCCCGGTCATAAAAAATCGCTTCCGTCCCATTTCCATGATGCACATCAATATCAAGAACGGCCACGCGCTTGCCCACCCGGGTCATCATTTCAGCCGCCAGCGCAGAATTGTTGAAAAAACAAAATCCCGCCGCCAGATCCGCAGCTGCATGATGTCCCGGCGGCCGACAGAGCGCATAGGCCACAGTTTCTCCAGCCATCACCAACCGCGCTGCTTCCACCGCACAAGCTGCACTGGCTTTCGCAGCGGCAAGAGTAGTCTCAGTAACCGGACAAGCCCCATCCCCCAGATGATAACCCGCCTGCCCTACCACAGCATCCGGATATCCAATCGGCGGCAGGGATGTCCGTTGAATGGCATAGACATTGGGCAGCGGAATATCACTCGCGTTCGGAACATGACCCCAGCGTTCCCGCAAGTTTTCCAGAAAACTCAAATACTGCTGCGTATGCACCAGCGCCAAAACCTCAGCCCCAATCGCAGGCGGCACCCGCACCTCGCTGCCAATGCGATTCACACCTTCCATCAACATGTCGATGCGAGCTGGCGTCTCCGGAATAGGTTGGGGCCGCCCGGCAACAATAAACGTTTCCGGCGCATGTAATTTCTGAACGGGGTCATAGAGCGTAATCATGACGGCACTGTCCAGGTCCGGGTATCTGCAACAAAATCAAAAATTGCGCAGCGCTGACCGCCTTGCTTCAGGTAAAGCCATTGCAACGTCTGAATCTGAACTTTCACAACAACAAAATGTTTGCGCGCCCACTCCACATCGGTCTGCGGTTCGGGCATTGAAATCAGATCGGGTGACGCAATTGCCAGTCCCGGCTCCGGCATGATGCCATAGGTCATCTTGCTCATCGGCTGAGCCGCTTTCCAACTTTCATCCGCCAACTGATCATCCTTATGCAAAGTCGCGAGCCCCCCCGCCCGCACCTGGGTCTTGCTCGGTTCATCATACAGCACGACAGAGATATTCGGACTGGCCGCAAGGTCCCTACATTTTTCAGACCGCACATCGGTATGAAACCGCAGCGTGCCGTCAGCAGAATCTGCAGCCCGCAAAATCACTGTGCGAATGCGCGGCATCCCCGTTAAACCGATTGTGGCCACAGCAGCATGATGAAAGCCGTGTTTTCGACTGGCCGCACCCTGCGCCAGCAGACTCCACGCATTCGCCAGCACTTCATCCAAATTCAAATCCACATTGACCTCTCAATTTGCCTATGGTCTTTTCGGCGAGCTTCACCACGACTGCAAGAGCCATATGTCCCAATCTCGTTTAGACCTGAAATCCGTGAGCCATCTCCCCAAAGTTGCCTGGGCCAAGGGAAGCTACCTCACCGATTCCGACGGCAAACAATACATCGACGGTTCCGGCGGCCCCGCTGTCTATTGCATCGGCCACGGCAATGAAGAAGTAAATGAAGCTATCGCGAAGCAACTCGAACGCATAGCCCACGGCTATCGCTACAACTTCACCACTGATGCTTTGGAGGAACTGACGGATATCATCACGAAACGCTGCGGTGGTGATCTGAAAAACGTGATCTTCCTCACGGGCGGCTCCGAAGCCGTCGAAAGCTGCCTGAAACTCGCCCTGCAATATCAATTTGCGATTGGTCAAAAATCCCGCCGTAAGTTCATCGCCAGAGAACGCTCCTGGCACGGCAATACGCTGGGTGCGCTCGGAGTCTCAGGTTTTCTCGAACGTCGCACCGCCTTCGAAGGGGCCTACATTGATGCAGTGCGCATTCCTCCCGCAAATCACTATCGCCCCGAACCCGGCGCCCTGGATGCAGAACAACTTGAAGACGCCATAAAAAGAGAAGGCTCCGAGAACATCGCGGCCTTCATATTCGAGCCCGTCGTCGGCGCTGCAGGTGGCTGCGTGCCAGCACCTGACGGATATGCAAAACGTGTCCGCGAGATTTGCTCCAAGTACGGCGTGCTGATGATCGCCGATGAAGTGATGTGTGGCGCAGGTCGCACTGGCCACTGGCGCGCCCTCGAAAAAGATGGCGCAGAACCTGACATTATGGCCGTGGCCAAGGGCCTCGCCGCCGGATACCTGCCCTTGGGTGCCGCGGTCTATTCCAACAAAATCGCAGAAGTCATAGGCGTAGCCCAGACCGGCCACACCTTCACTGGCCACACAGCCTGCTGTGCAGCCGGAGTCGCGGTACAGAACATCGTCACACGAGAAAAACTGGTGGAACGCGTAAAAAACAACGCTGCGAATTTTAAATCCATGCTCAGCGACGCACTCTCGGACGTCGAAGCAGTAGGAGACATCAGAGGTCGCGGCTATTTCATCGCCGCCGAATTGGTCGCAAACCGGAAAACAAAAATGCCTTTTCCAGCGGAGAAAAAACTCGCCCTCCACATCCGCGCCCAAGCCCTGGAGAACGGCTTGATCTGCTACCCCGTCAGCGGCAATGTCGACGGTATAAACGGCGACATCGTCATCCTCGCCCCACCCTATAACGCGAGCGATTCCGAATTGGCCGAGATAATCGACAAAACCGCTGCGAGCATAAAACAGGTTCTGCAAAGTCAAGGACTGGCTTGAACTGCTGCACAAATCAGGGCATCACATATCTTAACGGCGATTAACTATTGCATGGGGACCACTGCAATTGCGTTTGCGCGACTTGGGATTGATTTTGGCAGTAACGGGAGTGCTTGCGGGCTGTTCAGGCGGCGGTCGTTCACTGCTCGCGCTGGAAGATGAGAAAGCCGCCATGCGCGAAGCAATCGCCAAAAAAATCGGCGCTCCCCGACAGGAAGTCGACCAGGCCCTGATCACGTCTCCAGAGCAGGAACGCGAAAGTGCTGATATTGTGACCAAGCGGTTGGTGAAGCGCGTCGGCACCTCGCAAGATCGCGCCATGACGGCGCATCTTCAAGCCATGGCCGAAAGTCTTGCGGCGGGAGTTGGAGCTGGCGACAAGAATTTCCAGGTCATCCTGTTGAAAAGCAATCAAGCCAATGCCTTCACGCCCGGAGCCGGAACAATTCTGGTCAATGAAGGCCTTTTGCAACTTGCCGAAAACGAAGCCCAGGTCGCCGCCGTCATGTCACATGAAATGGCCCACGTGCTGCTCGGCCATCCTCAACGGCAAAAACAAATCCGCCTCGCCAGCAAGGTTGGCGCCCACTTTATGGACGACTACACCCCCACCAACCTGGTGGACAATGTCGGCAAATGGCTGCGCATCGGCGGCAACGCCACGCTGAATGGCATGATCCGCCAGCAAGAAATGATGGCCGATTCCATTGCAATCGACATTATGGCCGAGGCAGGCTACGATCCCCACGAAATGATCCGTCTACTGACGAAACTGCGCATCAAGTTGCCGACCAGAAATCGCACAAGCAACGTCGTCTACGGCAATCATCCGCTGACGGCAGATCGCGAAAAGGCAGCGATCGAGAAAGTGCAACGCCGCTATCGCAGCACGGACGGCATTGTGACGACGCCGGAGTTTGAAAAGCTGGTGCAGGCATATCGCAGCTGAAAGAAATTTCACCTTGAGGGCACCCACTGCACCTGCCCCACCGATGCTGCCCCGGTTGCCAGCATGATCACACGGTCCAGCCCCAGTGCCACACCCGAAGCAGGTGGCATGCGCGCCAGGGCATCGAGCAAATCTTCATCCAGTGGGTAGCGCTCCCCGTAAAGGCGCTGCTTCAAATCCATGTCAGCCTCGAAGCGACGGCGCTGCTCCACTGCATCCGTCAATTCGCCAAATCCATTCGCCAGTTCCACACCCGCCGCATAGAGCTCAAACCGTTCCGCCACGCGGGCATCATGTGTACAGACCCGCGCCAGCGCTGCCTCGCAAGCCGGATACTCAAAAAAAACTGTAAGCCGCCCCTGCCCCAGCTGCGGCTCAACTTTTTCCACCAATATGCGACTGAAAATATCAGACCAGCTTTCATCTTCACCAAAAGCAACAGGCGAAACCAGCGCCAGAGCATCCCGGTCCGGCAAACCGTCAGAAGACATGGTCGCCAGCAAATCAACTCCGGCAAAGCGGACGAACGCGTCATTTACACTCAGCCACTCCACGTCCGCATGAACATCACACACGGCGTCCTTCCAGAGCCATTCGCCACGCCCCGTCACACCCGCCGCAAGCCGCACCAGCGCAAGAGTATCATCGATGATCACCCGATAGTCTTCCCTGACCCGATACCATTCCAGCATCGTAAATTCCGGCGCATGGGTCTTCGTGCGCTCCCGGTTTCGAAACACATGACCCAGCGAAAAAATCCGCTCCTCCCCCGCCGCCAATAATTTCTTGCAGGCAAATTCTGGCGATGTATGAAGATAGCGCATTGCCCGCGAACCATCATTGTGGATGAGTGCCGTCGCGAAAGCATGCAGATGCACCTCATTGCCGGGAGACACCACAAGCGCCGGCACATCCACCTCCAGAAAATCACCAGAGGCAAACCATGCGCGAACAGCGGAAAAAATCCGATTGCGTGCCAAGAGATATGGCCGCCGGTCTTCGTGCCGCTGACGATCATACCATGGAGAAACTTCTGGGCTCTGGGACATCAATCGCGCCGGGGTTGGCTTTGTGGGGTGGGGCTGCTATAGGCGCGGCACCAAACAACATCAATCCGCTGCAAAAGAGAGAATTCACGTGGTCAAGGTCATCGCTTCAGGCGTGCGCAAAGGAAACGTCATCGAGCACGAAGATGGCAAGCTATACGTGGTCCTCAAGGCCGAATCCATGCACCCTGGCAAAGGCACGCCGACGACCACCATCGACATGCGCCGCATTTCCGATGGTGTGAAAACCGTGGTGCGCTACAAAACCACCGATACCATGGAGCGCGCTTTCGTCGAAACCGTCGGCCACACCTATCTTTATCAGGACGGCGAACAGCACGTCTTCATGAACCCGGAAAGCTTCGAGCAAATCAACATCTCCGCCGACATGCTGGGCGACTCCGCAGCCTTCCTGCAGGAAGGCATGGAATGCCAGGTAGCCCTTTTCAACGATGGCCCCATCTCCATCGAATTGCCGCCCCGCGTCACGCTTGAGATCACCGAAACAGAACCCGCCATCAAGAATCAGACTGCGTCGTCCTCGTTCAAACCCGCCATTCTGTCGAACGGCTTCCGCACCATGGTACCCCCGCATATTGCCGCAGGTACACGCATTGTTGTGGAAACCGCTGATGGTGCCTATGTGGAACGCGCCAAGGACTAAGCGCATTCTATTTGCGGTTCTGTGAATCAGCAGCTATAGACCCGCGCATTACTGGGGCGTCGCCAAGCGGTAAGGCACCGGATTTTGATTCCGGCATTCGGAGGTTCGATCCCTCCCGCCCCAGCCAGTTTCTCAGAATATTGCCGCATCATCCCCTCATCCTGAGGCGCGAGCCCTTGCGAGCCTCGAAGGATGCGCCACATCCTCACCGCTCAAACAGCCCGACCATCTCCAAATGCCCCGTCCACTTGAACTGATCCACCGGCGTCACGGTTTTGAACCTATATCCACCCGCCACCAAAATCGCCGCATCGCGCGCGAATGCCATCACATCGCAACTCACCATCACCACCCGTTTGACCTTCGACTTCGCAAGTGACCGCGCCTGCGCCTCGGCTCCAGCTCTGGGCGGGTCCACGACCACGGCGTCGAACACGTTCAGCTCAAGCGGTGTCAGCGGCTCACGAAACAATTCCCGCGCCTCAGCCTTGAGCGGCTTCAGCCCTTGCGTGTTCTTGACGGCAGCTTGCAAAGCGGCAACAGCCAGCTTGTCATCGTCGGCGGCATAGACTTTCGCTTTTTCAGCCATCCGCAATGCGAAAGGCCCGATGCCGCAGAACAGGTCGGCGACATGTTTGGCAGACTTGATATGCTCAAGCACAAGCGCCGCAAGGGTCTCCTCGCCCTTGCGCGTGGCTTGCAAAAATGAAGTGACGGGCAATCCGACGGTTGCTTTTCCAACCTGCATCGTCGGCGCAGTTGTCGCGACGAAAATCTCACCGTTGATGGTGAGACGCTGAATGTCATGCTTGCGCACAATCTCAGTCAGCACCTCCATGCGGCGCGGCACAGCTTTGCGCTCAGCTTTCACAGAGACATCAAGGCCGCTATCGGCGGCGGAAATCGCCACATCACAATTCCCCATAGGCAGTCCAAAAGCGGCAGCCAACGGCATGGCATTCTGCAAAGCAGGCACAAGAACCGGGCATTGATCCAACGCGATGAGGTCATGACTCTTCTGCTCCATGAAACCCGCCGCCCAGACGCCGTCTACTTCGCGCACATGCAAACTCACGCGGCGGCGGCCTTGGCCATGGGCTTCAACAATCGCACTGACCTCGGGCCTTAGACCTTTTGCAGCAAGCGCATCGATCAGCAGTTTGCGTTTCCAGTTTTGATAGGGCTCCAGCTGCCAATGCTGAAACTTGCAACCTCCGCAACGATCATAATGTTTGCAGAACGGCACAATGCGTTCGGCTGAAGCCGTCACCACACGCGTGAGCTTGCCCATGGCAAGGTCAATCTCTTCACCCGCCAAAACTTTTGGCACCGCCAGCACCAGATCACCCGCCCGCACGAGACCATCACCCTTGAGTCCGAGACTTTCGACTTTGTACAGCATCAGCGCAGCCCCGGATAAAGCAGCACCACAGCCCGGCCCTGCTCCAGCGTAATAGCAACATCACCGCTGGCTTCATTGGAGAGTGTCAGCGTTGACCCCATGGCAACATCGCGCTTGTTGAGCGGCCAGCGCACACCAATTAAGGAGAGCGCTTTTAACGCGGTGAGTCCCACAATGCTGACACGCGTGCCTTTGGGAATCTGCCAGAGCGTAAGACTGTTCAACAAAGGCCAGGCCTCCTCAGCGCCACTGGTGGCGAAAACCTTGATCATGCGTTCAGCCAGCGCAATCAGTTGGGTGGCATGGGCCATGGCATGATCAAATTGTCCGCCAAAGGCACCGACGAGAATGATCTCGCTGGCCCCAAGTTTAAGCGCCGCGTCGACAGCCAACTCGCCATCAGTCTTGTCCTTGGCCACCGGGAAGCGTTCCTGCGGCACCCGCGACCATTGATCGCGAAGCATAGTCGGCGTTGAATCAAAATCCCCCACCCACAGTTCAGGCGTCAAACCCAGAACGTCTGCATGGCGCATGCCGCTGTCAGCCGCAATCACGCGGGCACCAATGAGTTGCGATTTCAATCGCACCGTGGGCGTCACATCACCGCTTAGCAAGATCACAAATTTCGACATGCCAGCCCTGTAGCACAGGCAGTTGCGAAAGCGACAGGGTTGTTCTATCCAGAGTGCGCTCTCAACGGGGAGCTTTGCTGCAACGCAAGGCTGAGACGGCCAGAAGGCCAAACCCGCTGAACCTGATCTGGATCATGCCAGCGGAGGGATTGAAAGCGGGACAACATTCGTCCCCATCTCCATTCACTTTGTTGGCGCAATGGAGAATATTATGAAAAAACTTCTGCTTTCCCTTGCGCTGTTCACCTCACTTGTTGCATCCGCACAAGCGAAAGACACGCTCACTATCTACACCTATGACAGCTTCATCTCCGAATGGGGACCTGGAGCAAAAATCAAAACCGCCTTCGAGAAAGACTGCGACTGCACCATTGAATGGGTGGGCACAGCTGACGGTGTGGCCATGCTCAACCGCCTCAAACTGGAAGGCACCACAACAAAAGCCGACATCGTACTGGGCCTCGACACAAACTTGACGGCCGAAGCCACATCAACTGGTCTCTTCGGCAAGCATGGCATTGACGCCAGCACAACACGCGTCCCCGGCGGTTGGAGTGATGACACCTTCCTGCCCTATGACTACGGTCATTTCGCCATTGTCTACGACTCCGAGAAAATGAAAGAGCCGCCAAAATCGCTCGATGAATTGGTGAACGGCGACCCGGCCCTGAAAATAATTCTGGAAGACCCCCGCGCCTCCACACCGGGCTTGGGTTTCCTGCTCTGGATGAAATCCGTGTACGGAGAAAAAGCGGGTGAAGCCTGGGCCAAACTCAAGCCCCGCATTCTCACAACAGCCCCGGGCTGGTCCGAAGCCTATGGTCTCTTCACCAAGGGCGAAGCACCCATGGTTTTCTCCTACGTCACCTCGCCCGCCTATCACATGACTGTGGAGAACACGTCGCGCTACCAGGCTGCAGCTTTTGCAGAAGGCCACTACCTGCAAATCGAAGTCGCGGGGCTGATAGAAGCTTCTCCCGAAAAGGCCCTCGCGCAAAAGTTCTTGTCTTTCATGCTGCGGCCGGATTTTCAGAATGAAATTCCAGCGACAAACTGGATGCTTCCTGCAGGTGAAACTACGATAGCCCTTCCAGACTCCTTCAGCAAAATTGTAAAGCCGCAGAAGACGCTTCTGTTCACGCCGGAAGAGGTGAACACAAACCGCAAAGCCTGGATTGATGAATGGCTGGCAGCCGTCGGAGGTTGAGTGAACTTCCCCTCTCCGTCCCGAAGCTGCGCTTCGATTCACCTTTCCCGCAAGCGAGCGAGATTAAGGTCCTTCACTTCTCCCGCTTGCGGGAGAGGTGGATCGCGCCACCGGCGCGAGACGGAGAGGGACCGCCGTGCGTAACCTGACAGCCCCCCTCCTCATCCTCTCTGCCCTCCTCCTCGGCATCGTGCCCCTCTTCGCCTTCGCCCTTACCCGGGGCGGAAACATCCTGCCCGACGCCTATGCCCTTCGCATCACCAGCTTCACCCTGCTCCAAGCCACACTCTCCACCTTCATCTCGATCACCCTCGCCATCCCCGTCGCCCGCGCCTTCGCACGACAAAACTTCACCGGCCGCCGGACCCTGCTTGCCCTTTTCGCCATTCCGCTATCCCTGCCCGTTATTGTCGCCATCTTCGGCCTCACCACGCTCTACGGAAATGCCGGCCTCTTCCCCGGCCTCATCAATCTCTACGGTCTTCAAGGTATATTGCTCGCGCACGTCTTCTTCAATCTCCCACTCGCGGTGCGCCTGCTGCTGGAGGCACTTGAAAACACGGCACCAGAAAATCATCGCCTCGCGATGCAACTCAGCTTCACATCACGCGACATCTGGCGCCACGTCGATTGGCCAGCACTGAAGCCAGCGCTTCCCCGCCTCGCCGCTCTCATTTTTCTCCTCTGCGCCAGCAGCTTCGTGATCATCCTGGTTTTCGGCGGACCTTCCGCAACAACTTTGGAAGTTGCCATCTACCAATCCCTCCGCATGGACTTCGATGTGGACCGCGCCCTGACATTATCCATTTTGCAAGTCGCAGTCAGCCTTGCCGTCGTGTGGATCGTGAAGGGCACCCTCATCGCACCCGCACCTGAGAACCGTTTGCGCCTGAACGGAACAAGGCGCGACGGCAGGCCCACCATGACCCGGGCTTGGGATACCTTTACAATCGCTGCGGCGGCACTGCTCGTTTTACCCCCCATGCTCGCCATAGCTGCCGAAGGTGTCTTGCACATCACACCATCGCGCATCCTTGTTCAGGCGGGCTTGATCAGCTTCGCGATTGCTATCGTTTCATCTGCCCTTGCAATCGCATTGGCCTGGGGCATGGCAGAGGCACAGGTCCGCCTTGCAAAACAACGCGGCAGCCTCTTGGCCCTTGGACTCGGAGCCTATCTCGTCCCTCCTGCGGTGTTATCAACTGGCTGGTTTATCGTCTTTCGCTCATTTGAATCGAGCTGGCTGCTCAGCATCGCCCTCATCGCCACAATGAATTGTTTGATGGCCCTGCCATTCCTGCTGACTGTTCTCGGGCCCGCCCTTGCAAAAAATCTGATCCATCACGACAAGCTCTGCGCCCAGTTGAACCTCAAGGGCTGGAACCGCCTGCGCCACATTGATTTTCCCGCAAACCGCACCGCCCTCGCGCAAGCTGCCCTCATGGCTTTTGTACTGTCACTTGGTGATCTCACAGCCGTCACCCTGCTCGGTAGCAACGGCGTCGTGACCTTGCCCAGTCTGGTACAACAGCAAATGGGCCACTACCAATCCGCCGCAGCAGGCGGCACCGCTCTCATACTTGCGGCTCTTTGCATGGGCCTCGCCTTTGCGGCACAAAGGCTGTCACGATGGACATGATCAGAATCGCAAACGGCATCTACGACTGGCAAGGCTTCCACCTGACCATCGACATCGCTATGCCAGCCAACAGCATCACCGCTGTGCTTGGCCCCAGTGGTGCTGGTAAATCCACACTGCTGAACCTCATCGCCGGATTTGAAACACTCTCATCCGGCAACATTGTTTTACAGGGCACCGATCATACCAGAACGCCCCCCGCCGAACGACCAGTCAGCTTTGTCTTCCAGGACAACAACACCTTCTCCCATATGACCGCCCGTGACAATGTCGCCATTGGCATTTCGCCATCGCTACGCCTCACGGAACAACAAACGACGGAAGTTGATGACGCACTTGCAAAAGTCGAACTCACTTCTCTCGCGAACAGAAAACCCGCAGACATGTCCGGCGGCGAACGCCAGCGCATCGCACTCGCCCGCGTTCTCGTGCGCAAGCGCCCGATCCTGCTCTTGGACGAAGCCTTCGCAGCACTTGGCCCTGCACTGCGCAAGGACATGCTGGAGTTGGTGCAGAACCTTCAACGACAGCTTCAACTAACCGTTCTCATGGTCACCCATCAGCCTGAGGATGCAAAGGCTATTGGGGATCAGGTGGTGTTTGTTTCAGAGGGGCAAGTTCATCCCGCAAAAACCGTATCGGCGTTTTTCGCGTCAAAAGATAAAGCGGTACGAGAGTATTTGGATTGAACAAAAGGGACCGCGTTGCATAGGCGCCAACTAAAGTTACACCCTTGCAACATTGTCATTACCGGACTTGTTCCGGTAATCCATCGTTCAATGGGAGTGGAGTTATCCTGATATATCACGCCTGCTGGGCCATGGATTACCGGAACAAGTCCGGTAGTGACATTATTGCAAGAGCGTGCCTAGTCCTATGCCTGTACGACCAAATTGAATCCATCCCAAAGCACACTACCACCCGGACCCACCGCCACCACCACCACCGCCGCCAGAGGATCCGCCACCACCAGACCCTGACGAAGACCCCGGTGCCACACCCGATGACGAAATCGACGATGTCAGCGAAGACCCGAGATCATTGCCAAAATTGCGCGCGTTAAATCCACCCGATCCATAGTACCAGCCTCCCACAGCGCCCACTGCGCCAGCCGCCGCAGCCGCTGCAAGTACCGCAGAGAATTTATTGTTCCACTCATTCTCGCAATCCAGCGCCATGGCATAGGGTAGATAGCGCTCAAACAATGCAGGCGTTTTTTACGGCGGGTTCAGCGTATTAATACGCTTCTCCTCGGCTGTCGTCATATACATGCGAAAACCTTCGATCTGGTCCAGCACACCACGGCCTTTTCGCGTGGGCGCTTTCAGCAGCCAGTAAAACAGCAGGTTCATCGCCGCCAAAAGAGCGGCAACAATCACGAACGCCTTCATAGCCAGCGTCCACAGGTCAGCCGCAAAAGTCGTAGCAGGGATAAGAATGCCCGCGCCCACAAATGGCACCAGGAAAATCAGCCCCATTAGTGAGCGGATACGCGTAATCCAGCCGCCGCCGGAAAATACACCCTTCACCACCGAGTAGCCGACAGCAAGAATAACCAGCCACCAGATCGAACCGAAAGCACCCGCCATCAGCGCAGCACCACCTTGCCCACCCGGCATCAGCAAACCGGACAGCAGCAATCCACCCGCACTTAAAACAGCTCCAAGCGCAAACCATTTGAAGTTCTTGAGATACATGACCCCGTCATATTCCTCGTCCAGCGCCCCCTCGAGAGCGCCACGCATGTTGATAATGGACCGATGGTTCGTCTGCTCCAGCTTCAGGGGCGTGTTCGGCGTCGCCCTCAACAGCGCAGACTCCGCTTGCGTCAATGCGGGACCCGCACCGTCTTTCTTGGCCAGCGTATAGTCATGATCATCATTGCGAATGACCATGCGGCCCTTGACAGCAAGCCCTACGACAGCCGCTGCAAATGCCTTGTCATCATAGCCAGCTTTATAAACATAACGCACACCTGCAGGTCCCATGCCATCCGGCGGATGGAACAACGGCACAATCGGCCCTTTCGACGGATCACGCCCTACGCGAAACCAGGCAAAAAAGTAGTAGAACGGCACCAGCAGCAGCGTGGCGATCAAACCAAAATAACCAAGATTGTCGACGATCCAGTTTCGCTGCAATTCCGCAGCAGTGGGCGGCGTAACGATGCCTTTCTGCCAAGCCACCGCAACTGTAAAACCCTCGCCAGCCTCAAGCCGTGCCGTCGTTTCAGCCTGAAAACGATTACCCTCGGCATTGGTCACCCGCGCATCGCGGCCGTTATTACCGAACCTGCCCGTGTAGACCGAAGTCTGGCTGATGCGTGCGCCATCCGGCAATCGCACAATGGTGGACGCCTGCTCAATCGGAAACGTCCAGCCATTTCCCGTGACGTTCCAATAAAGTTCATCAAACGCCGCAAAGAAACCCAACTGCCGGGTAGTGTGATAGCTGATCTTGTAGCTGTGATCACCGTTTTCCAAAAACACATCCGCATTGCCAATCTTGATGCGCTTGCCATTGCTGATGTTTTCAACGCTGAAATTTTCATCCCGTCCATCGCGCTGTACCGATAGCACGTCAAACCCCACACGAACCTGCACACCATTCTTGTCGATGTAACTGGTCGGGAAATCCCGCAATATGCCGCGTCGGATTTGGTTTCCTTCGGCAGTGACGACAATGGTCTCGCGTACATCCAGCGATCCATCCACATTGACAGTCACATCGCTGATTAAATTGCGAATGACCTCCTCTGCTGACGCAGGCAAAACCGCCAACAGCAGAACACAAAGCGCAACAACTAAGCGGGCCATGCTCTTCACCGCGTCTTGAAATCAACCTTCGGCACTTCTCGCTGCGCCGCATCACCGATTTCAAAGAATTCCGATTTCATGAACTTGAAGAAATTCGCTACAATATTTGAAGGAAAACTCTCAATCATCGTATTGAGATTGCGCACCGCGCCGTTGTAATAACGCCGCGACAACTGAATCTCGTCTTCAATGCCGGAGAGCTTGTCCTGCAAGTCACGGAAATTCGCATCGGCCTTGAGTTCGGGGTAGGCTTCTGCCACTGCAAACAGCTTTCCCAAGGCACCCGACATGGCCTGCCCGATGGCGGATTGTTCATTCACACTGCCGCCCGAAATCGACTTCGCCCGCAACTCCGCAATCTCGCGAAACAACTTGTCCTCATGCGAAGCATAGCCCTTCACCGTTTCAATCAGGTTGGGAATGAGGTCGGCGCGCCGCTTCAACTGCACGTCAATGCCGCTCCACCCCTCGGCCACCAGGTTCTTGTTGGATACCAGCGCATTGTAAACATAGATCAAGTAGCCCGCGATCACTACGATCAGTCCGATCAAACCATATCCGAGAGTCATGTTGGCCTCCTCGCCGCATTGTCCTCAGTATTCCAGTTGCAAGGCCACACTGCAAGCGCGGCATGAATTGACCTGCAAGCACCCAAGCGACTAAAGGAAAGCAAAGGACGGTTGCGATGAGTGCGTACAAAGGCCCGGACGGCCAGGAAGACATGCCCTACCTGTTGATGGTTGATCCCGTCACCACCACACGTAATGTCAAATTCTCGATGTTGGCCGATTACGCCCCCCGCGACAGCGAGTTCAGCACTTTGTTTGCAGCGGTTCGCAACGCCCTGTTACGAGTCGCAGGCGCTGACGAGTCTTATGACTGTGTACTGCAGCAGGGCCCCTCTGCCTTTGCCATTGAAGCAGCCATTGCAAGTTTCTGTCCATCCCGGCGCAAAAAGACACTTGTCATTTGCAACGGTGCCGACGGCGAAAACGCCGCACAAACGCTTGAGGCTCTCGGCCGTCCCGCTGTGCGTCTCACCTATCGTGAGAAGTCCATGCCCCGTGCATCCGACGTGGCCAAGACTCTCGACGAAGATCGCAGCATAACTCACGTCTGGTTGGCGCACATCGAAACGTCAACTGGCATGCTCAATCCACTGGCTGACATTGCAAGCATCGTCAAAGCCAAGGGCCGCGTCATGATGCTGGACGCCACGGCAAGCTTTGGTGGCATTCCATTGAATATGCTGGATGACAATATTGACGTGCTGGTCTCGACAGCCAGCAGTTGCCTCGGTTCCATTCCCGGGGTCAGTTTTGTGATTGCTAAAACCGAATACCTGCAAACCGCCGCCGGGCAAAGCCACTCCCGGGTGCTGGATCTGTACAGCCAATGGACGACCCAGCAAGAGCAAGGTCATTTCAATAACACGCCCCATACCCACGCCCTCGTAGCCTTGCGGGCGGCCTTGCGTGAACTAGACGACGAAGGCGGCGTGACCGGTCGCACCCAGCGCTTTGCCCGCAAGGCCGAGACCTTGCGTGAGCGCTTGAAGGCCATGGGCTTCAGCCTGTTGTTGGCCGATGTCGAAGCGTCACCTGTCGTGCAAATTGTGCTGGCCCCCAAATCGGCCACCTTCAACTACACCCGCTTTTATGACAGCCTTCGAGATCACGGCTTCGCCATCATGCCGGGCCAGTTGAGCCAGCGCGCCTCTTTCCGCATCGGCTGCATTGGGCCGTTTGATGAGCGCCTCATGCAACAGGTTGTGATCTCTATCGAACAGGTGTTGAATGCCATGGATGTGCGCAGCCTCGCACCGGGGGACCAATGAATAAATCTCTGCACGACATCGAAGTTCTGGCCTGCGCCGCTTTGTTGACAAAGGTAGCTGAACCAATCGCCAACAAGGCGGCCCGCCATTGCGCGTGGTTACATGGTGCGGGATACAACGGCCTGAAATATATTGGGGAGGCCATGCAGGACAACGATACCACTACCACCCTCGAACCAGATGCCATGGGGCTCGATCTGAAAAACATCTCATGTGTGTTCCTATCCACTGAGGTTGAAAAAAATTACGCTGCCCATGGCCGCTTGTTCCTGCGCAACGTCCGCCACGGGTTGTTTCTCTTGCCCGAAAGTGTGCGCAGAAATTATGGCATCGGCTGCCCCGTGGACCCCGCTTTTGCCTTGGGCGGCGAACGTACCAAAAATCCCTACGCCGAAAAAATGGATATCGCCTTGGCCAATGGCGTCGAGGTTGACGAAGCCTTATGGCAGAGCCTGTCGCAATAACCATGGCCGGTCCCCTGCAAGGACTTCGCGTACTGGACTTGACCCGCGTTCTCGCGGGTCCCTGGGCGACACAAATGCTGGCCGATTTTGGTGCAGACGTCATCAAGATCGAGAAGCCCGGCGAAGGCGATGATACACGCGGCTGGGGACCACCCTTCCTCACCAACCCTGACGGTACCCGTGGTGACGCGGCGTATTTCCAGTCCACCAATCGCGGCAAGCAATCCGTCTGCATCGATATGGCAAAACCCGAAGGGCAGGACTTGCTGCGCAAACTGGCAGCGCAATCGGATGTGGTAATCGAGAACTTCAAAGTCGGCGGCCTTAAAAAATATGGCCTCGACCACGACAGTTTGAAAGCTGAAAATCCACGCCTCATATATTGCTCGATCACTGGTTTCGGTCAGACCGGCCCTTACGCCCATCGCGCAGGCTATGACTTCATGATTCAAGGCATGTCGGGCGTCATGTCCATCACCGGCGAACCGGGTGGCGAGCCGATGAAAATGGGCGTGGCGTTCTCCGATATCTTTGCAGGCCTGCATGCCGTCATCGGCATTCAGGCCGCCCTTCTCCACCGCGAGAAGACGGGCCACGGCCAGCACATCGATATCTCGCTTCTCGATTCGCAAGTGGCTGTTCTCGCCAATCAGGCCCTCAACTATCTGGTGGGCCAAAAAGTCCCGCAACGTCTCGGCAACGCCCATCCCAACATCGTGCCTTACCAGACCTTTGAAACCAGAGACGGCCACATCATCATGGCTGTGGGCAATGATCGTCAGTACACAGAATATTGCCGCATCATCGGCGCTCCTGAATTGGCACTGCCCCCCTATGACACCAACCGGGGCCGCGTGGAAAACCGCGAAACCTTGATTCCCTTGTTGCAACCCCGCATGAAAATCCGCACAACCGCAGCATGGGCCAAAGCCTTCGAAGCCGCAGCCGTACCCTGCGGCCCGATCAACACAATCGATCAGGTCTTCGAAAACCCGCAAGTACTATCACGGGGATTGCGCCTGGATTTGCAGCGTGGTGATGGCGTCATGGTGCCGGGTGTTAGCAACCCCATTGTATTTTCAGCTACACCGAACACCTACGTGTCGCCCAGTCCAACTCTTGGCAATGCCACGCAATCCGTTCTGAGGGACGTACTTGCATTGGAGGAGCAAGATATCGCAAATCTTTTCGCGCGAAATGTTATTGGCTGATGCAAAAAAATGGCGGGAACCTGAGACCCCGCCATCCAAAATCATCAATGGTTTTCTTACAGCCTGCCCGAAGGCGTCATCTTGTCCACCATCTCCGGCAGCACGGCTGACAGACGCTTCAGCAATTCTTCACGGCTCAAACCGGTCTGCTCGGCAAGGCCATCCAGCACATCGCTACCCAAGCCTTTTTCAACTTCTGGAGCTGTGACAGGCGAATTCGGTCCTGACGCTACCCAGCTGTCGGCCTTGTCACCGAGGCCCGCTTTCTTAAACGCATCCACAAGGCCACCGAGCCCACCGGCAGGCGCATCAGCACCAGCAGTTGCACCACCGCCACCCGTAACACCTTTGACGAAATCGCCAATCTTGTCCCGGTTCTGCCAACCCGCCACAACGGCAAGGCCAAGTAAAGCTTTCAGCATGGTATTGGATTTGGGCATTTTCATCTCCTGTAATGGTGACCGCTATATTGGAACCGTATAAGACAAATACAAGGCGTTGCACAACTGGCGCGCCCGGTGTTAAACCAAAACTTCAATCAACAAGGGAACCAGTCATGTTCAGCATTTTGTGGACCATCATCATCGGGGCAATTGTCGGGACAGTCGCGAAATTCATCATGCCCGGTGGCAATGAGCCAAAGGGCTTCGTATTAACCGCCATCCTCGGCATTGTCGGCGCTTTCCTCGCAAGCTTCGTCGCCCAGAATGTCGGCATCCTCGGCACCTCCGGCATCTGGGGTTTCGTCAGCGCCGTCATCGGTGCCATCGTTGTGCTGCTGATCTATGGTGCAGTGGTCAAGCCAAAGGCCTGATTTTCCGTTTTATTATGGATACAGATCACGATTCTGGTGACACGCCCTCGGGCGTGTCGCTGCAACAAATTAATAGCATGATGCGCGAGAGCCTGTATTGGCCGCGCGAGACACTGCAAACATATCAGCGCAATCAGCTCGGACAATTGCTGCGCCACGCCAAAGAATATGTTCCTTTTTATAAAAACCGTCTCGACTGTATGTTTGATGGCAGTGAAATCAACTGGTCGCGCTGGAACGACGTACCAATTCTGACGCGGGCCGACCTGCGCGACAGGCCCGAAGAATTGCTGTCCAGCTTCAATCCACCGCTGCACGGCCCATTGCACACGAACTCCTCTTCAGGATCAACGGGCGTACCAGTCACTGTCACTTTTCCCCGCATTCTCTCCCACGTGGCCGATGTTGCGTGGCAGCGGTTTCGTACCATGCATGGATTTGATTTTACCAACGGTTTCATCGATTTCCGCATGGCACTACCAAAACATGCTCCTGATGCCGAACACTGCCCACCCGCAGGCAACGGCAAAGTATTCATCATTCTCCGTTCACTGCCGATTGAGCGGAAACTGCACTGGATTGCCCAGTCAGGTTTAAAATTCCTGCAGGACGGTGCCAACCATGCTGAAATACTGGCCCGTGCCAATTTGAAGGCTGGCAAGCCGGTGCAACTCAAAGTGATCAAAGGCATCGGCATGGCTATTTCCGACGAACAACGGGCACTGTTTGCCGAAAGCTTCGGCGCGACGTCAATCGTTCCATACAGTTCCAAAGAAGGATCGCTGATTGCTTTCGAATGTCCCCACGGCCCGAACCATTTCCACGTCTGTTCCGAACTGGTAATGCTGGACGTTGTCAACGACCAAGGCAAAACTGTGCCAATGGGGCAGCCTGGTCGTTGCATCATTACGCCGTTGTTGAATTCGGCCCAGCCCCTGATCCGTTATGACCAAGGTGACATTGTCGTGCAAGGGACCCAGTGCAGCGGCGGCATCACGCTTCCGGTACTCCAACAAATCGTAGGGCGGCAAGACCAGATATTTCGCTTCACTGGCGGCGAAACCACGTTTTACGGTATGGATGCCTCAAGAATACGCGATTACCTTCAGGCTGACGCCTTTCAGTTTGCTCAAACGGGTGCCGATCATCTCGAGATTCGTTATATCGCCGCGACAGATGCGGCAGATGAAAACTTCAAGGCACTAGCGAACTACGTCACTATGTCAGCAGGAATTCAGCCGACCATAAGTATAAAGCGCATGCCAGATATCCCGTTTAATTCGGGCGGCAAACAACAACGCTTCGTCAATGAATATCGCGAGGACAAGTCCGCGACTTGATAAGTTCAGTCTGGTGTCTCTAGATCAACGAATTCGCATGCGCCGGTCTCGGGATTGATGGCGAAGCCAGTCTCACAATCTGGCGCTGGTGGAGGCGTGCCCGCCGCCGCCGTACCACCCGCAAAAGCCTTGGCCCCTGCGCCGAAAATATCCAGAACCTTGTTGCGCGGATCATCTTCACGGTGACGACGGATCAGGCTTTTGTCAGATTGATTGCCGCCGAAATAGAAGCTCACCCCGGCTGTAACGGCCGCAAAGCTGTCTTCGCCAACTTCACCCTTCAGCTTGAGCGACAAGGGCATTGAGTCCAACATATATTCAGCCGTTGCATGCCCGCTTTCAAAGCCAGCTACACTCGAACCGCCCAAAGCAAAACGTAGGTTATCCACGGGGTAAAATGCTACGTCAGCAAAACCGAAAAACTTGTCTTTCTTGCCGCCGTTCTGTGGGTCAACATTGATATAGCCAGCCGAGGCTTCCACCGTCACCCGGTCGAGATAGAATTCCGCTTCGCCGCCAATCCAGCCTGCATTGGCTTTGCCGCCGTCGCCATAACCTGCAATCAGTCCAAACAAGTGGCTGTTGGGATCGCGCGTGAAAAGATGCAAATTGCCACCGACTGCCGTGTCGTTGAACATGTCCTTGGCGGCAAAGTCAGCCTGCAAGCCAAACATGTCACCCAGCGGAATGGAAATTGAAGCGGCGCCATAAAACACTTCATTGTTTGACAGGCCAGACGCATCAGCCGCCCCACCTCCAAATTCAATTTTGCCATTGATAGCCGAAACGGCTGGCATCACGCCCATATCAACGTCAGCGGCCAAGGCCATATTGCCGAATAACCCGATGGCCAAAACACCTGAAAGAATTGTGGTAGTCAAAAGTGGGAAGGGGTTCATTGCGCTCGTATCCTGGACTCAGTTTGCCGCGCCGCCCCCAGCGCAAGTTAAGCCTTTATTAACACGACCTGCCTGCCATTTGGCAAGTCAGAACTGCAATCAACGTGAATGCAATACGCACAAATCAGAATCTGTGGCTTGGAAGCAACGTTCCCCACAACCATAAGTGTCGGGGCCCAGTCGCCGGCGCCCGCTGTTCGCGAAACCATTGCATGACTGCAAAATTTGCGACACACTGTCCATCCTCAGCGCGGGGGCGCATCGGTGCAAGCCGATTTCATGTCATGAAGGAGATTAAGTGCCATGTATAAATTTCCAGCCGCCCTCGTCCTCGGCAGCCTGTTGAGTTTGTCAGCGGCCTGTGCCGCAGACAACGTCGCATTCACCATGAAGGCTTCCATGGCCTCGCTGCGGGATGTGGCAAGCAAAGACAGCTTCACAGTTGGTCTGGCAGACAAGCAAGTCGAATCAGCCCTCAAGATCACCTGCCAGGGTGCCAAAGCCGGCATCATCTCGGGCCAGGCTGAATCCTGTGCTGTGACGGGCAACGGTGCCCTCATAAATCCCGCCAACGGCAAGAAACTGCAGCGCACTCAATATGCGGGTGGCTGGGTTGTGAAGTCTACTGGCTTTACCGAAGGCAATACGCTCACTGTTAATTATCTCACCGTCGGCAAAGTTCCAGCATCCACTTCAGCCTTTGGCGGCTCCATGATGTTGAAACCCGAGGTGACATCGACCGGCGCCAGCCTGCTGCGCGACACCATTTTGAAGCGCATGAAAACCACAGAAAAAGGCCTGATCGACGAACGTGTGGACACCGTGCAGTTTGTGAACTTCACTATTCCCTCGGCGGGTCTTCCCTCTGACAAGGGCTGCGTCTGGAACGGCGACATGGTCTATTCCTACCAGACTGAATCCTGGTTCATGGATTTGAAGGCCAAATGCAACAGCAAGGAATTTGCTTTGAAAGGCAACATGCCCTTCACCGCCACGCCCAATATTGGCAACCAGCATCAATATGATCTGACACTCACCCTGCCCTCCGCCGACGTTGGCACCGACGACGCCTTGTTTGCTGACGGTGATGCCGAACTGTTTGCGGCGGCTGATGGCATAAGCGGCCAGATCATCATGAAGGAAAGCGCCTATGTCGACGTCGAGGTTGATGGTGCCACCGACAAGGTCGCTTCGGAAATTGACGCCACAGGTACATTGACCGGACAGAACGTACCGATTGAAGCTGTCCGCTCCCTCGGCACCATCATCGGCATCATGGCCCGCACCTTCTTCGGAGCATAATGCGGGAATGAGTGGCGCGATCTGGACCATCGTCATCGGCTTTGTGGCGGGCATCATCGCCCGCTTCCTCGCCCCCGGAGAAAACAAACCGTCAGGCTTCGTCCTGACGGTTCTGCTGGGAATAGCAGGTGCCTATGTCGCCACATTTCTTGGACAGGCGCTCGGCTTCTACGCGCCAGGAGAACAGGCAAACTTCATCGGCCAGGTCATCGGGGCCATTGTGGTGCTGTTCGCGTGGGGAATGATCGCGCGCAAGAACACCACAGGGAGTAGCTGAGGCAGAGTTGGCAATTCCGAAAGCTGAAATCAGACTCGACAGAACAGCACGCGCAGCCTATTCTTATCGCGACGAGGGGCCTCGCAAACCGCTTCACAAGCGGAAGTAATTTATGGAGATCCCCAATGTCTGCAACCAACAAGGTTGGTACGAATTCGTCCGAAACCATCAACGCTGATGGCGACGATATTTTCATGTGGGGCGAAAATGGCGTTGATACTATCAACGGCAATGTGCTGAACAACACGATTGGCGGTGGGAACGACGCCAGCGCTGATATATTAAACGGTTTCGATGGCGACGATACGCTGCTTATTCAACGCGGCAACGATGCTCTTAACGGTGGGGCAAATCATGATATTGCGCGCCTCGCTGATTACGAAGTTATTGATACTGGTTTTTTTGTCGGACCGGTTTTCATAACGACGGACCGCAATGGTTTCGAGATCGCTTCAACTCTTGTGGGCGGCCCTCTCAACAAATCTGTGATATCGCTCGCTGTCGGTTCGAATACGATGCGTGTCGGCGCCTTTAACATTCTTGATTCTTCTGTCGGCTTTGGCAATAAAAGCGGCAGCAATAGTGCCCAAGACATTAGTTTATCCGGTATTGATATTAGCCGCGGTGTAATGACCGTGACGTCTATTGAAGAATACCAACTGCGAAACGCTGATGATGTATTCTTCGGAAATGAACTCTCCCACGTCATTGACGGTCGTGGCGGCAACGACTTCATCGACGGTGGCGACGGTGGAGACACCATCATCGGTGGCAGCGGAACTGACACCGTTTCCTACCAGCGTTCCGATGCCGCTGTCAGCGTCATACTTTCCCTGACAGGTTTGCAATCAGGTGGTCATGCAGAAAATGACAAACTGTTCGAAATCGAAAACCTGATTGGTTCCAGCTTCGGCGACTTCTTGTCCGGCACCTCAGGCGAAAACAGAATTGAGGGCCAGAGTGGCGACGACACCTTGCGGGGCCAAGGCGGCGATGATCTTCTGTTTGGTGGCAACGGCCTTGACACACTCAACGGCGACGCGGGCTTTGATGTCTTGAATGGTGGCTCGGAAAGCGACACCCTTTCGGGTGGCTCGGCCGCAGATATATTGAACGGTGACGCTGGCATAGATACCGCAAGTTATATTTTCAATACGGGAGCCATCACTGTAACGCGCCTGCTCTCTGACCCACTCGTCGGAAAAGTATTCGAACATGTAGGATCAGACACAACAACCGCAGTCGCAGTGGTCAACAGCACAGTCTCGATCGACACTCTCAACAGCATGGAAAATATCATCGGCTCCAATTTCGATGACATCATCGCCGGGGGCGATGACATCAATCGGTTGGAAGGCCGCAATGGCCGCGACGTGATCAGGGGAAACGGTGGCAGCGACACCATTCTGGGCGGCAACCAGAACGATGAGTTGCGCGGTGATGCAGGCGGCGACCTGCTGGACGGGGGTGCCGACGATGACGACCTGTTCGGCGGCATTGGCGACGACATGCTGCGCGGCGGGCTTGGTGTTGATTTTCTCGACGGCGGCGCCAACAATGACACGGCAGATTATTCCGAGAAGACCCAAACCATAATCGCCACGCTGAACGGCGCAGGCGAGTCCACCATTCTTGTGGGTGCGTCATTTGAAGACACACTCGTCAATATAGAAAACCTGTTGGGCGGTACAGCCTCAGACCGCCTCACTGGCGATGGATTTGCCAACGAGCTCTCTGGCAACAATGGCGCAGATCAACTGCAAGGCATGGGCGGCCTCGACACACTCGACGGCGGTATCGGCAGCGACTTCGCTATTTACACCGACAAGTCAGGCGCGGTGACTGTGCAACTGAACGGCGCCGTCGCGACCCAGGTCAACCTCAATGGTGTGCTGGAAGACTTCATCAGCAATATAGAAAACATCCAGGGCGGCAGCGGCGGCGACATCCTGTTTGGAGATAGTTTGGACAACCAGTTGCTGGGCGAAGGCGGCCAGGACAAACTTTCCGGCGGCATCGGCGATGACGTCCTGAATGGTGGCGCTGACAGCGACTCAATTGCAGGTGACGAAAACAATGACACCATCCACGGCGACGATGGGAACGACTTTCTCGGCGGCGGCGCTGATAATGACCGCGTCTTCGGAGACGCTGACAACGACGAAATCAATGGTGGTCTGGGTCAGGATGAACTAGACGGCGGCTCCGGAATCGATACGCTACTCTATGTCGAACGAACGGGTAGCGTGCGCATCGAATTGCGCAACAATGCAGACTCGACAGTTTTTGTTAACGATCTTCCAGAAGACACAATTCGCAATTTTGAAAACGCAGTTGGCGGAACAGGCAGCGACTTCTTTCAAGGCAACCTTCTTGGCAACACGTTTGAGGGCCGCGATGGAAACGATTTCTTCCTCAGCGACGCTGGTATTGCCGGAGACACTTATGACGGTGGCTTCAATACCGACACCGTTAGCTATTTCACCTCTCTGGCCGGCGTCTTTGTCGATCTCTTGGCAGGCGTTGGCCAGCGCGGCGAGGCCGAGGGCGACAATTACAGCAGCATAGAAAACCTGTTTGGCTCCGAAACCCAACGCGACATCCTCATCGGCAACAACGTTGCCAACCGGCTTGTCGGCCTTGGCGGAAATGATTCAATCCGCGGTGAAGGCGGCAATGATGTTCTGGACGGCGGTACCGGTGCTGACGCCCTTAACGGTGGTGCCGACCAGGACACCGCCAGCTATTTCGGCTCGTTGGCTGGCGTCAACGTCAACCTTCTCGCCAATACATTTTCAGGCGGAGACGCCGCAGGCGACACGCTGTTCTTCATCGAAAACCTGGATGGCTCCGGTGGCAACCGCGATATCCTGATCGGCAATGACAACGCCAACATTATACGTGGCTTTGCTGGCATTGATTCCATCCGCGGCGAAGGCGGCAATGACACGATCGAAGGTGGCTCCGGCGGCGACAGTCTGAACGGTGGCGCTGGTCTCGACGCGGTTAGCTATGAAACGTCAGTTCAAGGCGTCAACGTGGATTTGCGCGTCGCCTTGCAAAGCACTGGCGCTGGCGATTCTCTCAACGACACGCTTTTCTTCTTCGAGAACATCAAAGGATCCGCCGGAATAGACAGGCTGGACGGCAGTAACACTGCAAACGACATTGATGGCGGCGCTGACAACGACTTCATCAACGGCCACCTCGGCAGCGACCGTCTGACAGGCGGTGCTGGTAACGATGAGTTCATCTACACCGAAGCCGCATGGGGCTCCGACACCATCCTCGACTATACCGACGGCATCGACCACCTCGCCTTCAGCCTCACCCTCGCCGACGACATCTCAGATTTCACCATCACAGGAAATGGCACCCAATCCGTCCTCCTGAGACTCGCAGCCTTCCCCGGCGGCAACATCAGGCTCTTGGGAACCGGCAACATCACAATCGATGCGGGAGATTTTGTGTTTTTGGCATAGCACTGCAGGGTTGTTGCTTCTGGAGGCCGAAAGAGCGGGCTGATGGCCATTCTTGGACCATATGCATTGGTCCTGACCTTTGTGCGGAGTAAGACAAAAGCGTCATTCCAGATAACGACTATCATCCCTCGATAAGCCGCTTTCAAGCGAGTAGCGTTTAAGTTGCGAGGGGTCGTGAACACGCTGAACAAGCGCCGTTTTTGAGGTTGAGAACGCCCATGTCGTCTACAAACAGGGTTTTGACGAGTTTGGATGCCTTTGAAGGCTCTCTTTTCATACTTGATGACGACGACATCTCTGCTTGGGGCTATTTTGATCCAGCTGGCGATCCTTCCGTACGTGGTCAAAAATGGCAAATACTTGGCAATGGATTGAACAACACAATAGCCGGCGGCAATGTAGCTAGAAACGATATACTTGAAGGAGAAGGTGGCGACGACATTCTTCTTATCCAGCGTGGAGACGATAAACTTTACGGTTCCGATCCCTACGATCTTGACGATCCTGACGGTCTTGACGATTAAGACGTTGCCTTGCTCGCTGACTATGAAGTGCTTGAGTCAGTAATACCTGGCACCACTTTTGTAACAGACCGCAATGGCTATATCATCGATGCCAACGTCCCCAGCACTCAAACTGTCATTGTTCTGGGGCAAGTAGGGGATGTCTTTCTTACTGAAGCAAGTATGCGCGTGGGCGTTAGAACGAGCACTGGTTCAAGCGTCGGCTTTTCCACGTTCGACGGCAGCAACAGCAAAGAGGATATTGATCTCAACCCGGCTCTGGTGGACGCATCGCGTGGCCATATGATAGTTTCCAACATAGACGAATTCTGTCTCAGCAACATATCCGATGTGTTTTACGGCAACGAAATAGGCCACTTCATCACAGGCCGAGACGGCGATGATTTTCTTGACGGTGGTGCAGGTGCCGACACGCTGGACGGCGGAGCCGACAATGACACCGCCAGTTACCAGCGCTCCACCACGAAAGTCAGTATCGTCCTTGATCCCACCCTCAACAGCTTCGGCCTGCAATCCTTCGGTGACGCGGAAGGTGATCGCCTCATCGACATCGAAAACATCATCGGCTCCAGTTTCAATGATTTCGTGGTCGCCGACAGCCACAACAATGAACTGCACGGCCAGAATGGCGACGACTTTCTGAGTGGCCTTGGCGGCCAGGACCAACTCTATGGCGGCAATGGCAATGACACGCTGAAAGGCGGCGATGGTTTTGACGGTTTGTACGGCGGTGACGGCGACGACAGCCTGACAGGTGGAAATGCCCGTGACGAAATCATCGGCGGCGATGGCATTGACACAGTTCGTTATGATAGCAACACGGGGGCAGTAACAGCTATTCTGTCCACTGCCGGAAATAACCCGCAACGGGTGCTTGAGCACGTCGGCAGCAACACTGGAACTGCTCTGGCCGTCTTCAACAACATAACGTCGATCGATCAACTGGCAAACATCGAAAATGTGGTGGGATCAAGGTATGATGACAGCATCACCGGTGATGAAGGCCGCAACCGCCTCGAAGGCGGAGGTGGCAACGACGTCATTTCCGGCGGCGGCAACGACGACACAATACTGGGCGGCGCAAAGTCAGATAGGCTGAATGGCGAGGCAGGCAACGATTTGCTGGACGGTGGCTCTGAAGACGACAAGCTCTTTGGCGGCGCCAACAACGACATTCTGAGAGGTGGCGCAGGCGCAGACACCTTGGACGGAGGTACCGAAAACGACACTGTAGACTATTCGGACAGGACTGAAAGCCTCGCAATTAGGCTGACCGCCAGTGTTGCCTCGAATATGAGCGTCAACGGAGTTGAAGAAGACTTATTGGTCAACATCGAAAACGTTACTGGAGGTTCTGCTGCCGACAAGATCACCGGAGACGGGCTGGCGAATATCCTGAAAGGCAACGGCAACAACGACGTGTTGGTGGGCCTCGGCGGTTTTGACAATCTTGACGGCGGTTCAGGCAACGACACTGCAGGCTACGAGGAAAAAACGTTAGGTATCAGAGTTCAGCTCAATGGTGCCAACATTGCTTTCGTTCTTGTGAACAATGTGATTGAAGACAGGATCGTCAATGTCGAAAACATCAACGGGGGCAGCGGCGGCGACACCATCGGAGGTGACAGCCTGAGCAACACGATATCAGGCGGAATTGGTGAGGATTTTCTCTCTGGCAACATCGGTGACGATATTCTCACAGGCGGCACCCAGAATGACACCCTGTTTGGCGGAGCCAACAACGACAAACTTCACGGCAATGAAGGCGACGACAATCTGCACGGCGATGACGGCGATGACACCCTCGAAGGCGGTGTGGGAGGCGACACGCTCAACGGCGGTGTAGGCAACGACACCGCAGACTACAGCCACTCCAGCACCCGCGTGATTATCGACATGTTGGCGAACAGCTTCAGCGCAGGAGAAGCCGCAGGCGACACATTGACCTTCATCGAAAACCTCACGGGAACTCAAAACAGCGCAGACCGTCTCACGGGCAATGGCGAGCAAAACCTAATCAGAGCCTTGGCGGGCGACGATTCCCTGCGTGGTGAAGGCAACGATGATATTCTGGAAGGTGGCGCGGGAGCCGATGCAATCAACGGCGGCACGGGCCTTGATACGGTGAGTTACGAGTCGTCCGTGCATGGCGTGTTTGTGGATTTGCGCACGTCCCTGCAAAGCGTGGGTGTTGGCGATCAAGTTGGCGATACGCTGTTTTTCATGGAGCACATCAGAGGCTCGTCAAATTCCGATTTTCTGAGCGGCAGCAATGCAGCGAACGACATAGATGGCGGTGCTAAAAATGACCTGATCATTGGTCACCTGGGCAACGACCGTTTGACGGGCGGAACGGGCTTTGATGAATTTGGCTACACTGAAGCTGGCTGGGGCTCAGACACTATCCTCGATTTCACTGACGGGGTCGACAAATTGATCTTTGACAGCAGCCTGTCGCCTGCATTCGCAAACTTCACCATCTTCGGGAATGGGACGTCGTCAGTTCTGATCAGACTGGACGGTCAGTTGACCCAAGAAATCATACTGAATGGCACCGGACCAATCACATTCGACGCCTCGGATATCACGCTTTTTGTATAGGTCTTCCCGTCAAAAGTCTTTTAAGAACAGGTTGCGGCAATACCCCCGACGATCCCCCTTCCCGCAATGTCGTTTTTGCTCTATCTGCCGCTTTCCAACAGCGGCATACAGAGTCTCATGGCAAACCTGATCATCACCTACTGGCGCGACATTCCCTCTGCTGTTTCCGTTAAGATCGGCCGCAAGGAAGAAAAGCGCATGCTCGACAACCGCTTCATGGAAGCCATCGACATGGCGGCCATGCGCGGCGGTGCGACAAATTCCGACGACTATCTGGCTGATTGGCGGCGTGGTGAACCTCTGCCCGTATCCGACGACATGGCCATGGAAGCCGACAAGGCCAAGGCCGATCTTGAAGCCACATTCACCCCCGACCGAATCAAGCAGATGATCGGCAATGGAGGACGCAACCCGTCATGACGCATACCATCGTTTCATCCGCTACTCGCACGCACATCATCGGTTTCGACAAGCCCTTCACCGTTATCGGTGAACGCATCAACCCGACTGGCCGCAAGAAGCTTGCTGCGGAAATGCAGGCTGGCAATTTTGAAGGCGTCATCAAGGACGCCTTGGCGCAAATGGCAGCTGGTGCGCATATCCTCGACGTGAACGCGGGCGTCACCGCCGTGAACCCCAACGAGTCCGAGCCACCGCTGATGAAGCAGACGCTCGAGATCGTCATGTCGATTTGCGATCTGCCACTCTGCATCGATTCGTCAGTGACTTCGGCATTGAAGATCGGTCTCGAAACCGCTGTCGGTCGCCCTTTGGTAAATTCTGTCACGGGCGAAGAAGAAAAACTCGAAGCCATTCTCCCGCTCATCGCAAAATACAACGTCCCCGTCGTCGCCATCTCCAATGATGAAACCGGAATCTCCGAAGACCCCGATGTGCGTTTCGCCGTCGCCAAGAAAATCGTCGAACGCGCCGCCGACTTTGGCATCAAGTCTCACGACATTGTGGTCGATCCATTGGTTATGCCCATCGGTGCCATGGGAACGGCAGGCCAGCAGGTGTTCCGTCTCGTCCGCCGTCTGCGTGAAGAATTGAAGGTCAACACCACCTGTGGCGCATCCAACGTCTCCTTCGGCATGCCAAACCGCCGCGCCCTCACCGGCTATTTCCTTGCCATGGCTGCCAGCCACGGCATGACCTCCGCCATCATGAACCCATTGCACGACGAAGACATGCACGCCATCTTCGGAGCCAATGTGTTGAACGGCACCGACGCCCACTGCAAATTCTGGACAAACAAATTCCGCGAGATGACCAGCGGGCCCTCTGCTGCTGCACAAGCCGCAGGTCTGCAATCATCCAACGAAGACATCGAAGCCCGCCGCAAGGCCCGCGAGGAACGGCGCAGACGCTGAATTACTCCGTGTGCTGATCACACTGGGTTGGCCACGTCTTGGCACTCCATGTCTCCAGCGGCACGGGCTTCACTTTCGCTTTGAACGTTGGCTTGGGTGCAGGGAATTCACCCTCTGACCTGCTGCCCTCGCCAGTCGACAAGTTGAGCTGGCAGTTGCCAATGCCATTGGGGTTTTCCCAAAACGTGTCAAGGCCAACAACCAGGAATTTTCCCTTGCGCCAGGCAATCGTCAGCCGCTCCTCAAGGTCGTGCGACGAACCAGGTTGAGCGTTCCACCCCACTTTGAGCGAACGTTTATTCACCACGTCAAGCGACTGCAACCAACCTGCATAGTCCCTGTCAGCAATGTTCTGTTTCAAAATCGTGGGCAGCTTGGTGATATCAAGCGGCGCATCACCGGCTCCCAGATAAATAGCAAGATCAACAGTATCGTCAGTCGTCAAAGGATAGTGACCGCGCGACAAATCCCATGTCGTGTCCCGCCCCGGCCCCACAAGTATAAGCACCGCCCGGTCCATTGTGCCATCGGCGTCCATATCGAGTGTCGCTTCAAACAGCACTTCGCGTTTGGTTTCAGCCAGCGCGTGCGGTGCCAAGACGAAATAAATCAACATCCCGAATAGAATTCGAAAGATCATGGCAATCTCCTATTCTTCGCAAACCGCTGGTTGATCGGTCGTTGTCCAGTCTGCCAACGACACGGGCTTGAACACGCCCTTTAGTCGCACGTCCTTGCCTGTATCTACCCGCTTCACGGCCTTGCCCGCCAGATAGTTGACTGAGCAGTGGCTGCTTTTGTCTTCCCGGCTGTTGTAAAAATCCTGCGCCCAGCCTGCGACCATAAAGGTTCCGTCTCGATAGACGATGGTCAAGGTTTCGGTGGTGTTGAAAGTGTTGCCGAAGCCGTTTGATGACACGACGTTCAGCGAGCCTTTGAGACTGACAGCAGGTGGCATGACAAAGGCAAGTTCATCCCCGTTTGTGATGTCTTCTTTTCGAAGAGTAGGCGGCGACTTGATATTCAAAGATCTGTCACCGTGGTTGAGATAGATCAACAGGTCAGCCCGCTCACTTTCTCCCAACTGGTAAAAATCTTTCGACGGATTTTCCGCATCACTTCTCCCCGGCCCCACCAACACCAGCACAGCCCGGTCAGATGTGCCCGCATGATCCATATCAAGAGTCACATCAAACAACAGATCCTCACGCGGCGCTGCTGCGGCAGGGCAAACCACAAAGAAACACAAAAGCAAACTCAGCATGAGGCGCATAGGACACTCTCCCGTTTCGTCACCCCCTCGCGCCAGCATTCAACCAGCGAAATCTCCGCCTTGCAAGTGGCCCCGCTTGAAGCGTAGACACGCGCCATGCAAAACCACCTCGCCATTTTCAACGCTCTGAAATCCGAACGCTCAGGCGAATTCCAGTCTCGTCATGACCTGACCGTAAAAACCGGCGAAGGCCTTGGTGCTGCAATACTCAAAGTTATGAAACCTGCTTGGTCCACCGATAAACCAACCGAACTCCTCAACAGCAACGGCCTGTTTTTCAGCGTGTGGATCGACGCTGAATGCGCGTCAAAGGGCATCGTCCGCTACAATCTCCACGCCATGAAATTACGTGCCATAAAGGGCGAAGCTTTCGCCGCCAGAGAATTCGCCAGAAGCTTTCGCGCCCAGGCCAAAGACGAACTCGAAGGCCTGCCAAACTGGACATACCCCAAAGGCCCGGTGACTTTGTTTGAGGGACATTTCAGGCTCGATGAAAATACACTGAAAGCGGAAACGTCAAAACTGATGGATCACTTTGCAGCCCTGACACCGCTGTTGGACAGGTTGCTGGGGTTCTGAACAGTGCTTCGAGGCTCGCAAGGGCTCGCACCTCAGCATGAGGAAAGTAATGCCCCTCATCCTGAGGTGCCCGCACTCTTGCGGGCCTCGAAGGGTGCGCCGCGAGTCTCACCCCTCCAAATTCAACCACCGCACCTCATCATCAGTCAACACCACATCAAACGCCGCCAGCGACGAGTCAATTTCGTCGACACTCCTTGACCCCACCAGGGCAAAACTCGGAAATCCCTGCGCCAGCACCCAGGCCGCCGCAACAGCATTTGCCGAAACCCCACGTCCAGCCGCCAACTCTTCCGCCCGCCGCCGTCTCTCTGCGTTTTCCTCACCGCCAAAACACGTCTCGGGCCGCGTATCCTCGGGTAAACGATCCCGCAACCCTGCATCCAGAAAATACCCCCGCGCCTGCGACGACCAACTGAAATGCGTGGTATGACCTTGCCGCAAATACTCCAGCGTTTCAGGATTGTTCGACGATACACATCCCGTCCACACGGGCTTGGTCATCACCGCCAGAGACAGGTTGTTGTTGAGAATGGACAGCGGCTGCAACTCCCGCACCGCCGCATAAGCCCGTGCCGCCTGAAACCGCGCCATTGACCAGTTTGACCCGCCAAACACCCCAATGCGCCCGGACGCCTTCAACGCATTCAGCGCATCCACAAACTCACCAACCGGCACATCCGGATTATCCCGGTGCATAATGTAGATCGGTGCAAAATCCAGCTGCAACCGCTCCAGTGATTCCGCCAACTGCCGCCGGATGGCCTCCGGCGTGCAATGGGGCGTGTGTGCACCCTTTACTGTCACAACAATCTGATCAGCCACGCCGCGCCGCTTTATCCAATCACCCAGCGCCGCCTCGTGCTTGCCACCGCCGTAAACATAAGCCGTATCAAAGCCATTGCCCCCCACCGAAAGCCAATGATCCCAGATGGGCGCGCCCTCCTCCCAGTTGTCCTTGTTGTCACAACCGAGAATGAAGGCGCTCAGGGGTTGGCGAAGTCCGGGCAGGCTGCGATGCGGGATTTGTGTCATGCCCAAAATCATGTCGCATTTGTCCCGTTCCGGCAACCGGCATTTGCGTATATGGAACCATCATGACCGAGCAGAATCCCCTCATCGTTTTCACCCCCTCCGGCAAGCGCGGACGTTTTCCCGTGGGCACACCCGTGTTGACCGCAGCCCGCCAACTGGGTGTGGATATTGACTCCGTCTGCGGTGGCCGCGCCATTTGCGGCCGATGCCAGATCAACATCGGCGAAGGTGAATTCGCCAAACATGGCATCACCTCAACTGACTCGCATGCTTCCTCCTTTAACGATGTCGAAGCCCGCTACCGCCGCATCAAGGGACTGTCAGCGGATCGCCGCCTGTCCTGCCAGACCAAAATCCAGGGCGATCTCGTCATCGACGTGCCACCGGAATCACAAGTGCACAAACAGGTCGTGCGCAAGGAAGCCGACACCCGCGCCATTGAGCTCGATCCCGCCACCAAGCTATTTTACATCGACGTGGAAGAGCCGGACATGCACAAGCCCTCGTCCGACTTGGAGCGGGTCTATGACGCGCTGAAAGCCCAATGGGGCGTTGACAACATCACCTGTGAATTACCCATCATTGCCTCATTGCAAAAGACTTTGCGCAAAGGCGAATGGAAAATCACCTGTGCCGTCTATTCCCGCGCACCCGGTGGCGGCAATCGTCTGGTCTCGATCTGGCCCGGCTTCCATGAGGATATTTACGGCCTTGCGATTGACGTAGGCTCCACCACCATCGCCGCCCATCTCACCAACCTGTCTACGGGCGAAGTCAAATCTTCCGCAGGCCTGATGAACCCGCAAATCCGTTTTGGCGAAGACCTGATGTCGCGAGTCTCCTACGTCATGATGAACCCCGGCGGCGAAACCGAAATGACCACGGTCATTCGGGCCGCCCTGCAACAACTCGCGGAAGAAGTGGCGACGCAGGCAGGCATTCCACTCAATGACATCATGGAAGTGGTGCTTGTCGGCAACCCGGTCATGCATCATCTCTGGCTCGGTATCGACCCCACAGAACTGGGTGGCGCACCTTTCGCCCTCGCCACGGGCCTGCCCCTCACATTTCCTGCCCGCGAGATGGATTTCAAACTGAACGCGGGCGCTTATGTTTACGTGCTGCCCTGCATCGCAGGCCACGTGGGCGCCGACGCAGCAGGTATGGTGCTGTCAGAAGCGCCGCACGAGTCCGATGAGTACATGCTCTGCGTGGACGTAGGCACCAATGCCGAAATCGTGCTGGGAACCAGGCAGCGCCTGCTTGCCTGCTCGTCTCCCACTGGCCCTGCCTTTGAAGGCGCGCAAATCTCATGCGGCCAACGCGCGGCACCAGGCGCCATCGAACGCATCCGCATTGACGCCACAACTTTGGAGCCTCGTTACAAGGTCATTGGCAGTGATCTCTGGTCAGATGAAGCGGGTTTCGACGAGGCTATTGCGCAGACAGGCGTCACCGGCATTTGCGGAAGCGGCATCATTGAGGCCATCGCTGAGATGTACCTTGCGGGTATCATCAGTCAGGATGGCCTCGTCGATGGCGCGCTTGCAGGCCGGAGCCCCCGGATTGAGCCCCACAATCGCACCTTCAACTACGTCATTAGACAACCAGCGGATCAATCCAACGAACCCCTGATCAGGGTCACCCAAAACGACGTAAGAGCCATCCAAATGGCCAAAGCCGCCTTGTACGCAGGCGTGCAATTGCTGATGGACAAACTGGAAATAACGCACATCGATAAAATCCGCCTGGCCGGAGCCTTCGGCAGCCACATCGACATGAAATACGCCATGGTGCTCGGCCTGATCCCCGACTGCGATTTAAGCAAAGTCCAAAGCGCCGGAAACGCCGCAGGCACAGGTGCACGGATTGCATTGTTGAACAAAGCCGCGAGAGACGAAATCGAAGCCGTAGTACGGAGAATCGAAAAAATCGAAACCGCAGTAGAACCAAAATTCCAGCAACACTTCGTCGAAGCCATGGCCATGCCCCACAAAACGGCGGAGTTTACGAATTTGAAGAAGGTAGTGACACTGCCACCGTTGAAGGATGTGGTGACGCTAGGGGATGACGGTGGGGCGAGGCGAGTGAGAAGAAGAGGGTAAACCATGCGCACACATGTTGAATTTAGATCAGACAAATTTCCTTCATATGAAGAAGATGTCGAAGGCGACAATTGGAGTGCTGGCGTCTATGGCAAGCGTTTGGCGGATTATCTCGTTGAGAAGCTACCTCAACATGGAATTGAAGTTGCGCGTCATTTGGCGGAGGACTGGGGGTGGTACATCGAGATTAAACATGATGATAGGTTCACTCTCTCCATAGGTTGCGCACATTATCAGGAATACAATAACGGATTTCTGTGTTTTGTTGAACCATCAAAGCCAGTGATAAGGCGGTGGTTCAAAAAAATTGATGCTTCCAGATCGATCAAAAAAATTACGTCAGCTTTAGATACAATTTTAACCGGTGATCGCGAGATAACTGCAATTCGGTGGTGGGACGAGAACGAAAAATAGATTCTGGAAATGCATAAGGACTCGCGATTGTCTTAAAATTTGTCATTACCGGACTTGTTCCGGTAATCCATGGTGCAGCAAGCGGAAACTATCCGGATAAATTATGCCAGCACCACGATGGATTACCGCAACAAGTGCGGCAATGACAAAATCTGGACACCACGCACATCCCAACCACCACTCCCCTCATGCTGAGGTGCGAGCCATTGCGAGCATCGAAGCATGCGCCGCAAGCACCGCACGTGGGACGCACCCTTCGAGGCATCGCAAGAGGGCGATGCGCCTCAGGGTGAGGGTGAGTGAAACTTCACTCTTCTCCCCCTAGCCCAAGAAGGACGAGGGAGAAGGGGTTCATTTCACTATCCGCAAGCGCATTTTCGCTGGTGCAGCTATAGCCGCCAACATCTTGAACACTTCCAGGCTCGCCTTGCCTTTGAGGAAGCAGTCACTGCCCTCAAACCGCACCAGCTTTGCCACCGGCTCTTGCTTCTTCAAATCATCGCAAAATAACGGCCGCAGCAGCAACGCGTCATCCTTGGCTTCGACCAGTACATAAGCCGAGGGTTTATCTTTCTCCGCCGCCTGCATCACCCACGCAGTCTTGCCAAGTGCTGCGAATAACACATCAATCGTTTCAGCCTTTTCATTCGTCGCCACATAATGTTGGCCGGAAGCCGTAAAACGAACACTGCCCTCTTCCGCCTTCCACGCACCGTTCGAAAAATTCTCCGTCACAAAGGTGGTCACAAACGCCGCCGGCAAAGCCACGCCGTCACTCTCCTTGAAATTCGGCGTCGCTGATTGCAGCACACAGCCCGCCAACACAAACGCCAAAACAATTCCTGCAACGAACGACGACAGCTTCATCATGGGCACCGCAGGGCAAATTGGGCAATCTGGCCATCCGGCACAATCACCAACACATCCGGGCTCGGTCGGAACACATGGGCCTGGCCGGAGGCATTTTTCAACGCGAGGTATTTGCCGTTCTGAAATTTTTCTTCTGTCTGGTCGGCAATGTAAAGACGACCAAGATACTGTTCAGGGTCGGTCATGAAGCCATATACATTACCGCCGTGGTCGGCATAAACTGTTTCCATCACCGCGGTGCCACCGTCCTTGCGCTTGTAGATTTTCGTTAGCCTCAATTGATAGCGCGACACGCTGATTTCAACACCGGATTTTTCGCACGCCAGTTTTAGCGCCTCAGGTGCAATTTTTCCACTTTTTCCAGCCAGAAGCGCATCGGCAGACAGCAGCCATTTGCCGCTGAGTCCGTCCGTCAGCTTCGCGTGGGTGTGCCAGACATCACTCTGGTCTTTCATGGGGCGAAATACGCTTAACGCATTCAGCAGTTGCTCGTCAGCAGGTTGCGCCAGTGCTGTTCCCGAATAGAGGCAAATAAAAAGCCCAAGAGAGATACGCCACATCGACTTGTCCTCCGGCAAATGTTCCCCCCGCAAAACTGTAACACTGCAAGCTCAGGCACACAATTGCCTTCACGTTTCCCCTTGCGAGCCTCAAAGCATGCGCCGCAAGCACCGAACCCGCAGCGCACCCTCGAGGCATCTCAAGGGGGCGATGCACCTCAGGGTGAGGCGGAGTTAGTTCCGGCAAACTCCACGCTGTTGCCTCCTCACATCCTATCATTGAAAGGCAAGTTCACTGCTTTTCCAATCAAGCAATGTATCAGTTGCAATGCGGTCCCCTAGAAGCCGCGACGCTGGCACGCCAGCTTTAAATGCATCTGGTGAACGCGAAAACGTGAGAATGAAATCGCTGTCCGCCCCCATGTAGTTGACGTGCCGCTCCATTTTCATTTCCTGCACACCTACATTCTGCACGTCCACGCCTGCAAAAGGGTCCTGGATCTGAGAGCTGTCTGCGCTGTCAATATGCCGCCGTTTTCCGCCTACATAGGCCATGAGACAGCTTCCACGACATAGGCCAAACCCAGGGTACACAGCTTCAAACACTTCACTTTTGTCTTGGTCACCTTTCACAGAGATTGACCTTCCAACCGCTGTATCAAAACCTAAAGTTCGAATTGTCCGCCCTAGCTGAATGGCCGCATCAACATCCCCTCCCGGTGAATTCAAAACGACCACCGCATGTTTGCGGCCGAGCTTCTTTGCAAACGCCTCCAACTGCGCCGGTGTGGCCGCTGTAATCCTGCCATCAAGCACAATCCAAGACGGACACTTTGCACCACAGGCTGATTCAGCCAATCGCGCCAGTCGCACTGTCATCTCAGGCACAATCGGCTTCGCAACCACTGCAGCCGCAACCCTCGCCTTCTCGGTCTTGCAAATCTCCCCCACATATTGCGCACCCTTGATCGTGCAAGACTCAATCCCGCTCACCGCAGGCTTCACCCCACTCACATTACCAAGCGCTGCCGCACTGCCCACCGACGTCCGCAAACGCAGCTTGTCCCGCCCGGCATCCGGCAGCCAGTACATATCCTCATACTTCGCCCGCATCATCTCATCCAGAATGGCAAGATCAACGCCCATAGTCTTGTAATAATTGCCCATCTTCTTGCGCAGGCCCTTGTCCAAGCCGTACGTGGTTTTGCCTTTGACGGTCTTGCGGCTGATGATGGTGCGTTTCAGAATCTTCTTCTTGCCGTTGACAATTCTGTAAGTTTCGCGCCACCGCAGCCACTCGCGGGACCATTCGGTTTTGGGTTGATGCAGCCCGACATAGGCCACCGACGAGGCAAGCCGCGTCGTGCCCGCCGCCAGAATCATTGGACAGGCGGAATTGCAGAAGGCGCTGTATTCGGCGATGCTCCCCGCATAAATACCCTTCGCCTCCTTCGGTAGTTTGCAATCCTTCTCATCAGGCCGGCATCCGCGATACAGGGTAAAACCCACAGCCACCGTCATCTTGCGCTTGCGCACCATATTGCCAATCTCGATGGCGGCATTGATGGACCCCCCCGGCGAACGGATCACCAAAGGTAAATTTTTGGAGCCTATCTGCTTGAACACCCGCCGGAAAGCTGCTGGCGTTGCAGACGTAATCTCACCCTCGGCAGAAATCCATTGCGGACAATCAGGCTCGCAGGTGGGGAAACTGTTGCGCACCACCACCACCCGCATGGGTGCCTCGTAAATCGGCAAGGGTGCCGCCGCAACCTTTGGCTTTTTCGACTGTGCCGCAAACGCCTCCGGAAGGGCCAACACCAGAATTGACAAAATCCAAAACAACGTGAAACTCAGGCAACGCATGACAACCGCCCTCCTGCTCATAAGCTGCCACGCCGGAGCCCGCAAACGCAAGCACTCTGCATCACACTTGCAAAGCAGGCGCATGCAAGGCATTTCCATGTCTTATGACGTCAGCTTCCATCCGTATCCTGCTCTTCGGCGCAACAGGCACAATTGGCCGCGCTGTTCTTGCGGAATTGCAGACGCGCAATTGTGATGTCACCGCAGTCTTGCGCACGACCAACGTCACCGACGCATCGTCCGTGCTCAGAGACGGCTTTCGCAACGAACGCTTTGACGCCGTCATCTCGTGCCTCGCCTCACGCACCGGCCTTGCCGCCGACGCATGGGCCATTGATCATCAGGCGCATGTCAATATTTTGAAGGCGGCGCAGCTCACCGAAACGTCACACTTCATCCTGCTCTCGGCCATTTGCGTGCAAAAACCAAAGCTCGCCTTCCAGCACGCCAAGCTCGCCTTCGAAGCCGAACTGACAAAGTCTGGCCTCACATACTCAATCGTCCGCCCCACAGCATATTTCAAATCCCTGTCAGGCCAGGTGGCGCGGGTGAAAGCAGGAAAACCCTTCTTGCTGTTTGGTGATGGCACGCTCACCTCTTGCAAACCAATCAGCGACACGGACCTTGCCCGCTACATCGTGAACTGCCTCGACGACGCCACGAAACACAACGCCATCCTGCCCGTCGGTGGCCCCGGCCCCGCTCTAACCCCGCGCCAGCAGGGTGAACACCTCTTCGCCATGCTCGAACAAGCACCCCGCTTCCGCCAAGTCCCCGTCGCCCTCATGGATGCCATCATCGCAACTTTATCCGTAGGCGGACGAATTATTCCGCCGCTGGCAGACAAAGCCGAACTTGCTCGCATCGGTCGCTACTACGCCACCGAATCCATGCTGGTCTGGGACACTGCCCGAAACCGCTACGACGCTGACGCAACGCCCTCTTTCGGCCACGACCGTCTGCAGGACTATCACGCCAAACTCCTCACTGGCGAAGCGACCCTGGCTCTCGGCGACCATGCAGTGTTCTAAGCTTGAGATCAAAACCCTTCTGGTGCAATCTGAAACCTCACCCTCGGAACTCCACCATGTTGCGCATCGCCGTCCTCGCCCTGCTGTTGTCTGTTCAACCCGCTCATGCGGCACTCAAAGGCTGTTTCACCCGCACCTATGACGCTGACCATCTGGCCCGCCACAAGGGCCAGGACGTCACCTTCATGGCCGTTCAAGTTGGCTTTGACGTCAACTCCGAAGATGATGAAAACCTGTTGAGGCTGAGATTTCGCGGTGCCACCACGCTATGGCTCAACGGCTTTGTTTGCGTTGAGCGCGGTACCGAAACCCGATGCAAGATTCTCGACAGCGCCAACAACAACGCCTTGGGCGGAAGCTTCTTATTGAAGCCAAAAGGTGACGGCGTTTTGCTGGTGCCCGACGCTGATCTCAATCTCGCCAGCGAGGGCACGTTTGAGCCGCGTAAACTGGACGTGTCCAACAACCCAGAACACAAAACTTTCAAACTGAACAGACTGGGCACCAAACAGTGCCCAGCTCTGTGATGTGTCGTTACGCCGCCAGCGGTACAAACTTCAGCGCCACGCCATTCATGCAGTAGCGCAATCCCGTGGGCTGCGGACCATCATCAAAAACATGACCCAAATGCCCGCCACAGCGCTTGCAATGCACTTCCGTGCGTGTAGCAAACAAGGTGTTGTCTTCTTTGGTGCCAATGCCATTGGGCAAGTGATCAAAAAAGCTTGGCCAGCCCGTGCCGGAGTCGAATTTCATTTCCGACGCGTAAAGTGGCAGGTCACAACCCGCACAATTGAAAATACCTTTGCGATGCTCATCATTTAACGCCGACGTAAACGGACGCTCCGTGTCTTCTTCACGCAATGTTGCATAGGCCTCCGGCGACAGAATCTTTTTCCACTCCTCCGGCGTTTTGGTGATTTCAAACATCTCATCTGCAGTGGCCATGCGAGACCCGACGGCGAGGCCGAAAAGCGAGGCAAAGGTAGTGTTGAAAAGTCGGCGATTCATGGTGTGGTTCTCCTGTTCCTAGATAATATACGGAAACACGAGAGAAAATGGCACTCACATCTGCTCAAACAAATGTGACCACTACTCCACTGCACGACCGGAAATGGATGCTCCCGCCCCCGCATCCAGTTTCACGTAAGAGAAAAACGCGAGGACCGAAATGCCGGACACCACCAGCAGCGCAAAAGAAAAATCCCCCGCCAGCAATGTTTCGCGCCCAAACCACCAAAGCCGCAGATCCAGCAAATAGGCCGCTGTTGCAACGCCCAGCGCCAAAAACAATTGTTGCGCCACCGTATAAAGCGCATTGGCCCGCGCCATGTCCCCGATGTCAATATCCGCATAGGCGAGCGTGTTAAGCGACGAGAATTGCAGCGAGCGCAAGAAACCCGATACCAGCAAAATGCCGAACATCAGCAGCACCGGCATGGTCGCCGTAAAACTCGCCTTCACCGCAAACATCACACAGCTCAAAACGCCATTGACCAGCAGCAGGTTGCGATAACCAAACCGCCGCACCAGGGGCGACACCGTAAACTTCATCAACACCGCCCCCAAGGCCGAGCCAAACGTCACCATGCCGCTCTGGAACGCCGTAAATCCAAAACCCAATTGCAACATCAGCGGAATCAGAAACGGCGTTGCCCCCACAGCAATACGGTACACATTTCCCCCCAGCACCGAATGCCGGAACGACGGAAACCGCATAAGGCTGAGATCGAGGATCGGCGCTGCCGTGCGTTTGGCGTGAAACCAATAAGCCACAAGCAACAACAGCCCCGCCACAATCATAGCCACCACTTGGCCGACCGAAAACAGCGAACGCCCCGCAACCGTGAGACCAAACACCGAAAGCGTGAGGCCAAGCCCTGACAGCAGAAACCCCCGCACATCCAGCGGTGGAGGTACTTCGGCTTTGACATTCGGCATCAACCATGTTGCCAGCGCCAGTGCCAACACCCCGAACGGCAGGTTCATCCAGAATATCCAGCGCCAGTCATAAACCGTTGTAATATAACCACCAATCGGTGGTCCAAGCACAGGCCCGATCAACGCCGGAATCGTAAGCCACGCAATCGCATCCAGCAATTCGGCCTTGGGCACGGCACGCAGCAGAATGATGCGCCCAACAGGCACCATCATCGCCCCACCCACACCCTGCACAAAGCGCGAGAACACCAGCCACTCCAGCCCTTGCGAAAACCCGCAAGACGCCGACCCTAAAGTGAACACCAGAATGGCCAGTCGAAACACCAGTTTCGCCCCAAACCGGTCCGCCATCCAGCCACTGATCGGCAAAAACACCGTAAGGCCGAGAAGGTAAGTCGTGAAAGCCAGCTTCAAGGAGACTGGAGATGTCCCCAAGTCAGCGGCTATGTCGGGCAACGACGTCGCGATGATGGTGGAGTCCATCTGCTCAAGAAAAAGTGCCGCAGCAATCGTCAGTGGAAGGACCCGGGAAAAACTCGCCATGCGCGGGGTGATACACGGGCAAATCACTCTTCACAATTGGCTGCGTTTACGCCCGTTGCCCCTCATCCGGCCTTCGGCCACCTTCTCCCGTTAGAAGAAACGGGAGAAGGCATATCGTTTTTGCCTTCTCCCGCGCCTCTTCGCGGGAGAAGGTGCCCGAAGGGCGGATGAGGGAGCACTCGCGATGTTCTTTCACATTCGCGTGACGCTTGGACGTGCTTTACCCCACCTTAACACCCAGCAACGACAATCTCGCCATGACTCAAACCATCCGCACAGCCGAACTCCTGGGTGCCCTTTCCCACGCCCTCGACCTCACCGAAGGCCAGCCACGCGGCCATTGCATCCGCGCTTGCTGGATCGGAACCCACCTTGGCGAAGCCATAAACCTCACGCCATCTGAATTGTCCGACCTCTACTACACGCTGCTCCTGAAAGACTTGGGCTGCTCCTCCAACGCAGCCCGCATCTGCCAGCTTTACCTCACTGATGACCAGCAATTCAAAGCTGACTTCAAACTGATCGACGGCAGCCTGAGCCAGGCCCTGCGCTTTGTGCTCTCACATACCGGCTTGCAATCTGGCATGGCTGAACGCTTCCGTGCTGTCATCAATATCATGAAAAATGGCGGCGAGATTTCGCGCGAGTTGATCGAAGCCCGCTGCCAGCGCGGTGCTGACATTGCCCGCCTCATGGGCTTTTCCGAATCCGTGGCCAGCGCCATTCAGTACCTCGACGAACACTGGGACGGGCGCGGCAAGCCCGAAGGCATCGCCGCCCGCGCCATTCCCGTCGCCTCACAAATCGCCTTGCTGGCGCAAGTTGCCGATGTCTTCAACACCTCGTCAGGCCGCGCCGCTGCCATCAGCGAAATTGAAAGCCGCAGTGGCACCTGGTTTGCGCCAGACCTTGTCGATGTCTTCACCGCCCTCGCCGATTGGGACGGCCTTTGGGAACCGTTGCAATCACCGCAACTGGCATCCCACGTCCTCGGCCTCGAACCCGGCGAACACGTCCGCATCACCAGCGAAGACGACCTCGACAGCGTGGCCAAAGGCTTTGCCTTGGTCATCGATTCTAAAAGCCCCTTCACCCGAGGCCACTCCGAACGCGTCGCCTTGTATGCAGATTTGATCGGCGAAGAATTGAACCAAAGCCCAGTCCAACGCCGCTTCCTGCGCCGCGCCGCTCTTTTGCATGACATCGGCAAACTCGCGATCTCCAACACGATTCTCGACAAGCCCGACAAGTTGAGCGACGCAGAATACATCACCATCAAAACCCACCCCGTCCATTCCGCCAACATCCTGCGCGATGTCCAAGCGTTTTCAAAAATGGCCGACATCGCAGGCCACCACCACGAACGCCTTGACGGCAAGGGCTATCCCCACGGCCTCAAAGCCGACGAAATCAGCCTCGACATCCGCATCGTCACAACAGCCGACGTCTTCGACGCATTGACGGCAGACCGCCCCTATAGAAAAGCCATGTCCCCAACAGCCGCCCTCGCCATCATGGACAAAGACACAGGAACAGCCTTCGACCCCATATGTCTGGCTGCATTGAAGTCAGCACTAAAGCGCGCGGAGTTGGCAGAAGCGGCGTGAAGTGTCTGGCAATCAAATCTTTCAAAACGACGTCATTCCAAACACGAGTGTAGCGAAGCGGAACGAGTGATTTGGAACCCCGCTTTCTTTCAATGGATTCTACGCGTTGCATCAGAAGCTGGCTTCCAAATCGCTCACTCCGCTGCGCTACGTTTCGCGTTTGGAATAGCGAGTGCTTAAAATTATATTGGTCACCCATGTTCTACGTAGCGTAACATCCAACACACTCACTTCTTCTCAATCAACCAAAAATTCAACGAGCTCAATGTAGCAACCGTTTCTCCATAAGTACCGTCGCCGTCTAGAATGATGAGCATGAAATTGGAACCGACTGGAAACAATAGTGGTGGCCGCTGATTTTCAGGCTGATAGTTTTCATTTTCTTTTATCAGTTTGAGTATTGCCCTCTCTTCGAGAAGGAGCGTCACAGACCGTTTGTCAGGTGTGTTTGTCCAAGTCATTGTTAGATGACCTGCATTGCGAACAAATCTGGGTTGCTCAGCCAGCTTGCCGTTCAAATTGTTTGATGTGAAGAAAAACGGCCCCATCACTCGCCCTTCGTCCGTGAAAGGAATAGCTGTCGGGAACACATTTGCTCTGAAAGAGACAGCCGCGCCGTCTTCCCAGTATTTTTCGAAACCAAACCGCCTGAGCGAGTCTGGACTTAGATAATCTTCATCGGGGCCAACTTGCCCGTCTCGCAGAAAAACCGTTATTTTGTCTGTAGCCTCGATCTCGCTGAAAACCTGCAGGTAACTGATTCCTTTCTGCTTCTGAACACTTGTTAGTTCCGGCAACACCGCCTTCAACTTGCCCTGCTCCAACATCCCATTCTCCGTCAAAAACCGCTCAAACCGCGCCATCTGACTATTCACCGTCAACCCCACAGCCCCCAGCGGCCCAAATGATCCCAGCACCAGCAGCACTGCCGCCCCGCCAATGATCACCCGCATGTCAGCAAAGCTGCGCCGCAGCATCAAATATCCACACACCAGCGCCGCCCACAGCGCCACCAGAACCAAACCATAGCGATCCGGCGTCATGCCATGCGCACCAACCCGCTGCCCTACGGCCAGCGCCAGCAGGCCCACAGGCACCGGCAGGAACCAGAACCAATAGCGCGAGTAAAGTTTCAGCAAGCGCGTGCCCGTCTCACGAAACGGCCACGCCACCAGCCATGCAAAGCTCCCGGCAATCGCAAACAGGGTAACCGTCAACCCCACTTCACCTTGGGGCATGCTCTGCAGCGCAATGATTTTCACTGCATAGGCATGCAGCAGTACTGCGTAAACAATGGCCAAGGGCACCGCGATGTAATTCACCAGAATGGAAACCCCACGCTCCAGCAAACCACCCTTGTGGGCGGCAAGATCAATCACCTCATCCAGATTTCTGGGAACCATAGCCAGACCAAACAGTGGCCCCACCAGATAAATCGAAAGCGCGCTGATCCGATCCTCTGCGAAATATCCCAGATCAAATCCGAACAGGAATTTCAGACCGCTGACAATCGCCATCAACCCCAGCATCAGGATCAACCCCACAACCAACGCCAGAAATGCCGCAAGCCCCAGCCGCATTCCAAACAGCCAAACAGCACCCTGTTCGGCATTTCGCCGCACATAGGGGGCCACGAACAGCAACAGCGCCAGACCCAAAAACAGGAACAAGCGGTAGCTCTGCAACAGAGCCGGATCATAGGCCAGATATCCCGCAACAGCGGCCACAACCGCCGCAAAAACCACCGACGGGACAAGCGACCACTTCCGCCCCTCCGCGAACAAATGCGCAGCCCCGCCGCCGAAGAAGGCAGCCATCAGTCCCAGCGTTACAGGCTCATCAAGTACACCGAAAATGTCATCGCTCCAATAGACATTGAACACAAAAGCCCAGACGCAACACAGCACTGCCACGGGAAACCGCCGCACCACCTCCATTACCTCTGGCATAAACCCCGCAAATCGCCCCATATCCAATCCCCTCAAACCGCGTCCTTGCCTCCAACATAGAACATTTTCCCAGAAAGGAAATTGCCAAGATTTGCCACTTTCGGCACAGACTTGGCAAAAAACCGTACTTGCTGTACGGTGGATGGCTGAGCCAGACTCAGCGAACCAATGCGTATTCCCGCCGGTTCAATTCAAAACAATGGTCCACAAATGATCCGGTTCTTTTCCTGGCTGGAACGCCGCGTTGACTCCTTCCCCGGAGAGCAACCCCAAAAGCCTCCCGCCACCACGTGGGGCTTCATCCGCTTCTATACGCGGCCGTTCTATGCATTGATTGCCGTGGGCTTCATCCTTGCTATAGCTCTGGCCATCATCGAAGTCCGCGTTTTCGCCTATGTCGGTCAATTGGTAGATATCCTTGGCAAAGCCGATCGCAGCACCTTCTGGTCCGACAACAAATGGCAGCTGCTGTTCTACGCCGCACTCGCCGTGGTGATACAACCCATCATCGCCGCAATATCAGACTCGGTTGAAAATCAGGGCATGCGCGGGAACTTCGCCATGCGCATCCGCTGGCTCGCACACCGCTACATGCTCAGGCAATCGATGGATTTTTTCCACAACGAGTTTGCCGGCCGCGTCTCGACCAAAGTCATGCAGGCCGCACTTGGTGTGCGCGACGTTGTGATGAAGCTCACGCAGGTCATCGCCTGGGTCGCCATGTTCTTTGTCACAGCCGTTGCAAGTTTCATCGCCAATGACTGGCGTCTCGCCATCCCGCTGATGATCTGGCTCACGCTCTATGGTTTCACCATGCGCTACTTCGTGCCCCGCATGGGCAAGCTCTCGCAGACGCAGGCTGATATGCGCTCAGTGGTCACAGGCCGCATCGTTGATACCTACACCAACATGCCAACGGTAAAACTTTTCGCCCACGCCTCGCGCGAAGATGACTACGCGAAAGAAAGCATGGGCTGGATGTTGAACGCAGTGCACGCCTCGATGCGCGTCGCCACCCAGATGAACGTATGTCTGAACATCATCAATGCCATGCTGCTCTCCAGCACCGCGGCAATTGCTGTGTGGCTCTGGCAAACCAATGCCATTACAGTTGGCGCTATCGCATTCTCTGTCGGCCTCGTCTACCGCATGCTCGGCATGGCCCATTGGATGCTGTGGGAAATCGCCTCGCTGTTTGAAGACTTCGGCGTGGTGAAAGATGGCGTGGATACTATCGCCCGCGAGAATTCCGTGACAGACATTGCGAATGCGAAAAGCCTGACTGTTCCAAAAGGCAGGATCACCTTCGAGACACTCCACTTCAACTACGGAAAATCCGTTGTTGAAGGGCGCGAGATCATTGCCGGACTCAATCTCAATATTCAGCCCGGGGAAAAAGTCGGCCTCGTCGGCCGCTCTGGTGCTGGCAAATCCACCATCGCCAATCTGCTGCTGCGCTTTTACGATGTGGGCTCAGGCGCAATCCTCATCGATGGCCAGAACATCGCTGACGTGACTCAAGAGTCGCTCCGCGCCGCCATTGGCGTCGTCACACAAGACACCTCTCTGCTGCACCGCTCGGTACGCGACAACATCCGCTATGGCCGCCCCGATTCGACCGATGCTGAAATTCTGCTGGCAGCCCAGAAAGCCCATGCCGAAGAATTCATCGAACACCTCACAGATCCCAATGGCAGAAAGGCCATGGAAGCCCATGTCGGTGAACGCGGCGTGAAACTCTCCGGCGGCCAGCGCCAGCGCGTTGCCATCGCGCGTGTGCTTTTGAAAAATGCACCCATCCTCATTCTGGATGAAGCAACCTCCGCTCTCGATTCCGAAGTGGAAGCCGCCATCCAGGAAAATCTCAATACGCTGATGGAAGGAAAAACTGTCATTGCCGTGGCCCACCGTCTTTCCACCATCGCAGCGATGGACCGCCTCGTTGTCATGGACAAGGGCCGCATCGTCGAAGAAGGTACCCACGCGCAATTGCTGAAAAAGAAACGCGGCATTTACGCCAGCCTCTGGGCCAGACAATCCGGCGGCTTTCTGATTCCAGAGGATATAAAAACAGAAGCGGCGGAGTGAAATTCATCCGTTAACGGATCATTAACCACGTCAGCGCCTACTGGGAAGCGGAAAGAATCGCATCCATGTTTGAACGCCTGATCAACAGCATCGGCCAGCAAAGCCAACCGCCATCTGCAAATGTTGCTGCGGATGGTGAGTTGTTGCTCGCTGCTGCCAAGGTTTTGTTTGCCGCCTTGCCCGTCGATTATTCAGTGAGCAGTTGTGAAGGTGTTGCGCTGCGCACATCCCTTATCAAGCTTTTTGCCCTCTCGCCGGAGAAATGCCACCGCGTCATGTCCCGCGCTGCGGCGGCACATAGTCAGGACTCTTCAATCCTCGCTGCCACAACTTTGCTGAAACATCGCACGTCAGAATCCTTCCGGCGCAATCTGTTGGCCGAATTGAACCTCATCATCCGGGCCGACGGAATTTTGCATGACAATGAGCTGGATCTGGAACATCGCGCGGCACGCCTGCTTGGTCTCACGACAGGCGAATGGCAGCGTTCAGCTTGATGCAATGCTGCACCGCAGCTTCACCGCTCATTAAAACATTGCTGCCCAAACTTGCTCTTGAATGCGGCTCAGTTCAGGACCACATTACCTACAGGTTAAGAGTCTCATTCGCTTGGTTCAACAACGTGGAGTGTACAATGACCCGTTCTGTCCGTCAGCATCCGTTCGTCGCCAACACGGCTTACGAATCCGAGAAAAATGACAAGCGCCTGGCGCACCAGCGCGAACGAAAATGGATCCACGACCACTTGACACCCACAGCAGCAACGATCGAGGATTTCGACATCCCCACCTTCCATGAACACCCCAAGAGCGGGCGTGACCTGTTTGCCAAACACGGCAAGGCCCTGCATGCCGAAGCAGCAACGGCATTCCGGAAATGAAAAACGGGACTGTTTGCAAATAATAGCAAGCAGTCCCCTCACTCTTACTTCTTCGCAACTTTCGCCTGATCGACCTTGGCGCGCGGCGCTTTGCCCGCGAGCAAATCCTTGGCCTGTGCAATCCACTCTTCACGAGCTGTGCGACCCTTGAGGCCAAGCTTTGTATCGAGTGTTGCCAGCGCAGCGGCAGTCAGCCCGGCAATTTGCGACAGTGACACGAGTCCTTCACCTGCCAACTGCTTGGTGATCTTCGGACCCACACCATCAATCAGCGAAACATCATCAGCCTTCGGGGCAGCAGCAACCGCGGCCACTTTCAGGGGCGCCACATCGACAATCGCCTCATAGGCGCGCTGCCAATGAATTTCATGGCGGCCATTCGGGCGGCCTTCGTCTTCCCAAATTTGGTGGGCGCGGGCGCGAATGGCGGTTTCAGTTTCAGGCTTCAGTTGAACGATCATCGGGGCATCTCCGTTGGTTATGGTTAACCGCCCCGTAACACAAAATTGTGCAATGCACAATAATGTTGCATTGCACAAAATGCATAACCCGATCTACAAAACTGCAGCCAGGTCTATTTTTTGATCTTCAGCGCAATGAACCGGGTTTCACCAGCTTTACCCGCCTTGGCGGCCAGCAACAGCACAGAACTCTTGTTGGCCTTGGAGGCCTCTTCAATCGCCTTTGAGATGTCGCCTGCGACTTCAACAGGCTTGCCGCCCGCCTCCATGATCACGTCGCCAGCTTCCAGGCCTTTTTCAGCCGCAGCACCATCCTGGGCAATTTCGGTGATGACAGCACCCTTGACCTTCTCTTCGATCTTGTAGCGTTCCCGCAGCTCATCCGTCATCGTCGATGCGGTCATGCCGAGAACCGTAACAGTCGTTGCAGCAGCACCATCCGATTTTTTCTTGTCGTCAGCAGCAACCAGCTTTTCACCGTCTTCCAAACGGCCAATGACCACATTCAATGTCAAGGGCTGGCCCTTGCGGATGATCTTCACCACAACCGAGGCACCAATGTCCGTACCTGCTACGGCCTTCGGCAATTCCTTCATGTCCTTGATGACGCGACCATTGAATTCCGTGATCACGTCTCCAGGCTCAATACCTGCCGCCTTGCCGGGGCTACCCTCGGTTACATCAGCCACCAGTGCGCCGGAATTTTTAGGCAGGCCCATGCTCTCGACAATCTCGTCGGTCATCGACTGCACGCGAACCCCAAGCCAGCCGCGCCGCGTCTCGCCATATTTCACCAGCTGATCGACGACGCTTTTCGCCGTATTGGCAGGCACGGAAAATCCGATGCCGACAGAGCCGCCTGACGGCGAGAAAATCGCCGTGTTGATGCCCATCACCTGTCCATCCAGGTTGAACAGCGGGCCACCGGAGTTGCCCTTGTTGATGGCCGCATCCGTCTGGATGAAATCATCATAAGGTCCGGCATTGATGTCACGGTTGCGCGCCGAAACAATGCCAAGCGACACGGACCCACCAAGACCAAACGGATTGCCGATCGCCATCACCCATTCGCCAATGCGCAACTTGTCACTGTCACCGAAAACGACAGTCGGCAGCGGACCCTTGGGCTTGACGCGGATCACCGCTAGGTCCGTCTTGGGATCACGTCCCACAAGCTCGGCCTTCATGATGGTGCCATCCTGCATGTGAATCTGTATCGACTCCGCGCCTTCCACAACATGGTTGTTGGTAACCACGAGGCCGGATGCATCAATTATGAAGCCAGAGCCCATGGAACTGACGGTGCGGCCATCAGGTGTGTCACCGCCACCTTGTTTTTTCTTGAAGAAGTCATCAAAGAAATCCTTGAACGGCGAGTCTTCCGGCACAGGCGGTGCTTCAGGCGCAACGGTAGTTGCACCACCCCCGACTTTGCTCTCCACAGATATTTCAACAACAGCAGGCAACAAACGGTCTGCAAGGTCAGCCACATTCGGCAGGATTTGCGTTTGCTGCGCCAGTGCAGGCGCAACAGTCAGCGGTGTCAATGAAGTTCCAAGCAGCGCAGCCGAAACCACTGCCACTCCCAACATCCAACGTCCCTTGTTATGCCGCTTCATATCCGCATCTCCGTTTAATTCTGTCATTCACAAATGAAGGGGACAGTTTGCCACCTCACCTGTTGCAAGCAACATGAAAGCAAACTGTCCCCGATCTCAATTTCAGTCTCAACCAAGGCATAACTGAGGCATGGCCTCACTGTGCCTGTGGCGTTGTCGGCACTTGCGAGTTGTCCTTCTGCGTTCCGAAATACTTGAAAAACTCAGACTTTGGGTCCAGCACCAAGGTCGTCCCGTCTGCACCAAGGCTCTTGCTGTATGCCTGCATTGAACGATAAAATGCGAAGAACTCCGGGTCTTTCTGGTAGGCGTCCGCATAGACTTTATTGCGCATAGCGTCACCCTCACCCCGCAGCACTTCAGACTGACGGCGCGCCTCTGCCAGCTTCACGGTGTAGGTGCGGCTGGTTTCGGCGTTACGCTGGGTCTTGGTCGCTTCACCTTTTGAACGAATGTCTGCCGCGAGGGCGTTTCGTTCAGATTCCATTCGGGCGTAAGTCTGATCCAGAACATTTGCGCTGAGATCGGTGCGGCGAACGCGAACGTCAACAATCTCGAGCCCAAGCTGGTCGGCTTCGGGTCGCAACTGGTCCCTTATCTCGCGCATCATCACTGCACGGTCTGATGACAGTGCGGCGTCAAATGAACGGCGTCCGTAGGTTTGGCGCAATGCCGAATCCATGCGGGCGGCCACGCGTGAACGGGCCTGTTCCAGATCAGCACCCAGCGTTTCACGGAAGCGTCTGGCATCCTTGATGCGAACCAGCGTCAAGGCGTCAACATTGTAAACCTGTGACGCAATATCCTGTACCGGACGGTCATTCATTTCCCAGACCATGATACGGTCTTCAATCGTGGTGACGGTATCAGCAAATGGAAGTTTGAAATAAAGCCCGGGTTCTTCAACAATGCGGTTGATGTCACCGAAGCGCAGCACGAGTGCCTTCTGCTTTTCATTGACGATGAAGTAGCTCATGTAAAACAGCGCGAACAGAGCTGCCAGAATTACACCGATCAGATTTCTTGCGATTGCCATGGTCTTAGTCCTGCTTCGCTGTAGCCGGGCGATTTTGAAGTTGAGGCAGTGGCAAATATGGAACAACGCCGGGGCCGTCCTTGCCACTTCCAATGATGATCTTGTTGGTGCGGCCAAGAACCTGTTCCATGGTTTCAAGGAACATGCGCTCGCGCGTTACGTCTTTGGCGATCTTGTATTGATCGTAGATAGACACAAATCGGGCTGCTTCACCCTGTGCATCAGCCACTACGGAAGATTTGTAGGCATTTGCATCTTCGACCAGCTTTGCGGCTTCACCTTCTGCAAGTCGCAACTGCTGGTTTTTGTATTGCTCAGCTTCGTTGATCAAGCGTTGCTGGTCCTGGCCTGCGCGCACCACTTCGGCAAAAGCATTGGCTACTTCCGCCGGAGGCTGAACGTCACCAAGGTTGACAGCCGTAACAGAAACCCCGGCATTGTATTCATTGAGCAGCGTCTGGGTGATCTGCATCACATCTGCGGCCACCAGGTCCTTGCCGTTGGTCAAAAGGGGTTGCGCTTTTGTTTGTCCGACAACTTCACGCATGGCACTCTGGGCAACGTTGCGGATGACTTCTTCAGGGTCAGCAACATTGTACAGGTAGTTTTTTGGATCTGTGATTTGCCAGAATACGGAAAACGGAACACTGATGATGTTCTTGTCGCTGGTCAGCATTGTGGCTTCGTTGTTTTCAGCACCAATGTTGATTTGGCGCACCGAACCAACCTTGGGCTTTTCCATGCGTTCCATGGGCCAAAGCGCAAAGTGCAAGCCGGGATCAGCATTGCGATTCCACTTGCCAAGCCGCATCACCACGCCGCGCTCATCGGGCTGCACTTGATAGACGGAGTTGAAACCAACAACAGCCATTGCCAGCACGACCGGCACCAGCCACGTTGCACGCCCGCCACCGCCGGGAATGGCATTCTTCAAACTGTCCTTGCCGCGCTTCAGCAGTTCATCAAGATCAGGTGGAAGGTTGCTGCCGGGTCCGCGATTGCCGCCGCCCCAGTTGTTCTGGTTGCCTGGCTTCTTCGGCCCCTGACCCCAAGGCCCTTGGCCACCACCTTCATCATCCTTGTTCCACGGCATCGAGTGTATATCCTTTGATCCACATATCAGTTGTTGGCGATATAGGCAGCGCAAGCTCAAAAGTCCAATGGCTGCGACGGCTTGACCGCCAGGTTACAGACATTTCACATTCTGCGCTCAAACACGCGGGTGACGAAAGAGGCAGTATCATTCGGCCCCCGCTCGCTCTGGACCAGGTCTGTTTCTTGCCATTCTGCGGGGTCCAGCTCCGGCGCATAGGTATCACCCGCCACATCCAAATCCACAACTGTTTCATAAATCCGCGCCGCGCGGTCAAAAAAAAGCGCATAAATTTCGCCCCCGCCAATCACACAAACCTCCGGAACATCACCAGCAGCCTGCAGCGCCTGACCTACATCATGCACTAAAAGAGCACCCTCTGCCGCGAAATCCCTGCGCCGGGTCAGCACAATGTTCAGACGTTCCGGTAGAGGTTTGCGCGGCAGGCTCTCCCAAGTCTTCCGCCCCATGACAATGGGCTTGCCCAGAGTGGTAGCCTTGAAGCGCTTGAGATCAGACGGAATATGCCACGGCAAGCCACCGTCTGCCCCGATCACCCCGTTGCGCGAGCGCGCATAAACCAGCGAGATCAAGGTCATGATCCGCCAATCGTGCCGAAAATACCAAGTGTGGTCAGCCCATTCCAGGCGGCATGCACCATGATGGTCACCCACAGGCTGCCAAAGCGCAGCAGCAATAGTCCGAGAACCAATCCCATCAGAAAAATCATCGACACAAAAAGCCATGGCGCCGATGAGCTGTGCACCAGCGCCCACACGGCCGCCGTCAAAACCACAGCTCCGGTTTTGCCCACCCAGCTCTGCCGCAGCGCTGAAAACAGGGCACCGCGAAAAATCAATTCTTCCGACAGCGGTGCGCCAAACACAATGCCTGGCAGGGCAATCGCAAACAACCAAGGCTCATCCACCAGATCAGCAATGGTTTTCTCAACCAGGCCCGCCGATGACGAGAGATCATTCAGTCCTTTGGCCGTTGGTGCATAGGTTTTGGGATCAATGCCCAGCACTGTGAAGGTAACGATGTAGGCCAGATACAGAAATCCAATCACAGCAACTATCGTTAACGCCCACCCGCCAGCCCCCATATCCGGCCAGCGCAAGGGAATGCCCCGATCATGCGAACTGTTGGCCCATCCCCCGCACCACCAGGAAAACAGCGCCCCAAGAACAGCAGCCGGAAACATGCCCACCAGAAAGGCCTTGGCCATGCGCACCTGAAACTCTGCATCGAGTTGGGCGAAGTCTGGCATTCCCCCAAACATCGCTGCATAGGCAATATAGCTGGTCAGCACCTGCGCCAGCGACAGGACGACAAACTGCAACACAAAAAACAGAACCGCCCACAGCCACCACTGCCCCGTGCGCGCATCATAGGTATCACCTTGCCGCGCCGCCTGAAAATCCGCACCCAAACGAAACATCAGCGCTACACCGCAACCGGGGCTGAAATTGCTGCATCCGGACTGTAACCAATAAATTCGAAATCCTCATACCTGAAATCTTCCAGCGACGACACGTCCCGCTTGATCCGCAACTGTGGCAACGCCTTGGGGCTGCGGCTCAATTGCAAATCCGCCTGTTCCCGATGGTTGAGATAGATGTGGGCATCACCCAGTGTATGCACAAAATCCCCTACCTCAAGTCCACATACATGCGCCACCATGTGGACGAGAAGCGCGTAGGACGCGATGTTGAACGGCACCCCGAGAAAGATGTCAGCCGAACGCTGATAGAGCTGGCACGACAACGCCCCATTGGCCACATAGAACTGGAACAGGCAATGGCACGGCGGCAGCGCCATCTTGTCCACATCCGCAGGGTTCCAGGCCGTGACCAGCAAGCGCCGCGAGTCCGGAGACTTTTTAATGCGCGCCACAACATCCGCCAACTGGTCGATTGTGGACCCATCCCGTGCTGGCCATGACCGCCACTGCGCGCCATAGACAGGGCCAAGGTCACCCTTCTCATCCGCCCATTCATCCCAGATCGTGACCTTGTTGTCGCGCAGGTATTTGATGTTAGTCTCACCCCGGATGAACCACAGCAGCTCATGGATGATGGAGCGCAGATGCAACTTCTTCGTTGTGACAAGTGGAAACCCTCGCCGCAGATCATAGCGCGATTGATGTCCAAACACCGAAAGCGTGCCGGTGCCCGTCCGGTCTTCCTTTTTCACACCGTGGGCACGGACATGCGCCATGAGAGCTAGATACTGTTGCATGAACAGTCCTTAGCACGATTCCCAAAAACAAAACGGCGGCCCCGAACCCAGGTGCCGCCGCTTGTTGATAACTGATTATTGAGATCAGCTGATCTTGCCCATCGTGCCCGTATGTTCGGCAATAAGGTAATATACCGTGACACGGTGCTTGGTCTTGTCAGCCTTCATCTTCTCGCCAACTGCCTTCACGGCAGCTTCCGCTTTGCCTGCGTCCAGGCCCAGTTTCTTGGCACAAAAGCCGTCAACGACGCGCTTCACTTCGGCCGGATCGGTTACCGAAACCCATTGCGAATCTTTGCCTTTCAGCGCGATGCCACAGAATTTTACGATCGTTTCAACAGCAGTCGCGTTTACTTTGGTTGTGTACTTCGCGATGTCGGCAGCATAGTCGGCCATGAATATCCCCTCTGACTTTTCTAATGGTTATACAACAACCATTCCCCGGTTGCGGGCGGGACTATAACACTAAATTAACCGGTTGGAAGGGCTAAACCACTTTGGTTCGAACGCCACGCGAAAGGCTTGTTTTTGGTGCTGCAGCCTTTATATATGGGTTGTCCCGTCGCAAGGCGTGACTATGGTGATAAACAGCTATCGTAATAAGCCTTTAGGACCCGGGGGCAGTACCCGGCGCCTCCACCAAAGCCATTTGCTTGCAAATGGCGGATAAACGCGACAGCGGTTTTCCTTCAAAACCGCGATAGCGTCACCCGCCGCAAATGGCTCTGATGGGGGCGAAATAGGATCGACTGAGGTGTAAAGGGTGGTCTTTTGCTCGTGATTGTACCGACGTTATCGGGCTATTTTATAGTTGCAAATGATAACAACTATGCTCCGGTTGCTCTCGCTGCGTAACGCAGTGCGAAATACTGGGAATTAAGCCCTTGCGTTTAGCGACGTAAGGCGGGGTTCGCTGGCACCTGGCAACAGAAGCCAGCACTTTTCTGTCATCATTGGATCAGAACCATATTCGCGGTTCGAGCAGCCAATTGATCGAAAGTCATGGTTCGCTCACAGCCAGCATGCACCGAGGATCGCTCAATCAAGCAGTCGGCGAAGTCAGCGTTGCCCGTTTTGAAATTTCGTAATGCTGCTGTGACAACCGTGAGGCGCTCGATCTTAAATACGTCAATACTGATCAGGCTGGACAAAACTTCAACAATCTGAAGGCGCTTTAACGTGTAAGCTGACTCCAGCACCCACACGAGTTCAATGACACAAACCAACGACAGGAAGCCTGGCTGCTCTTCAGTCAGCCGTTCAATCAGAGCCGATGCCAGCTTCGACTGTTTGACGTCATCTTGCATGATGTAGCGCACCATGACATTCGTATCGAGACCAATCACTTGGCTGAAGCGCCACGCCGGGCAATAATTGCATTCATTTCTTCGATAGATACACTTTTCTTTGCTGGTCCAAACATGCCTTTGATTGCAGTCACTGGCAATCCTTGAGTCGGCTCAAAGCTGTATTTGCCTGGCGCAATCTCTTCAAAAGATATCCTGTCTCCAGCATCAAGTCCAAGTGCCTGCCGGATTTCGACTGGTATGGTGATCTGGCCTTTGGCGGTGATTGTTGCTGTTGACATGATGGCAATCCTATCGCCTTACCTTATAGTAAGGAAGATACTGGAGCAAGTCTTAAAGACCGGAACTTGATAGTGCGGCACTGGCGCTCCAGCTGAAACTGCGCTTCAATCATTTTAATCGGGGAGGACGACACATGAAAGCTTTGATGCAGGATTGGCCTTTGCTGGTGCACCGCATTCTGGACCATGCCGCGAACTGGCATGGCGAGCGCGAGATTGTTTCCCGCAGCGTCGAGGGTCCCATCCATCGCCAAACCTACAGCGATACAAATCGCCGTGCCCGTTCACTGGGAAGTGCAGCAAAAAAACAACTCGGCCTGAAAGAAGGCAGCATCATCGCCACCATGGCCTGGAACGGCTACCGCCACATGGAAATCTGGTATGGCATCATGAGTCTTGGTGCCGTTGTTCACACCCTGAACCCGCGCCTCTTCGCCGATCAACTCACCTACATCATCAACCACGCAGAAGATAAGTGGATCTTCACCGACCTCAGTTTCGTGCCAATGTTTGAAAAACTGCAAAGCACCCTGCCCCGGGTCAAAGGTTTCGTTGTCATGACCGACCGCGCCCATATGCCCGACACGTCTCTCAAGAATGTCGTCTGTTACGAAGAACTTCTCACCGCAGGCAATGAGAATTTTGTCTGGCCAGAACTCGACGAGAACACGGCCTGCGGCCTGTGTTACACCAGCGGCACTACAGGCAATCCAAAGGGCGTGCTCTACTCCCACCGCTCCAATGTCTTGCATGGCCTGATGGCAACGACGGTTGATAGCCTTCAGGTCCGCTCCACCGACACGGTGCTGCCCATCGTCCCCATGTTCCACGCCAACACCTGGGGGCTGGCCCACGCCTGCCCCATGGTCGGTGCCAACATGGTCATGTCCGGACCAAAACTGGATGGTGCCTCAATCGCGGAATTACTGGTCACTGAAAAGGTCACCATGTCGGCCGCAGTACCCACCATCTGGTTCCTGCTGCTGCAATATCTCGAACAGAACCCAGGCGTCACCCTTCCCGACATGGAGCGTTGCGCCATCGGCGGATCAGCCTGCCCCGAAGCCCTCATGCGCGCCTTCAAGGACAAATATGATGTGAATGTCATCCACGCCTGGGGCATGACCGAGACAAGTCCGCTGGCGACAGTGAACCAGCCCAAAGCAGCAACCGCACATTACTCTAGCGAGGACCTCTGGAAACAACGCGTCAAGCAAGGCCGCCCCACCTTCGGGGTAGAGATGAAACTCACCGATGACAACAATGGCACCGTTGCAAACGACGGCAAACTATTTGGCCGATTGAAAGTCAAAGGCCCGTGGATCGCCAAAGGCTATTACAAAGGCGAGATGACCGACACCTTTGACAGCGACGGCTGGTTCGACACAGGCGACGTGTCCACCATCGATGAACATGGCTACATGCAGATCACCGACCGCTCCAAGGACGTGATCAAGTCTGGCGGAGAATGGATATCCTCCATCGAACTTGAAAACATTGCCATGGGCTGTGCGGGTGTGGCCGAAGCTGCCGCCATCGGCATGCCCCACCCCAAATGGGACGAACGCCCCCTGCTCGTCATCGTGAAGAAGCCCGGAGCATACGTGACAAAACAACAAGTCCTGGACCACCTCACCGGCAAAATCGCAAAGTGGTGGATGCCGGATGACGTAGCCTTCGCCGAAGACATCCCGCACACAGCAACGGGCAAAATTTCAAAACTGCAATTGCGGGAAAAATTCAAAGACCATGTGATGCCGACGGGTGTTTGAAGTGAAACCTGCCAGTCCCCCGTTTGTAGTGCTATCGTATGTTGCCTGAAAGGGACCTCATCAGCCCTTCGGGCAGCTTCTCCAGAGGAGAAGCGATATGCTGCAGCACCTCCCTAAATTATCAAGGTTGAGGGAGGTCCAACAACCAGTCGCTTCTCCTCTGGAGAAGCTGCCCGAAGGGCTGATGAGGTCCCTTTCTCGCAGCTCGCTATAACCCTGCAGAAGCAGCAGAAATCCTCTGCCGTCCCGGTGAAGAAGCGCATGCAGCGTCAACAACACGTGCGTTCAGTTTGACCAGGACCGTCAGATGTCGTAAAACTTGACGCATGCGCACCACACTGGATATTTCACAGGATGTTCTCCTCGCAGCCAAGGAATTGGCAGCGCGCCAGAATTTGACCATGGGCGAAGTAATCTCAGACCTTGCGCGAAAATCACTGCGCAGCGGCAAATCAATTATAGCGGGCACACGCAACGGATTTCCCCTGCTCGCACCTACGGGCCAAGTGATCACGAGTGAACTCATCAGGACCTTGCAGGATATGGACGAATAGCCATGCGCGCGCTGTTTGACGTGAACGTCTTGATAGCGCTGTTTCAGCCCGACCACGTCCACCACCAGCGTGTGCATCAATGGTGGGAGAAAAACCAGCATATCGGCTGGGCAAGTTGCCCCCTGACAGAGAATGGATTTGTGCGCATCATTTCACAGCCAAAATACCCCATGCCGCAAACAATCCCATCCGCCATCAAGCTTTTGAACATGGCGAAGGATTCAATCGATCACGCTTTCTAGCCGGATCACATTTCACTGCTTGATCCCGGCCATTTCCGTGCCGACGCATTCACACACCACGGATAGATCACAGATTCATATCTTCTGGCCCTCGCAGTCAAAAACAATGGCCGCTTGGTATCACTGGATCAGGACATCAAAACTGCAACTCTGCACGATTTCACCCAAATCCACCTGCAAATGATATGAGCAGTTTGTCTTGGTCATAAGGTAAATAGCGCAAGTCCAGGACTGGGTCCTTCAACAGCAGTCAACCATGGTAGTCTGCGACAAGCCACCCCATCACGCTAAACTCAAGAGAAACCCAACCTCGCGACAAGGTCGCACAAGCAAAAAGTTTAACCCGGGCAGCGCGTGACATCCCCCGGCTGAAAGGTCTAAGAACAGGCTTTGAGTCGATCAATTTCCAGAGTAAACAAAACAATGGCCGAAGACCTGATGCGATATGACCAGCTGGCGCAGAATGCGCTTCGCGGTGTGGTGCGCGATGCCTTGCGCAAGATCCAGAAGACTGGTCTTCCCGGTGAGCATCATTTTTATATCGCCTTCAACACCAAGTATCCGGGCGCTGGCCTCAGCCCCCGCATTGCCGAACGCTACCCGCGCGAAATGACAGTGGTGTTACAACACCAATACTGGAACCTCAACATTTACGAAGACCGCTTCGAGGTTGAATTGTCTTTCGACAATATACCGGAGAAACTCATCGTGCCCTTCAACGCCATCAAGGGCTTCCTTGATCCGTCCGTGCAATTCGGATTGCAGTTTGAAGTGGTGCCAATAGAGGAAGAGGCTGGGGCCAAGACTGGCGAAGTCATAGATATGACAAACAAGTCTGGCGGAGATAAATCAACTGACGAGGCGGCAATCCCTGAAAGTGAGACTGCCGCAAGCGAAAAAAAGGTTGTGTCACTTGATGCGTTCCGTAAAAAATAAACTGGCTATTGGCATTTTTGCGGGTCTTGCCTGGGTGAGCCCGGCTGCCGCCCAGGATGTGACCACCATCAAAACCTTGAGCGATATGGCAGTGCCTCCACCGCGTGACCTCAAATCCGCCATGGCACTGCCCGCCAAGAAGTTGTTTGGTCGTCAGAAAACCCCTGCTGACTTGAAAGCAAAAGCCATCGGCACCTATGCCCGTGGCTGTCTCTCCGGCGGCACGGCCATTCCTGTAAACGGCCCGTCATGGCAAGTCATGCGCCTGTCGCGCAACCGCAACTGGGGCCATCCTGATCTGATCAATCTTATGGAAGACCTCGGTAACAGAGCGAAAGCCGCAGGGGAATGGAATGGGCTGCTTGTCGGCGACATTTCGCAACCTCGTGGCGGCCCCATGCTTACAGGTCACGCCAGCCACCAGATCGGGCTTGATGCCGACATCTGGTTCACGCCAATGCCCGACCAGTTGCTCTCCAACAGGGATCGCGAATCCATGTCGGCCCGCCTTATGGTGAAGAACCGTTCAGAAATTGACCCGAAAGCCTGGTCTGAAAGTCGCGCCAAGCTGGTGCGCCGCGCTGCCCTTTACCCGCAGGTGGGCCGCATTTTCGTCCACCCGCCCATCAAGGCTGAACTGTGTAAATGGGCCACGGGTGATCGTTCATGGCTGGCCAAGGTGCGCCCCATGTATGGCCACAACTATCATTTCCACATTCGCATGAAATGCCCGACAGGCATGGCCGGTTGCAAAGACCAGTGGACACCCAAACCCGATGACGGAACAGGCTGTGGCAAAGAATTGGCCTATTGGATGAGTGACGTGCCGTGGAAACCGCGAAAGCCCGATCCAACCAAACCAGCCATTAAGCCAAAGCCAGTGCCGCCCTTGACTCTCTCAGGCCTACCTGCTGAATGCCGCGCCGTAATCGCTGCGCCATAAAGCGTCCGATGTTTCGTCCGATGCCTGCTGGGGGTGGGCTGTTATGAATAACGCTACAACAGCCGATCATTCGGACGGGAAGAAAAACACCATCAAAATGGCCTTCGCTACTTTGGGCGTGGTCTATGGCGACATCGGAACCAGCCCACTTTATGCCATGCGCGAAGCACTGCACCCCGTGGTCAAGGCTGGAGGTGACGTAAGACTGGCCGTGCTGGGTGTTGTGTCCCTGCTGATTTGGGCCCTGCTCATCGTCGTCACGCTCAAATATGTCGTCATGCTCATGCGCGCCGACAACCGTGGCGAAGGCGGCATTCTCTCGCTCGTCGTGCTTGTCGAAACCCTTCTCAAGAAAAAAGGTGGCATCGTCCTGGGCCTCGGCATCATCGGAGCGGCCTTCTTCTTCGGCGACGCCATGATCACACCCGCCATGTCAGTGCTTTCTGCTGTTGAGGGTTTGAAGGTCATCAACCAGGGCTTTGAACCTCTCGTCGTGCCCTTGACCCTTGCCATCCTGATCACGCTCTTCACGTTTCAATACAAGGGCACCGCTGGCGTTGCGTCGCTCTTTGCACCCGTCACACTGCTGTGGTTTGCAATCCTGGGCATCCTCGGCATTTTCCATATTTTTGACGACATGGAAATCTTCTACGCCTTCAATCCTTGGTACGGCATTCGCATGCTGGTCGAACAACCGGGCCTCGCATTGTTGGTCTTTGGTGGTGTATTTCTGGCCGTCACAGGTGGCGAAGCGCTTTACGCCGACATGGGCCACTTTGGCCGCACACCCATTCGCTTGGCATGGGCCTTCGTTGTTTTGCCGGGCCTGATCCTCAATTATCTGGGCCAGGGCGCATTTGTCCTCTCCCACCCGGAGGCCGTCGAAAATCCCCTGTTCCTGATGACGCCAACATGGGGGCTGATCCCCATGGTGCTACTCGCGACTATGGTCACCGTCATCGCCTCGCAAGCCGTCATCACTGGCGCTTTCTCCATCGCCCAGCAAGCCATGTCACTTGGCCTCCTGCCCCGCATGGAAATCACCCACACGAGTGAGGAAGAAGCCGGCCAGATCTACGTCGGCCAAATCAACTGGCTCATTCTCATCGGTGTTATCCTCTTGGTGTTGGTCTTCCAATCATCGTCAAACCTGGCCTCTGCCTATGGCGTGGCCGTCAACACCTCAATGGTCGTTGACTCCATCCTCGCCATCATCTTCTTCTGGAAAGCCCGCACTTTCCCGCGCTGGTTCGCAATGCCTGCCTTGCTGTTGATCCTTGCGATCGAACTGACATTCGGTGCCGCCAATGCATTGAAGATCATCCATGGCGGCTATATGCCTGTACTCATGGGTGCAACCATCATTCTGCTGATGATCACATGGATGCGCGGCCGAAAGCTGCTGGCGCAAAAGCTGGTAAAAGAGTCCGTCGAACTTGAGGGCCTGCTTGAAAGCCTCGAACGCCGCTCCCCCACCCGTGTCGCCGGTGCCGCCGTCTTCATGCAAACCGACAATCGTTTTGCGCCCTCAGCCCTCATGCACAATTTGAAACACAATCGGGTGCTGCATGACAAGCTGGTGTTCATGACCGTCGAAACCACCGACGAACCACGCCACGAAGGCGAACGCGTCAAGGCCCGCCAAACCGCACTGGGCGCATGGATCGTCGAATCATATTTCGGCTACATGGAACAGCCAGACGTGCCGCGAGCACTCCGTGCCTGCAAGGAATTCGGTCTCGAAATCGACCCGCGCCAAGCCAGCTATTTCCTCGGCCGCCGCTCCATCCGCCTGAACCCCCGCTCCGCAATGCCGTTTTGGCAACAACGCATCTTCATCATGCTGACAAACCAATCCGCCAGAGCCATAGAATTCTTCCGAATCCCGGCAGACCGCGTGGTCGAACTGGGAATGCAAATGAGTGTGTAATGAAATCACTTCCCCCTTTCTCCACCCCCGGCCGTTTCTGGCGCGGCAATCTCCACACCCATTCCAACCTCTCCGATGGTGCCCTGCCGCTTGATGATGTGGTGAACCGCTACAAGGCCGTGGGCTACGACTTCATCACAATGTCGGAGCATTTTACCCACCACTTCAACTACCCCATCGCCGACACCCGCCATCTCAGAGGCAACAATTTCACCACCATCCTCGGCGCCGAACTCCACGCCCCTGTCACCTCTGCTGGCGAATGGTGGCATATCCTTGCCGTTGGCCTGCCACTCGACTTCGCCCCCGTGCAACCGGGCGAAACCGGACCACAAATCGCCAAACGCGCTGTTGATGCCGGAGCCTTCATCGGCATAGCCCACCCCGCCTGGTCACAACTCACCCTCGAAGATGGTCGCGCCCTCTCCTTCGCCCACGCCGTCGAAATCTACAATCACGGCTGCGCCGTCGAATGCGACCGCGGCGATGGCTTCTATCTGCTCGATCAACTGCTCAACGAAAACCACAAACACCTCACCGCCTTCGCCACCGACGACGCCCACTTCAAAAACGCCGACCACTTCGGCGGCTGGGTCCACGTGAAAGCGGAAAGCCTCGACCCCGATGTGCTGCTCGCCGCCCTGAAACGCGGTGACTATTATTCAAGCCAAGGCCCGCAATTCCACGACATCGTTTTGAACGGCCATGAACTCCACGTCACCTGCTCCCCCGTCGACACCATCGCCGTTGTCTGCGGCATCTCCCGAACCGTCGTCAAAATGGGCCGCGCCATAACCGGAGCTACCCTTGACCTCCGCAAACTCGAAGACGGCTGGATGATGCAAAAAACCAGTCCGTGGTTCCGCGTCGTGCTGATCGACAATGCTGGCAAGCGGGCTTGGAGCAACCCGGTCTGGAACTGATCAATATCTGCACCATTGTGTTTTGTACCGACATATTGTACAACGCCGACCATGGACATGCTTTCTTATTCCGAACTCCGTGCCAACCTCAAGGACGCAATCGACCGCGCCGTGAATGACCACGAACCTATCATTGTAAAGCGCGCGCGCGGCGGCGATGCTGTTCTGCTGTCGCGAGAAGACTATGATTCAATGATGGAGACAGCCCACCTGCTGCACTCGCCCTCGAATGCCAAACGCCTGCTTGCCGCTGCAAGGCGCGTAAACAAATCGTCTAAGTCTGGTAAGGTTTTCAAATCGATTGATGAATTGAAGAATGCGTTTGATCTTTGAACGAGAAGCGATTGAAGATTTCCGCTTCTGGCTGGAAACTGACCGAAGGAAGGCGTTGAAAATATTGGATCTGGTAAAGGCATCCATGTCCAGTCCATTTGAAGGAATAGGAAAGCCAGAGCCTCTGAAGTTTGGCTTAAGCGGTTTTTGGTCCAGACGGATAGATCAGGAGCATCGTTTTGTATACAAAGTGGTAGGTGATGACTTGATTGTAATCGGTTGCCGCTACCACTACGACTGACCCACGTTCTCGTTGGGACTGATTTTAGGACGCTTTGAGAAAATATCCCTCTTGCATTCCCCCACGAATTTGAAATACACCTGAGTAACAACTCTGGGGTGAACCATGGCGACTTTCACGAAAATTGCAGTTACAACTCTTTCTGCCGCACTTACACTTTCCATCATTCCCGACATGTCTTTCGCGGCAAAAAAAGACAAACGCAGCTCGATGAGCGAGAAGCAGAAGAAAGACTTGCGTGTTCGCGCCCGCGAATATTGCAATAAAACCTACGCCAAGGGTGGGGCTTTTATTGAACGCATCGAAATCCAGTCGACTGGCAAGGTTATCTGCTGGATTCGCGGTTAGTCCAATTCACTTCGACTGACTCGCCAGTTGCCCGCAACGGTGCTATTGCAGCGCAGCATTCAGGCAGAGGCGAGTCATGACCAAAACTACCCGCACAGAAACCGACACCTTTGGCCCCGTTGAAGTTGACGCCACAAAGTACTGGGGGGCCCAAGCCCAGCGCTCACTGCAAAACTTCAAGATCGGCTGGGAAAAACAACCAGCTGCGATTGTCCGTGCCTTGGGCATTGTCAAACGCGCCGCAGCTGAAACCAACATGGCACTCGGCAAGCTTGATCCAAAACTGGGCGACATCATCGTCAAGGCCTCGCAGGAAGTCATCGAAGGCAAGCTTGACGCCCATTTCCCGCTCGTAGTTTGGCAAACAGGTTCCGGCACCCAGTCCAACATGAACGCCAATGAGGTGATTTCAAATCGCGCCATTGAAATGCTAGGCGGCGAGATGGGGTCGAAGAAGCCCGTGCACCCCAATGACCACGTCAACATGTCGCAATCCTCGAACGACACCTTCCCTACGGCCATGCACATCGCCTGTGTTGAGGAAATCAATCACCGCCTGCTCCCTGCCCTGCAACAGCTTCGCAACGCCTTGAACGACAAGGCCCACGCCTGGAAGCACATCATCAAGATCGGTCGCACCCACACCCAGGATGCAACACCGGTGACGCTTGGCCAGGAATTCTCTGGCTACACCCAGCAAATTGACAACGGTATCAGACGGATAGAACAAACTCTTCCCGATCTGATGCAACTCGCCCAAGGCGGCACTGCCGTGGGAACAGGCCTTGCCGCCCCCATCGGTTTTGCGGAAAAAGTGGCCGAACGCATCGCCGCCATCACCCACATGAAATTTACGACGGCTCCCAACAAGTTCGAAGCCCTCGCCGCCCACGATGCCATGGTGATGAGCCATGGCGCGATCACCACAGTCGCCATGAGTTGCTTCAAGATTGCCAACGACATTCGTTTTCTGGGCTCTGGCCCACGCGCAGGACTCGGCGAACTCTCGCTTCCCGAAAACGAACCCGGCTCCTCGATCATGCCGGGCAAAGTCAACCCAACCCAGTCCGAAGCCCTCACACAGGTCGCCGTGCAAATCCACGGCAACAACGCCGCCATGAGCTTTGCTGGCTCGCAAGGTCATTTTGAACTCAACGTCTTCAACCCGGTTATGGCCTACAACTTCCTGCAATCCGTGAGACTTCTCGCCGATGCTGCTGTTTCTTTTACGGAAAATTGCGTCGTCGGCATTGAACCGCGTCTCGACAATATTGCCAGGGGCCTTGCAAATTCACTGATGCTGGTAACCCCTCTGAAAGAAAAATACGGTTATGATCGTGCCGCGAAGATCGCCAAGACCGCCCACCAGAACGGCACCACGCTGCGCGAGGAAGCCATCAGGGAAGGCATACCGGCAGATGACTTCGACGCCATAGTCAAACCGGAAAATATGCTGGGACCATCATGAACCCGAAACTCTTGTTCGGCATCGCCGCCGCCATCATCGCCCTTCCCATTATCTACATTTTCTCGGGCTTCTACACGCCTGCCCCGACCTTTGCCTTTCGTGGTATCGCCATAGCACCCATTCAACCCAATGAAGGCATAATCACACTTCCAACCATTGAAGAAGACGAGAAGGGTGCCACGATGAAGGCTGTTTTCAAACCCGGCTTTATCGAGAAAATCACCGGCGTAAAATCACCCAACGCGGAAGGTCTTGATCTCACCATCGATGGCTATCTGGATGAAGTAAGCACCTGCACCGACAAGGGAAAAATCCCGGCCAAGGGAGATTTCAAGGTGGCAACCGCGTGCGCCGAAAAGGATTACGCAACCTGGCAGGCCGACAAGAAAACCGTTCTCTTTGTTGACCCTGACCAGAAGCTCATTGTCTTCGGCGCCAGCGGCAATAACCTGGCCCGCGTCTATCACAATGGCATGGTCGCTACTTATGTTTCCCCGGACATGGTGCAGTCTGACCGCAAGCGCGAAGCCTGCTTGGTCAGCGCCATGCTGGACAACATGATTGGCTCTCCTGTTGAAGCCGCGGCCTGTGCTGCAGTGAAGTAGCCTCACCCATGGCTGACATCATCAACCTTCGTCGCGCCCGCAAAGACAAGGCACGAACCGACAGGGAGATGGTCGCTGGAGAAAACCGCCTGAAGTTCGGCCAGTCAAAATCCGAACGCAAATTGAAAGACGCCCTGCAGCAACAGGCCGACCAGAATCTGGACGCCCACAAGCGCAACACGGACTGATGGACAAGCCGCAGAAACGTTCACTGTCCATCGCGGGCCATCGCACCTCTATCTCGCTTGAGGCCGAGTTCTGGCAATCCCTCGCGAAGGCAGCGACATATCAAAACACTTCGGTTGCTGCATTGGTGGCTGAGATCGACAAACATCGTGGCAACCGAAACCTCTCATCAGCCATTCGCGTGTGGGTGTTGCAAAACGCCATTATGGCTGCGGCACAGCAGCCCTGATACCCCGCACAATTGCAAGCCGCCGTGCATGGGCCGCAAGCTCTGGCTTGACCGCACTTGAATTGGCCTTCAGCGCCTCGGTCACCAGACTGCTCACCTCTACCGCCCGCACCTCTCGCAAACGCGCCATGAACTTCCGGATGCGACCCTGCTCGCGCAATTCAACCCGCGTGGCCTGATATTCGGCAAAGCGCCTTTCATCATTTTTCCGTTGCACCTCTTCTTTTGCGGCCAGCGCTTCCTGCTCTTTTTGCAGTCGCTCCAACTCCGCCATTTCCTTGGACAGCAGATCATAGCCCAACTTGGCCGCCAGCGCCGAAGTGGCGTTGCGCACAGTGAGATTGCCGCTGCCACCTGCATAGCCAACAACAACGGCGGGCAAGTCAGGCCTGTCTACCAACGTCACGGATGTGGCCATGATGATGCTTCCTGCCACCCCATCAACTTTGGGTCCCACCGAAACCTTCACGCCCGGGATATCCACACTAAAAGCCGACAATACCACATCACCATTGCTGATGGTCATGTCTCCGATACGCTGACCAATATCCGTTCCAGGTGCTCCCTCAAGCTGCGCCAACGCAGCAGAAAGATCACCGGGTGTTTTTGCCGCCAACACTGCCTTTGCAAATCCATCAAGCGTGATAAGTGGAAATTTGAAATTCGAGAGCGAGTAATGCCCCTTGCCTTCCAGCGCCTGCAGCGCTGCAGCCGGGCTACGCCCCACCGCCGAAAATTCACTTTCGACCAGCAAGTCACCCTGCCCCAAAACGCTGCCGGACGCTGTTCTTAAAACGTTAGCCAGATCCACCGGCCAGCGCACCTTGCCCTTGAGCGAGCGGCTTTCTCCCTCGGTTGCCAACGTCACGTCAAGCTTCAAACCATGATCCCCCGGCGCATTGATGGTGAGCTGCCGCCGGCCAAAGTCGAACCCTATCCCCGCAACAACCTCAACCACGGCAGCGCCCGTTCCACTGTTGAAACTCTCCGGGTGAATGAAAACTTCCCCCTGCAGCGGCACAGAGCGAGGGTCAGCAAAATCATCTTCAAGCTTTGCAAGCCCTGCCCGCCACGGCGCAAAACCCAAGGCCAAGGCTTCGGTCAGCGACAAGTTGTCCGTATTGAGATCAACCGACAAAAACCTGTCCGGCGTGAGCACGGCATAGCCATTAAAACTCCGGCCACCCATTTTCCCCGTCACCTCAAGCAACGACAGATCAGTGTCCTTCGCAGCCAACAATGCTGAAATTGCAAGCGGCTTCTGCCCATCCAGCGCCAAAGGCAAACCCAAGGCGCGAAGCGCTGCCTCGCCACGTTCAGCATTAACAATCAGCTTCGCAGACAGGCCGAGGTAAGGCTGGTTGATATCAGCCGTTCCCGCCAACTGGGCAACGGCGTCAAAAAGTGACCAGCTTGTGGAAAACACAAATCCCTTGGCCGCAGAGCCGCTGAACTCAAACGCGATGTCACCCCGCCCTGCTGACTGATCTGTTTCGAACCCGACGAGCCTTGTCAGCGCCGCACCGTTGCTGCTGTTCAGGCCCCCTGATACCGCAAGGCTGGCCCCAGACCCGGTTTGAATATCATGTGCAGAGAGCACCAGTTCACCATTGATGGGGCCACTTGCACCCCGTGCCACCACCTTGAACTCCGGCCCGTTTTTCTGTGGCACCACACTCACCGTTGCATCGACAGACGTCGCCCCCAGCGCCTGGGTCCAGCTGGCATTGCCATATTCAAATCCAGCGAGGCGCATGAAACCTTGTGGGTCTTGCGCCGTCAGCTGAAAATCAACTTTGCCTTCCGGACCATTGCCACTGTCTACCAGCGAGCCGCCCCCACGCAGCCGCGCACCCCTCACACTGCCAATGTCAAACAGTTTGATGTCAAGCACACCCGGCCGCGCGGCCACGTCCAATGCAACCTCATCGGCGGTTACACCGTTCAGTAGCAACTTGGTGGCCCGCACGATCAACCGGTTGTTGGCCGCCGACACATCAATGTCACGCGCCAGCAGCGCGGCGAAATTCTGCAAACCACCATCGCGCACAACCGACCAGCCATTGGAAACAAAGTTGTCAACGTCGAGATATTCCGTATCAATCATCAGCGTCGAAGCAGCAGCCTCTCCATGTGTCGCGGTGAAAGACACACGTCCCGGTGCCTCGTCGAGTTTGAACAATATATTGTCGAGGGCAAAGCGCTTTGTTGACCAGTCGATCCCGCCAGCACCCACCACAAAATGCCCGCGCGAACCGGTCCAGTGTTTCTCGATTGTCTCCCGCCACAGTGGCGTAAGCCACGCCACAAAGGCTCGCATGTCAGAACTCTCAAACGTGAACTTGCCCGCCAGCTGGGAGCCATCGGCACCCGGAAAAACGATCCCGTCAAACGCACCAACAGACCGTCCCGGCAACTCCGCCGCAAACTGTTTGATCCTTATTGCTTCATTCTGCGCAGTGCCTGCCAGCCGCACATCATTCAGCGCCTGCCCGCCACTTGTGAGCGTGCTGACTTCAAGCGAATAATCCACCACCATTTTTACAGGCAGGGCCGTCATCACGCGATTGGCCACTTGCAACAACCCACCGTCCCGGGCTGACTGGAGGGCCGCAGCGCTGAGCAGACTGTCGAGGTTGACGCGCGGCGCTTTCAAATCCAGCCGGATCTGGGTTTGCGTGCCAAATTCGGCAACCGCTGCCCCTTCGATCAAGGTGCCACTGTCTTTCCGGTCGCTGGGCGCAATCTTGATCTCGAGCAGGCTGGCCCGCTCCGCCGATATATCAACTTTCGCCTGCAACGACAGTGGTTTCAACAAACCTTCAGCGCTGGTTTTCAATCCGGTCAATTCCTGCGGATCGACGCGCACAGAGCCTTTGAATGCTGTGCCATCCCAAGCCCCTTCCGTTGCCGCCATGGGATAGGACACATCCTTCGGCAAAAGCTTCACCGTAAATTTCAAAGGCTGGTCTGCTTCTTTGGCTGACGTAGTGACCACAACGCTCAAGGGCACATTATTGAACTTTGCATCGCCACCCAACCGCCACGGACCCAGAATCGATTGTGCAGAAAGCGTGGCATTCAAACCTGTGAACACCAGTGATCGCGCATTGCGCAAATCATCATAGGACACCAGACCATTGGCAATTGTGATCTGGTCAAGTTTCACCCGCTTCAGCAGGCCCTGCCCCGCCACTTTTTCCGTCGGTGCAAACATCCAGTTGACATCGCCAGAGGCATTGCGCTGCAGGTTCACCACTGGCTTGTCGATATCCACCGTCTCCACATCCAGCGCGCCGCTGAACAAGCCGGCCAGAGCCAATCGCACGCGCACCGTATCGGCTTTGACAAAAGCCCCTTCAGCGAATCCCGCGGGGTTTCCAATCGTCACGTCCTGTGCCACCAATTGCGGCCAGGGAAACAGCTTCACAGCAATCGGGCCGGCAATGGTGACGTCACGACCCGTCAATTTTCCGCCTGTTGCCTCAAGCTCTCCGCGATAATTATTCCACGGCACCACATAAGGTGCAGCCAATGCCGAAACCACTGCCAGCACCAGTACAATGCCGAAATAGAAAACCGGTGAGCGCCAGATGCTCATGCGAAATCCGGTGCCGCATTCTTGCCTGGGTTCATGATGTTGTCAGGATCCAAAGCTTTTTTGATGGCGATCATCACATCAACGCCATTGCCATGTTCATCTCTCAAATACTTTCGCTTGCCGCTGCCAATGCCATGCTCCCCAGTGCAGGTTCCGCCCATGCTCAACGCCCGATCAATCAATCGGTCATAGGCAGCTTTGACCTTTGTCACTTCAGCGGCGTCCGTGTGATTGCAATACATCACCACATGAAAATTGCCGTCACCCACATGCCCGATCATCGGTCCGAAAATCCCATGCGCATCAAGGTCCAGTCGCGTCTGTTCCACGCATTCCGCCAACCGCGAAATCGGCACGCACACATCCGTCGAAAATGAATCCGATTTTCCGGGCGCTATCTTCTTCGTTGCCCAGAACGCATCATGCCGCGCCTGCCACAGTTTCAAGCGGTCTTCTTCCTTGGTCGCCCACTGGAAATCGCCGCCACCGTGTTCAGCTGCTATGGCATGAAACAATTCCGACTGCTCTTTCACGCCCGCAATCGTGCCATGGAATTCCACAAACAAAGTCGGCGCTTCCGTCAAGGTCAATTTGGAATAGGCATTGATCGCCTTGATATGCGCCGCATCCACCAGCTCAATCCGCGCCACCGGAATACCACTCTGGATCGTCTCAATCGTCGTCTGACAACAGGCCGCAACGCTCGGAAACGAACAAACCCCCGCCGCCATTCCCTCAGGAATGCCATGCAGCTTAAGCGCCACCTCGGTAATTACCCCAAGCGTACCCTCACTGCCCACCATCAACCGCGTCAGATCATAACCAGCCGACGACTTCTTGGCCCGCCCCCCCGTGCGCACAATCTCGCCCTTGGCCATCACCACCGTGAGGCCCATCACATTTTCCCGCATGGTGCCATAACGCACCGCATTGGTGCCTGAGGCACGCGTTGCCGCCATGCCGCCCAGCGAAGCATCTGCCCCCGGATCAATCGGGAAAAACAGTCCTTGGTCCCTCAAATGCGAATTCAACGCCTTCCGCGTCACCCCCGCCTCAACCCGGCAATCCAGATCCTCAGAATGAACCTCAAGGATACGATTCATCCCATTGAGATCAATCGATATTCCACCCCACGGTGCCGTAAAGTGCCCCTCCAGCGAGGTTCCCGTTCCAAACGGAATAATCGGCACGCGTTTCTCGGCGCACAACTGCACCACGGCCTGCACTTCCGCAGTCGATTGCACAAACGCCACCGCATCCGGCGGATGCCCTGCGGCCCAGGTCAAATCCTTGCCATGTTGTTCTCGCGTCGCAGGTGCCGTTGAAAGCCTGTCCCCCAATAAATTATGCAGACGCGTGATCACGTCTTGAGTGGCGGTGCGAAGCGGGCGAATATCCATGGCCCAAATCTAACACAAATCACCGGACAAGCCATGCCCCACCGCTCCACCACCATGACAATCGAAAACCAGTGGATCGACTACAACGGCCACTTCAACATGGCCTATTACGGCGTCCTTTTCGACCGCGCCGCCGACCAGATGTTCGCCGAACTGGGCCTGGGCCCCGACTACGTGAAAGCCACCAACAACAGCTTCTTCACTCTTGAAACCCATTGCTCATATCTCCGCGAAATGAAATCCACCGACCCCGTGGCAGTCGAGTCACAAATCATCGACCACGACCACAAACGCGTCCACTACGTCCAACAAATGAAACACGCAAACGAAGGCTGGATCGCCTGCATCCTCGAAGTCATGGTCAGCCACGTCGACCTGACAACCCACAAAACTTCAAACTTCCCGGCGGATGTAAAGGCGCGGATTGATGCGATGGCTGCAAATCACAAGCCGCTGCCAACTCCGGCGCAGGTAGGACATAAGATCGGCCTTCCGCGCAAATCTTGACATTCCGCCAATCTGCATGCATATTGCATGCATGGGTACACACATTCACATTCGGGATTTCGAGGACGAATATCACAGTTTGCTCGTGGCAAAAGCCAACGCCAAGAACGTGTCACTCACGAGTTTTCTCAAGGAAGAACTCAAGAAAATTGCCAAGGCACCCACCGCCGAAACGTTTGGCGAAATGTTGGTGAACTTGCCGCGCGAAGGCAACGTGGCTTGGTCCAGCGGAGAAAGTGCTCGTATCATCAGGGAGGCACGCGAAGAAAGAGGTAATCACCTCTATCAGCTCGCCTTGCGCGGACTGAAGAAGAAAAGGTGATAGTCCTCGATTCATCCGTTGTAATTGATGCCTTTCAAGATCAAGCCTGCGCCGAAAAACTCCGGGAACTTTTCTTGACAGAAAACTTTGTGGCACCAGACCACATTGGTCTCGAAGTTCTCTACACACTGCGTCGTTTCGAATCGGAAGATAAAATTACCGCCCGTTTCGCCAACCAGTGCCTGGCTGTTTTTGAAGCCATGCCACTGAAAAGATATTCCTGTGCCGCCATAACGCGCGAAATCTGGGCTTTAAGACACAATGTTACAGCCTATGACGCGCCTTTCGTAGTTTTGGCAAAGCAACTCGATGCACCACTGCTCACCCATGACGGCAAGCTGGCGCGTGCCGTTGCAAAACACATAAAGTTGATGTCCCTCATAATAGTCGCCCCATAATCGTCACACCCCTGTAAAATTCAGGCCCCATTCAGACTCCAGTGTGCATTTACGAACGCACAGCAAAAAAAGGAGGCTCACATGACAAACAACGGATACCAGCATTTCGCTGAAGCCCTTGTCTTCGCTCACGGCCCCAAAGCCTTGAACGAAGCCATTCGCCACGCGGAATTTTGCCTGAAACAAGGCGATACCGACATGGCCGCCCACTGGCAGGCCACGATTGAGGAAGTGCGCAATTTTAAAAACCCGGTCCCCTGCAAAGTGACTGAATTTCAAGCTGCGGCCTGAGTGTTTGCCTTCTCCCGCCCCTCTTGGCGGGAGAAGGTGCCCGAAGGGCGGATGAGGGACTACGCGCTGCCTCTCAAACATTGCTATACGAGCCCTCTGGGGGATTCGCCCCGGAAGGCCCATATTGCTTGAATGACCCGAAACCCGCTCGACCTCGCTGACTTTGACGACGAACCCCACGTGCCCCAGCCCGGCGGCAACGTGTCCCGTGCCATGGCGGCTCCCGATCCCCAATATCTCAAAGGCCTGAACGCTGAACAGCGCGACGCTGTGCTCTCCATCGATGGCCCGCTGCTGGTTCTCGCCGGCGCAGGCACCGGCAAGACCCGCGTGCTCACCACGAGGCTCGCCCACGTCCTCACCATGCGCAAGGCTTGGCCCAACCAGATTCTCGCCGTCACCTTCACCAACAAGGCCGCCCGCGAAATGAAAGAGCGCATCGGCATGCTCATCGGCGGCATGGTCGAGGGCATGACATGGCTTGGCACCTTCCATTCCATCGGCGTCAAAATCCTGCGCAATCACGCCGAACTCTGCGGTCTCAAATCCGGCTTTTCCATTCTGGACATGGACGATCAGTTGCGGCTTCTCAAGCAACTCCTTGAAGCCGAAAACATCGACGAAAAGCGCTGGCCCGCCCGGCAGCTTGCCACACTAATTGATGGTTGGAAAAACCGGGGCCTCACCCCGGACCAAGTACCAAAAGCCGAGGGCTATGCTTACGGCAACGGCATCGGTGCGAAACTCTACGCCGACTATCAGGCCCGCCTGAAAATCATCAACGCCGCTGACTTCGGCGACCTGCTGCTCGAACCGCTCCGCATGTTCCAGGAAAACCCGGACGTTCTCAAAACCTATCAGGATCGTTTCAAATACATGCTGGTGGACGAGTATCAGGACACCAACATCGCGCAATACCTGTGGCTGCGCCTCCTCGCCCAAGGCCACAAAAACATCTGCTGCGTGGGTGACGACGACCAGTCGATTTACGGCTGGCGCGGTGCGGAAGTGGACAACATTCTCCGCTTTGAAAAAGACTTCCCCGGCGCCAAAGTCATCCGCCTCGAACAGAACTACCGCTCCACACCGGATATTCTGGGTGCCGCCTCTGGCCTCATCGCCAAGAACGAATCCCGCCTCGGCAAGACGCTGCACACCACCAAAAACGAAACCGAAAAAATCAAACTCCGCGGCCACTGGGATTCCGAAGAAGAAGCCCGCAGTCTGGGCGACGACATCGAAAGCCTCTACAGCAAAGGCGAACGCTATTCCGACATGGCCATCCTCGTCCGCGCCTCATTCCAGATGCGCAGCTTTGAAGACCGCTTCATCACCCTTGGCCTGCCCTACCGCGTCGTCGGTGGCCCGCGTTTTTACGAACGCGCCGAAATCCGCGATGCCGTGTCCTATCTCGCCGTGGTCCTGTCCCCCGACAACGACCTGAAATTCGAACGCATCATCAACACCCCAAAACGCGGCATCGGCGATGCGTCGGTGAAGAAAATGTATGACGTCGCCCGCAAGCAAGGCACCTCGCTTTGCACCGCAGCCACAAGCATGATCGCGTCAGACGAACTGCCCAACAAGGCCCGCACATCCCTGCGCCTGCTGCTCGAAAGTTTCAGCCGTTGGCGGCAACAGCGACAAGCCCTGCCCCACACTGAATTAGCCGAAATCATCCTCGATGAATCGGGTTACACCGAGATGTGGCAAAACGACAAATCGCCAGAAGCGCAAGGCAAGCTCGAAAACCTGAAAGAACTCGTGCGCTCCATGGGCGAATTCGAAAACCTGGAAGGCTTCATGGAACACATCGGCTTGGTCATGGACCGCGACCAAGGCGAGAACGGCGACGAAGTCAACATCATGACCCTGCACTCCGCCAAGGGCCTCGAATTCGGCACCGTCTTCCTGCCCGGCTGGGAAGAAGGCCTGTTTCCCCATCAGCGCAGCCTCGACGAAAACGGCCGCGCCGGATTGGAAGAAGAACGCCGCCTCGCCTACGTCGGCATCACGAGAGCCAAACGCCGCGCCACAATTTCATTTGCGCAGAACCGCCAAGTCAGAGGCCTATGGCAATCCGCCATCCCCTCACGCTTCCTCGATGAACTCCCCGCCAACCACATCGAAGTCGTCCCCATGACCACGAGCTACGGCGGCTACGGCATAGGCTCCTACGGCGGCAGCCGCTTCGACACAGCAGGCAGCTTCAAAAAAGAATCAACCTACGCCACCCCCGGCTGGCAACGCGCCAGCGAAAGACAACAACGCGGAGAAACCCTGAGAAGCACCCCAACATTCAACGACGGAAAAAGCGAAATCGTCGGAGCCGAAGGACTGGGCTACGAAATCGGAGACCGAGTCTTCCACCAAAAATTCGGCTACGGAAGTGTGACGAGTGTCGATGCGAACAAGCTGACAGTGGATTTCGACAAGGCGGGAGAGAAGCGGGTGATTGATACGTTTGTGGAGCGGGGGTGACAAATGCTGCCGCCAATAAGCGCATGAAAAACTGATCTCAATTTCAAATCTTGGACTCAATATGATTGAAAAACAACGTCGCTGGTATTCGCTCTTTTCTGTGAGTTCGCGGTTACAGATTGAAAAAGAGCTCGGTGAGTTACGATTTATTGATCCGTCAGGTGAATATGAAGCTTTACTCGTTAATAGCGACAAAACTGACGTGAAAAGTACGGAAGGTTTGCCGTACGAAAACTTGCTTTGCCGGATACTTTTTTATGCAGATAGTATTGACGATGCTGCTGCGAAGTCTCAGCTACACCTTCGACATTTCCTTCGCCTAATTACTGTAGTTACGAGCCTGCCAATCAGACAAGAGCAGCACCTTTTTGTAATAGATTGGAGTCCAGGAATTTACATGCGTGAAGCTCGTCAATTTCTGAAAAGGCAACCTGAAAACGCAATTTCCGCAATCACGGCCGAGGTTCAGAGTTCTGTTGGTCTGGTCGCAAGTCTCGTCAGCCAAGAGATTCAAAAGAAAGTGCTTCTTTGGTATTCAGCAGGTGTGAACTGCATACTGCCTGAAGATCAATATCAATATTTTTGGTTCGCGATAGAAGCAGTTGCTGAACTAACAAAGCCTACCAACAAAGTCTCTGATAAGTGCCAAATTTGCAAGGGCGATCTGGTTTGCAGTGCTTGTGGAAAGACATCTAGCCATCGACCATTTGCAAAGCAGTCAATAGAGCACTTGTTTCGAACAGTTGGAGTTGACGATAAAATAGCTAAGGCATTTTTCAAAATTAGAAATTTACTTCTTCACGGAGTTTCTCGTGAAGAAATCGAGTTTTCAATTCAATCTTCGCCAGAGTATCCGGAAAATTTCGAATTTCACAAAGCAGTCGATAGACTAGGAGAAATCTGTTGGGTGGCTATTGTAAGAAACTTCAACAGTGTTGGACATACAGGGGAGTTGTTTTTTCTGAGGCCTAGCACCTTCGTAGACTGGAAACTTATAGCAAAAGTGAATATCAATATCGGAGTCGGCGGAGACGTAAACAATCCAAAATTTTCTGATTTGCACATGCCCGAAATTGCGTGGAAATTTGGCGATAGTGACGAAAAACTTGGGGAATACGACAATAAAGTCGACGATAAAAAATGACGCTGATGTGCAGTTAAGGAGGACGCTTCCCTTTTCTCCCTCGGCCTATTGGGGCCGGGGGAGTACGGCGTCTGCGTCCGCCGAAGCCTCCTGGCGAAGGTGGAAGCCGGGAGGGGGCGTTTGATCCGGGCTCACTCTCAACAGTCTTTCCGTGGCCAGCCCCCTTAGTCGAGGCTAGCAC